>DYGJ01000016.1:14079-25502 GCA_020724765.1 Thermotoga sp. | reverse complement strand
AGCCCTGACTACCGGATTCCAGCCCTCGACTTCCGTGGGGCGGCGGTGGGGATTGACGTTCGCAAGGTCCTCCAGAAGAACATCCTCCCGGTGATCGACACCGCCATTGCCCACCGCGAACCTGGACACCCGATCATCGGCGCGGGCTGGGTCCGCCCGCCGGTGGCGTGCTTTCAGCAGGCGCTGGTGAGTTTTGCCCACCGGTACCAGGTCGAGCGATGAGGGAACGGCCATGATCCGCTCGGGGATTGTACGGGAGAATCGGTACTTCGACTCGATGTTCCTGATGCAGGTGCGGCAGCGCATGGAGCGCGAACCAGGCGTATACCAAGCGGCTGCTGTCATGGGGACAGATACCAACAAGGAGCTCCTGGGCCGGCTCGGGTTCACCGGACCGTGGCTTTCCGCTGCTGGTCCGAACGACCTGATCGTTGCCGTCGAGGGAGAGAGCTCCGAGATCATCCGTGCTGTGCTTGACAGGCTTGAGGAGTTCTTGACGCAGAAAGTGAAGGAACGGGAAGAGCGTCCCCGCACGCTGGCGGCCGGTCTTGCCGTGCTCCCTCAGGCTAATCTCGCCGTGATCTCCGTCCCCGGTCGGTTCGCCGCGCGCGAAGCGCGAACAGCCTTGGAGCGCGGGCTGAACGTGTTCTTGTTCAGCAGCAACGTCTCTGTGGATGACGAGATCGCACTCAAGTTGCTGGCACATGAACAGGGGCTTCTCGTGATGGGCCCCGACTGCGGGACCGCGATCATCCGGGGGATGGGGATCGGGTTCGCTAACGTTGTGCGGCGGGGTTCGATTGGCATAGTTGGGTCGTCCGGAACAGGCGTTCAGGAAGTCACCTGCTTGGTCCACCAGAGCGGGCAGGGCGTCTCCCACGCCATCGGTACCGGCAGCCGAGACCTGAGCGAGGCAGTGGGAGGCGTCTCCACCTGGACCGCGCTGGGCGTACTCGAAGATGACCCAGACACCAAGGTGATTGTGCTGGTCTCGAAGCCTCCCGGTGCGAAGACCCTGACCGCGCTGCGCGCACACCTCCGGCGGTGTCGGAAACCCGTGGTGGCGTGTCTTCTGGGGGCAGCCGCGTTGGACCGGTCCTGGGAAGGGGTTCAGTTGGCTTCCACCCTGGACGCGGCGGCGGCGTGGGCGGTGGAATGGGTGGGAGGACGACCGGCCGTGCCGGAGAGCCCCGATCCCACGGCCTGGGCAGCGAGCGTTGTCCGTGAACGGGCGCAGATGTCTTCCGAGCAGAAGTACGTCCGGGGGATATTCGCCGGGGGGACGTTCTGTTACGAGGCCCAGCATGTGCTAGAACAGGGTGGGATCGCCGTGCATTCCAATGCCCCGCTGGATTCGCGTCTCGCACTCGACGATCCGATGCGGAGTGTGGGACACACGCTGCTTGACCTCGGAGACGAGCAGTTCACAGAGGGGCGTGCGCACCCGATGATGGATGCCGCTCTCCGCCACGAGAGGCTCCTCCTGGAAGCGCGTCACGCAGAGGTAGCGGTGGTGATGCTCGACTTCATCCTTGGGCACAACGCGTCCCCAGACCCAGTAGGTGACCTCCTCCCTGCTATCATCCAGGCGAAGTGCGCCGCCGCCGACCGCGGCGGGTACCTGAGCGTGGTGGCCTCGGTGTGCGGAACGGACGGTGACCCGCAGGAACTCCAGGCGCAGGTAATCGGCCTGGAGGAGGCCGGCGTGGTCGTGCTGCCGAGCAACGCTCAGGCAGCCCTGTACTGCCGAGTGCTTGTGGAGGGATTGCGATGAGCAAGCCGCCGGAGAACGTTCCAGTGGGTCTCCTTCTGCGGGAAGGTCCGAGGGCGGTCAACCTCGGGTTGGCGGGGTTCGCCGACGCATTGCGGGCTCAAGGAGTCCCGGTAGTCAGCGTTGACTGGACACCCCCGCTCGTGGACGATCAAACCGCAGCCATCCTCGACAGGCTTCTCTAAGAGCACGATCGTTCGCTCCCGGAGCGGGTCGCCTCGAATGAAGCCAGCAGGCCAAGATCAAGGCTTCCTTGGTCGGTCGGAGACCGGATGACTCAGGCCACAGGGAGGTGCTCCTGCAACACCGTTCGCCGGTTCAGCGGTCTCGGTGAACGTTCTGGTACTTGGAGGTGTCCATGCGTATCGGGATGAGCAGCGTGCTGGTGGACGATCAGGCGAAGGCTCTCGCCTTCTATACAGAGAAGCTTTGGTTTCTTAAGAAGAAGGACTTCCCGAACGGGGAGTACCGCTGGCTAACGGTCGTCTCCCCCGAAGGGGATGACCACATAGAGCTCCTCCTGGAGCCGATGGCGTTCCCGCCGGCCCAGACGTACCAGCGCGCCCTCTTCGAGGCGGGCATTCCCGCAACGGCGTTCATCTCCAAGGACATCCGCGCCGAGTACGAGCTCCTGCGATCCCGTGGGGTCCGGTTCCGTGGCGAGCCCCTCAAGGCAGGTGGCGTGACGTCCGTTGTGTTCGAGGACACGTGCGGGAACCTGATCGGTCTCGTCCAGGTTGGCTAACCCGTGGCTCCGCGTTGCTCTCTTGTCAGATCGTGCACGAGTTGCTTGAGAGCCGGTCTCTGTCCTGAACCGCCCCGGGTTGTCCGGAGGGGTGCCTGACCTGTGCTTGGCTACGGAGAGATCAGGAGGTGACCGGGTCATCCGTGTCAGGTATCCCGCGGGGAGTTCGAATCCTTTGCGACCCTGTCTCCTTAAGCGCAGACGGGAAGGCTCTTCTGGCATCTGCTACCCCTAGAGGGCTACGTTCAAACCCGGCATGGGCTGATCCTGCCTGAAGAAATGGCGAGTGCGTTCGAGCACGACTGCGCTTGAGGGCTATCGAGGGTCACCATGACGACAGTCAGGCAGCTCTGACCTGTCCTCAGTGGCCGCTCCACTTGCAGAGCCAGGCCAGTCCACGGCGCTCCAGCTTGAGCTCCTGGGCGCGAGCGCAGCATATTGCATAGCTGCTCGCTGTTGGAGTCGTAGCGTTGAGCCGACAGGTTTCGGTTTGGATCTGATCGATGGTCCGAGGACAGGGCTACACGCAGGGGTCTGGTGGACTAACCTGGGAAGTGGACCTACTACCGAGGTAGGTCAATCAGGTTGCCACCTATGGCTTCTGGGGAAGGCGCAGGTCTATGGTTGAGGCGTGGCACCGGGAGGACACCGAGACCCATTCGACACTGTAGCTTGGTCCATAGGTCAACAGCACCCGAGGACTGGCTCCTGTGGGCGGGCAGCTGCACTCCCGACTCCAACAAGGGGATCCAGTTGGTTGCGTATCTGCGACTTGACAACATAGCTAGACATTGTTACACTATCTCATCTTAGTTGTAAAGGAGGTGGCCCATGAGAGTCTCGGTGAGTGTTCCCGTCCATGAGGAGCAAGAGCTGCATGTCCTCACCTAGCGAGAAGACGCCTATCTACCCTCAGGGCGAAGCACAGGGCAGGGAGAAGCGGAGAAGAAAGGAGGAGGTGGGTCGATGCAGAGGTTCGTGAGTATGCCTGTGGCCGAAGAGCGAGCGCTGTATGTCATTGTCTGATGTACCGATGTGTGTCTACGGTTGGTGGAGAGAGGAGGTAGCCCGTGCAGGAGTTCGTGAACGTCCCTGTGCCGAAGGAGCGAGTGCTTGAGGTCTATGCACTCCTCGGGCAAGGGAAGAGAAGCGGCAACGCGACGCTGAACGAGCTTGCGGAGGAGTGGACGGAAAAGATGGTCGCACGGGCGATCAGGGAATCTCCGGCGGGGATGCGTGCCGTGTTCCAGTATCTATCGAGCCACCCCGATCAGGACATCACGATGGAGGAACTGGCGAAGGGGATCAAGCGGGAGAGGTCGCAGATGCCGGGAATCCTGGGAGCGTTTGGGCGGCGGTGCCGGTATCGGTATAGAGTGAGCACATGGCCGTTCGAGTCGAAGGCAGGGCGTGGGATGGGGATGAAGGTCGTCACCATGCCGGGAAAGGTTGCAGAGCGGGTCCGGAAGGGACTTGAGGCGGACGGGTAAGTTCAGAGCCGCACTGGTCGTGATCCCTCTCCCGCCTGTGATGACAAGCCCAGCCGCACATCGCCCGCTGCGGCTAGCCCCATCGGCCAGACCCTTTCGGAGGGAGGGAGCACAAAGCAAAGCAAAAGCAGAGTCCACCATCTGACGGAGACGGCCAGATTGCCATTATCGACCCCCCAACGGACAACCCGTTTGGCTGTGTAGGCACCGATGGGTTTTCCCCCGAGAAGGGAGCAGAGCAGAAGGGGAGAGGTTATGCCTATGTATCGCTATCGTTGCACCATGTGTGGCATCGAGTTTCGTCAGCTCCGGCAGTTCCATGACCTGGCATTCGTGGGTTGTCCCGAGTGTGGCGCAGCTGAGGTGACCCGGCTCTTGTCGCAGTTCAGTGTCATCTACAAGGGTAGCGGGTTCTACAAGACCGACTCCCGAAGGGCGCGATCCCGAACCGAGCGCAGTTCGCCAAGCACTTCCAGTTCCGGGGGCGAGGGCGAGAAAGAGGGAAGTGGTCACCACGGTGACGGAGAGTCGCCTGCAGCCAACACCACGGTGGCCACCATGGCCGGAGCCGAGGAAAAAAAAGGCCGGTTAGTTAACAAGCCAGCAGGTGGGGAGATGAGCGAGGAGAGAGGCCACGGAGCCAAGGTAGATCGAGATCCATGGCCCCTCTCGAAGAGGCGCAGTGAGTGATTTGGCCCTCTGCCGAAAGGGCGGGCAAGACGGTAGTAGAGACAGAACCGGGTGAGCCCTTTCTTCAGGGGCCAACCACAGAGAAGAGAATGGGCTGAAAACCCCTGTGCAGCCTCTTTGGGAACTGCACAGGGTCTATTTGAATCCGCTTCAACAACCCCATCTCTTTCTCTTCTCTCTCCCCGCTTGGCCTGCTTGGTTCTGCGGCTCACGTTGTTGTATGCATGTATCCCACAAGGTCAACCAAGAGAAGACACAACGGAACAGCCTTGGGATTTTCTACCTTGGGTAGAAGAGCTTCTCCCAAAGAAAGCTGGAGGCCGGCCCTAACTAAGGTCTCCGCAAGAACAACCGGCCCGGGCCCTGTGCTCCGCTTCTTTCTTTCTCCCCTGCCTGCCTGGGTCTGCCCGTCCCCCCTCGGGGGTGTGTGTAGAAGATCGAAATGGAAGCGACCCCACCCACCGTGGTGGCAGTTGGGTTCTTGGACGGGCCATCATCATTGTGGTCCTCTTTTCGTTGCGTGGAGGGCTCCGGCGGGGGGCCGGCCGGCCCCCCGGCTGTGTGTGTTCGGTGGGTGGGTGTCCAATCGGACTTTTTCCGCCAAACTCTCGGGTGGGTCCTCTCCTTGACTGTGGCCTACTCAGGCACCTGGGGGGGCGTCGGCCCGGGTGTGTTCCTCCTCCGGGAGGAGTCCATGACGCCCAGATGTCCCATGCGGAATGCCTCCGCCATTGCCCGCGGCACCTCAGCCTCGGCCTCCACCACCGCCGCGCGCCGCTCCTGGACTAGCGCGCTCATCTCCTGCTCCTGAGCCACGGCCATCGCCCTCCGTTCCTCGGCCCTGGCCCGGGCCACCTGGAGGTCCGCTTCTGCTTGATCAGTCTGGAGCTTCGCGCCAATGTTGAGTCCTACGTCGATGTCGGCGATGTCGATGGACAGGATCTCAAATGCTGTTCCCGCATCCAAACCGCGGTCGAGCACGCGCTTTGAGATTGACTCTGGGTTCTGCAGGACCTCCTTGTGGTTCGTCGCCGAGCCGATCGCGGAAACAATGCCTTCGCCCACGCGGGCGATGACCGTCTCCTCGGTGGCACCGCCCACCAGGCGCGCGATGTTCGCCCGCACGGTCACGCGAGCTAGAGAGAAGAGCTGGATGCCATCCTTGGCTACCGCGCCGATGCGCGGCGTCTCAATCACGCGCGGGTTGACGGACATCGCCACCGCGTCGAACACATCGCGTCCTGCCAAGTCAATCGCCGCCGCCTTCTGGAAGCCGAGCGGGATGCCGGCCTTGTCCGCTGAGATCAACGCCCGTACCACGCGGTCCACGTTGCCACGCGCAAGATGGTGGGCCTCCAGATCAGAAACGGATAATCTGATCCCTGCCTTCCATGCGGCGATCATCGGTCCGATCACGCTGCCCGGACTGACTCTCCTCAAGCGCATTCCGATGAGCGTCCCGGGCCCCACAGGAACCCCCGCGGCAAGCGCCGAGATCCATAGCCCCACAGGCACGAAGTAGAAGGCGAGGAACACAACCGCCAGCGAAATCCCCGCCATCAGCAACACCATGACGTTCATCGATGGGCCCCGTGCTTGTCGCTCGCCTCTGGCCTTCGTCGGCCTCCTGCCCCGTAGCCCTCGACTCGGACGATGATCTCGACGGGCATCCGCCTGTAGGAGATCAGCCAGATGGTCGATAGGGCAATCCCTGTCATCACAAGTACCAGAACATGTGTGTGCATCGCCGCACCTCCCTCGGTGTACTTGCTTCTTGTGGTGGTGGGCTCTACTGCAACAGCATCACCACGGAGATACTGATGTCCTTTGAGATACGGATTGCGCCCGCTGGGTAGGCAAGGGTCAGCTGCAGAGACAGCGCGGTCATGCCAACCGTGACGGACCACCCCAATGAGGCAGACAGCGAAGTGCGCGCCCCCGCGCCCGCAACTTGAACGCGGGTTGCGCTTAGCCGTGCGTTGAACACGCTTACGGGTCCTAGCACGTTCTCGTACGACACCGTCAGCCCCAGCCGATGCGTGTTGAAGATGTCGATCGGCCCGCTGAGCCTCGCACGAAACAGGATCTGCGACGCTTCCTCAGGAGCCAGGGCCATGTCGAACTCGCCGGTCACCAGGAAGTCGCGCGGCCCGTCGAGCGGATCGGCAACCGTGTAGCCGATGCCGATCTGTGCCGCCCAGCCGCAGTACCGCCTCGCTCCGGCGACGAGCACCTGATCCTCAACAGCCAACACGGCACGAGGATCCAGCAGAACGCCAGCCGCGTTCTGGACTTCCTTGACCAGAGCATCCACCAGATCAGCAACGGTCGCGTATTCCGCCCTTCGGCCGATCTCCTTCGCCATCGCCATGAGCACCGACTCTGGGAGTGCAGACTTCAGAGTTCCACGGCTGATCAGCATCTTCTGGATGCGCATCGCCTTGGCGAGCGGTGTCACGTCAGAGAAGCGCCCGTATCCGAGCCCCACGTTCACCTGAAGTCCCGGCGACGCGTCCCCGGTTTCCATGTAGAGGTGAGCACCACCGAACGCGAAGACCGGCCTCTCCCCTTCCAGGTAGAAGCGGAGCGTGCCCAGCGCATCTCCCAATCCGCTGGCGATGCGCAGGTTCTGAAGCGAAAGCTCTCCGAACGCCTCCAGCGTGTACCCGAAATCCCTTGTGTCCCACAGATTCCCGTAATCCAGTCTCAGTTTGCCTGCGTTGACGTCCGTGTCCGTACCGAATGCGCCCTCGTAGTACCGATAGGCAAACGAGAGACTCATATGGGAAAGGGACGTCTCCGGAGAGACGTAGTCACACAGCGAAAGGTTCGCCCCGCCCGCCACCGCGAACAACGCGCCAGCGGCCAACACCGCACATATCAGTCTTGCACGCATGTCTGCCTCCTCCTATCTACCCTTGCACTGCCCAACGCTTCACACGTTTGTGTCCTGAACGCACCTGCCAAGCTCTGGTCGAGGATCTACCTCACGCGATCCGCCACCTACACCCCCCGCGGCGACTCAGTCCGATGAGCACGATCCCGCCGACCAATGCCAGGCCGCCAACGATCGGCAGTAACGGAACCGAGCGCGTCTCCGAGACCGTGATCTTGGAGATGCCCAGATCAGCCCTGTCCCTGGGAACAACATAACGTGATGCCTTGGTAGACAAGCGCCATGGCAACGGACACCGATGAGAGCAATGGCCAACAGCCTCATGTTCGCTCTCTCCTCCCTCTATTGTCCGTGGAAATCGGATCCGACCCCGAGAAGACAGCACCTCTCGTCCAGAACGAGACACCGGTGTCATCCCCATGTTCCAGGCTCCGACGTCGCCGTGGTCCCGCACGCACTGCCTCCCGTCGTGAACGCCCTCCGTGAACCACCTCACCCCCATCACACCCCTCCGAAGCCGTCCCGTACGTCACTGAAGACACGGGCCGGTGGCGTACAGCCCCAACAGGAACGCCACGCCCAGAAGAGCGATGGCATTCGACCTGACAATACTGAGTAGACTTGTGTCTGTGAGACATATCCTGGGCATTGCTGCCTCCTTGATGACGGTAGATAGGTACACTTGCGCAGTGAGCTATCTGCGCATACAATACGTGATGTAGCGCCGCTTGTCAAGGGGTCTCCAGGAAAGCGGGGCTGTCGGACGAATACGTCACTAGGGAGGAATGGATGACATGACAGACCAGTACGCCTCGTTCTTCAAGTGCTTGAGCGCCCCGTCGCGCAACCGGATCGTGCAGATGTTGGCTCAACAGGGCGAGCTGTCGGTAGAGGACTTGTCGAGTCGAGTTGGGCTCAAGGAGCCCACTGTTTCCCGACACCTCCAGCTTCTGGCTCTGCATGGGATTGTTCGGTTCCGGCCCGCGCATCCGGTGCGCTACTACGCCCTCAACGAGGGGTTCGTCGCGGAGAAGGTCGCGGAGTTCCTCGAGTCCATTGGAGTAGCCACGGATGGTTCTCGGTCAAACGCCGGCCCTGAGTCTTCAGCCACAAGGCGCAATCCATCTCCGCCTGGCGCATCCAAGGAGAAGAGGGATACAGCTCGTGCTTCAAGCCCGCGGCAGGGCCGGGCGAACAAGGGAGCGTGAGCAGAATGCCAACTGGAGGAGTCTCACGTGTTCTGATCAGATGGACTCGTGGGGGCCCTTTGATGCTCGTGTACTCGGCCCCGACCTGCGCTAGGCAGCAGGGGCGAGGGTCAGCTGGAGGGAAGAGATGGTAGATCAGAGGAAGCAGGTGTGTGAGAACTGCACATGGTGGGCGAGCGAAGAAGGCAACGACCACGGCGAGTGCAGGCGCTCGGCCCCACAGAAGGCCTCCGGTGAGGGTTGCGGTTGCTGGCCGGGAACACACAGAGCCGCGTGGTGCGGCGAGTGGATGCTCAAACTGGATGAGCCAGGCACGACCTGCGACGAGGAAGCAGCGGCGGTACTGAGAGAAGCTCAGCACTCTCCTGAGTACATGAAGGCTGTTGAGGAGTCCAAGGGTGCACTGGCTGCAGCAATGGACCGGCTGCGCGCAACCAGCGGAGCCGTTGAGTTCCCCCTCGAAGAAGCGGAGGCGTTGTCCTGGGTGTGGCGCGCCTTGGAGTCGGCCGTGCTGCGGATAGGAGCAGAGCGCGGTGTCTCTCTCTATAGGGCCTATGCTGAACAGAGACGGCAATGGGAGTCCGAGAGAAGGGGTGGAACTGCTTCCTGAGTGAACCGAAGGTGGGGCCAACCATGAGCCTGTGCTGGGTGACTTGTGAAGTGGGCCGCATCCCGCTGAGGGAAGGTCAGGGAAGGTGGAGGGAGCTGACAATGCCTAGAGCAGCGAACAGAATAGAGGTGACGCCCGCGCATGTGAGCGCGGCACGCCACGCGGTCAGAAGAGGCGAACAGGACGTGGCCCGAGCCTGCGTGGCAGCAACAAGCCTGGAACACAGACTGGAAATGTTGATGCACGGCTTCGCCCAGGGGCTTCGGCTCCCGAGAAGATCTGACAGACAGCGGGCGGCGGAGTCCGAGGTTGCGGCGATCCCCGGACGGCTTGAGGCGGCCACCGCTGCAAAGGCTCGGGTCCAGACCGAACTGCTGGAGCTACGCAAGGAACTCCAAGTGGCAGAAGACCGTTGGGCCATGGAGCAGAACAGGGCAAGGAACGACGCGATCTTCCCGGGCCAATATGAGGGACCTCGAGTACTGTCATGACAGGGCAGGTGGCCACGCAACTGAGCTGAGTGTCCTTGCTCCATCCTGTTAAACCGCCCGGGTTCTCCGGAGGGTGCTCAACCTGAATCCGGCCACGAAGAAGCCAGGGAATGAGCGGGTAATCCGTGTCAGGTACCTCGCGGGGAGTCTGAATCCTCTGAGACCCGGTCTACTGGAGTTCACATGGGAAGCCGCTTCTGGAGTCTGCTACCCCTGAAGGATTACCTTCAAGCCAGGCATGGCCTGCTCCTGCCTGCAGAACTGGCGTGTGCGGTCGAGCAGGACGGCGTGTGAAGGGTGTCGAGGAAGCGCCGAAGGCCGAAGGCGATCACGGCCAAGCTATCTGACACCGATGCTCGGTTCAATGTAGATGCTGTGGGCCTCACGCGGGAGCTGATGCTGCGGCACAGCAACGCGTCAGCCTGCAATGCCCGGAGCCCTGCTATTCTCTTCCTGCCCGAGCAAGCTTCGCTCCAAGCTCCCTGAGCTCAGTCAGGTCCTGACCAGCGGGCTTCCCCTTGATGGACAGGGTCGGGGCGATCCTCCCAAGCTTGAAGGACTGGGCGAGAGATTCGACGCTCTGAATTGCCTTCCCGCCTCCGCCGTGTGTGATGAAAGCAGCGAAGGGTTTGCCCGTCACCTGTCCTTGGGTGGGGTAGAACGAGCGATCAAAGAAATCCTTCAGCCCTCCGCCTACGTAGCTGAAGGCATCGTAGGACCCCAAGGCGACGGCGTCACACTGCAGAAGATCCTCCGGTTGTGCCTCCGTACCCGTTTTGAGTACTACGGTGGCTCCCGCGCTCCGAGCTCCCGCCGCGATTGCTTCAGCCGCGGACTTCGTGTTCCCGGACATGCTGCAGTAGACGACTAGAACGTTTGCCATCTCTGGGTCACTCTCCTCCAGTGCTCGCTTCTATCCTACTCACGGTCGACCTGTCTCGGCAAGTGTGGGAGGTGGCGAGGGTCTTGGTTGAAACCTGGCCGAGGCAGTTCAAGGAGATCCGGTCCGATGTCGGAGTATCGGGGGAAGACAGCCTGTACCCCAGACCCTAGACCTAGACACATGCACTGGCGTTTGCCTCGTTGGGAGACAGTGTACTAAAATGGCCTTGCAGGTGGGCCGGCCTCCGAAGGCGGGTCAGACAATCCCATGACACAGTACCCTGGCGATCTAGAGGGAACCATCCGGCGCGTGCTTGAGCGGAACCGGCTTGCTGTGCTGGCTACTCAGCGCGACGGTCAACCTCACGCCAGCCTGATGGCCTTCACGCCCCTGGAGGGCTTGCGGTTCCTCGCCTTCGCCACGTACCGGGGCACACTCAAGTACGAGAGCATCCAGCAAGACCGAAGGGTGGCGGTTCTTGTGGAGGACCGAGAGGGAGATGCCGGGCATTCAGGTAGGCGGCTCGTCCTGACAGCGCTTGGCAAGGCGATCGAGACTCCCGAAGTGGACAGACAAGCATACATCGCGACGCACCTAGCGCGACATCCTGACCTCTGGGAACTCCTCAGCTCGCCGGAG
>DYGJ01000016.1:618-14069 GCA_020724765.1 Thermotoga sp. | reverse complement strand
CATACGTGTGGCCGTTCACGCCTATCAGGTGGTGAGCGGCGTTGACGATGTACGGTGGTACGAGATCGGAGAGCACGCTGCCAACTAACTTCCCGATCCAGCCGGGACCCGGCTCAGTCACTCGCGCTGCAGAAGTAAGGGCTCGCGCCATCGCCGGCGAGACTGATGGGCGACCGTGGTGTCCCGTCATGCCAGTGAGCTGCCTCCTAGGGCGATGCTCGCTACCTAATCCACCTTCGCTCCTGATCCGCTGTCTTCCATCCCAATCGAGTACCTCAACTCAAGACGGCATCACCCCGCATGTGCTCTCAACCCGGGTCATCAAGAGCGGAGAGGATCTCATCGAAGGATGCGTACTCGACCTGGACGCTCGCGATGTGCATGAAGCGGATCACCCCTTTGGCATCCAGCACGAAGTTGGCAGGCCGCGCGATGTTGATCGACTCGAGATTTGCCCGCACATAGACGCCATAGGCCTTGACCACGTTTCGGTCTGCATCAGCGAGCACAGGGAAGGGATATGGACGCTCTTCCAAGTGTCGGCGGATGCTTGCTGGGCTTTGCGCCATGATGGTTGCGGTACCGGCTCTTCGCTTGTCGAGTTCTGACATGTTGTTGCGAATCCTGTTCATCCACCTTCGGCAGGTTGGGCACCACGTGCCACGAGCGAAGTACATGAGAATCGGGCGTCCAAGCAGGTCGGACAGCCGAACGGCTTCGCCGGTCATCGCATCGGGCAATGTGAAGTCGGGAGCCTTGTCCCCAACTCTCAGAAGTCTGTTCTCTCTTGCCATAGACCCTCCCATACCACATTCAGCCACGTCCGCCCCGCAGGAGCACGCGAAGGGATTCTGCGAGGTTGACCCTCCCCCGATAGTAGGTCAGGAGAGGGGACGATGAGGGTCGCATGTTTCGGAGACAGCCTGACGGAAGGCATTCCCGGCGTTTCCTTCTTTGAGGCGCTCGAAGCGATGCTCCCTGAGGACAAGCTTGTGAACTGCGGCAAGAGTGGAGACACAGTCATCAGTCTCTACCGCCGAATCCGGCGGTGGAGACTTCAGGGGCCTGTGGATGTCGCCGTTCTATGGGTGGGGGTGAATGATGTCCTCGCGAAGCTCTCACTCGGCCATTCGATGCTGAAGCGGATCATGCGACAGCCCCGAGCGAGAGATCTGGCGGAGTTCAGCGCGTTCTACCATCGGACCCTGGAGATTCTCTGCGGGAGAGCGAATCGTGTCCTCGCAGTCTCACCGCTCTTTGTCGGGGAGGATCTGGCGACCCCCTGGAACACTGAGCTTGAGGGCTTCTGCGAAGTCATTGCCTCGTTGAGCGCGTTGTTCGATGCCGTGCAGTACCTGGATCTCCGAACCTATCTGTCGGAGAGACTGCCGAAGGAGCGTCAGTCCGACTACCTCCCGAAGAGCGTCGCGGCAATCGCCTGCGATACGCTCTTTCTGCGCTCGCCGGCCCAGGTAGACTCAGTCGCCTCTCGCAGGGGGCTTCGGCTGACCCTCGACGGGGTTCATCTGAACAGCGAAGGTGCCAAGGGGGTGGCGGCGGCGTTGAGGAAGAGCATCGACGCCCTGCGCCCGCCTTCTGAGCGTCTCCCAGGCCTCGGTGATCCTCTCATCCCTCTGCGCCCTTGGGGCACGGTCGTCCCAGAGGCGCAGCGCGTACATGGCCAGTCAGCAGAGAGTCCGTCATCAGGACAATGCTTCTGAGCCGCGCCCACCAGTGAGCCGCCTCGGGCTGCCCGGAAACTGCTCCACCCGAGTCCAGCTGCGGGGAGGCCAGGAGGGGAGCGAGGATTCGTGTCACGTGCCCTGCCGGTAGTCTGAATCCTCTGAGACCTTGTCTCCTGGAGGGCCGATGCCAAGGCGCGTCTGGAGTCTGCTACCCCTAGAGGACTGCCTCCGAACCCGGCATAGCTTGACCCTGCCTGAAGAACTGACAGGCGCGGACGTGCAGGACAGCGCGTGAGGCTTGTCGGCGTTTGCCATGCCGACAGGCAGGCCGTTCTCACATCCCATAGTGCCACAGGGGCTGCGTCCCATCAATGTCCGTGAACCCGTACTCGCGGGCGAGCCTGCCTGAGACGTGGGCCCGCCCGCTCTTGCTCATGACCCGCCTGTCACAAGCGAGCGCGACCACAGCTCTGCCGATGTAGAAGGGGGTCTCCGAATAGGCGAGATCACTCTGATGTTTGATTCCGTCCCGCCAGTTCTCCTCCGTCACCCCGAAGTGCTCCAGCATCGCCTCAGATCTCAGCATGCCTGGAGTCAGCGCCACAACCGCGACCCGATGGGCGCGGAGTTGGTGGGCGAGAGATTGCGCGAGCCGGATGTTGATGGCCTTCTCGAGGTCGTAGTAGAAGTTGAACTCGCGCAGTTCGAAGCTGATCCCGTCGGTGACCTCGACGATCAAGCCCTTCCCCCTCTTGATCATCAGCGGAGCAGCGAAGTGGCTCGTGATGACGTGCGAGAGCGAGCCGTTTTCGATCACCTTCAGCCCCTTCTCCAGTGGATGATCCACGAACGACTTGAGCTCCATGAACGCCTCGCCGGTCATGTCGTTTACGAGAATGTCCAGGCGGCCGTCCTGCTCATCGCGCACGCGCTCAAACAGCATGCGGACTTGGCTTGCGTCGGTGTGATCGACCTGGACCCAGATGCCGTGTCCACCTCGGGACGAGACCATCTCCGCTGTCTCCTCGATCGTCTCGGGGCGGTCGACGGGCGAGCGAGCCCCCTTGACGCTTCGTCCCGTGCAGTAGACGGTTGCCCCGGCTTCTCCGAGGCTGCAGGCGATCCCCCGTCCCGCTCCCCGAGTAGCACCCGCGACCACGGCCACCGACCCACTCAGCTTGCCTCCGTTTGCCATAGGCTCCCCCTCGATCTGGAATCGGGCCATGCGCGTGGAGTCCAGCAAGGCGGCTGGCAACTGAACCTCACATCTGGCACCGCCGTCGCGTCCCACAGCCGCACACGGCTGAGCCTGTGTAGCGCCTTGCTGGCCTGCGTGACGGCGCCTCCTGCTGCCCGACCCTTCCCTGAACCGCCGGGCTGCCGTTGCGGAGCTGCTGCTGTCGCCAGCGCACGCTGTATACTCCCCGGCATGTGCACCGACCGACCCGCAGAGGCGCGACCAGGCACAGCGATCCTGAGCCTCCCCCAACGGACCCCGATCCCGCAGTCCAGGAGGAGTCCGACGCCACTTCCAGACGTACGGAGGGACCACGACAGTGGGCGTTCCACCTGAAGCTATCAGCATTCTGCTCGTCGTAGCTGTGTCTGCGCTCTTGGTGCTCACAGGCCTCAGGAAACAGCCGGGCCTGGGCGTGCTGGGGTCGGTCGTCATCATCGCGCTGGCCTACTGGTTGCGGGGCAACACGGTCGCGGACATCGGCCTCAGCGCGCCAGCGAACTGGGCAGCCACTGTGCTCTTGGCGCTGGGGCTGGGCGTGTTCATCCAGCTCCTGACCGTGGCGGTGATCGAACCCCTGACCGAGCGAATCGCGGGCGACGCCCACGATCACAGTGCGTTCAAGTTCGTCAAGAAGAGCTGGAAGGGCTTCCTCCAGATGATGCTCTTGGTGTGGGTAGTCGTCGTGTTCCTTGAGGAAGGCATCTACCGGGGGTTCCTAATGACGGAGCTCGCCAACCTGATGGGAACAGGGTGGGGTGCGTCCACTCTCAACGTGGTGGTCACGTCAGCTGTGTTTGGGCTATCCCACGGCTACCAGAACCGGTGCGGTGTACTGAGCACAGGCATGATAGGGGCGATCCTGGGCGGGATTGTCATCTTGAGCGGGTTCAACCTGTGGTTGGCGATCTTCACCCACGGGTTCATCAACACGCTGGGCATCGGTCTGATCGCCGTGGAAGGAGACACGTACCTGCGTAGGATGATCTGGAGAAGTCGAAGCTGCACGTGAATCCGCACCGCGACCCAGCCCCCTGGAGATGGTCCGGAGGCGAAGCAGAGACCCTGTGGGATAGCGGAAGCCGTGCAGAGAGCGGTCGCCAGGTCAGCTGTGTGAGCGTGGCTCCGTTCTACCACTCATCTCGCGCGGTTTGAATCCTCTGAGCCCCCACCTCCGGAAGCGCAGACGGGAAGGCGCTTCTGGAGCTGGCTACCCCTAGAGGACTACTTTCAAACCCGGCATGGGCTGATCCTGCCTGAAGAACTGGCAGCTGCGGTCGAGCAGGACTGCGCTTGAGGGCTATCGGAGGTCACTGCGTCGACAGGGAGGCGGCTCGCATCCCTTCGTTACGTCAGCCAAGGTTAGGATTCACCTCATCCGTGGACCAGTTCGCGGGGAGCACGTCACCGAAGATGGGGGTACCCACAAGATGCCCTTGACATGACGGGGTGTCAGTGGCTATGTTAGGCTGACGAGGTTGGAGCGGAGACGGGTTTCCATGCTCGCTCCAGCCAACCCAGACTCTAGTTGCAGGCGAGGAGGAGGATCGGTATGGCAAGGAAGCTCGGAGCAGGTGTTGTTCTCTCTTTGATGGCCCTTGTGGTTCTTAGCCTGTCGGCAGTCGGATCTACCCGGTTCCAAGGGATCGCCGGCGACTACCAGATCGACATCACCCGGCTGGGGATGCCATTGGTGTTCTACTTGCGGATCGGCGCCGACGGGACGTTCATGCTCTCCCCCAACACCAGATTCGATCCCAGCGAGAGCCGCGGCACGGGAGTGCTCGCCGAGAGCAAGGGTGTCTACATGATGATCTACAAGGAGCACACTCCCGACAATCCCAAGACGGCTACCTTTGTGCTGGACGGCCCCAACCTCGTGTTCCAATCCCGTCTGCCTTACGGTCAGAGCAACATTCTGAATACAGCGGAAGATCCGGATGATCCGGAGATCGTGTACACCCTAACCGCGGACACCCTGGCCTTGGCCGAGTACTACGGCACCTATGTAGGCTCCCATTCCACCCAAGCCATGGGCGCCACGGTTGAGTACGTGTACAGCCTTCAACTGAAGCCGGGGCTGCGCTATGTCTTCTCCAGCGAGTTCACGATGGGGGGGACGGCCTATGCCTACAGCGAGACCGGAAGCTGGAATGTGTCTGGAGAGCAGTTCACTCTTGATCCCGCCGACGAGCCGTCGGTGCAGGGAACGATCACTGCCGATGGCCAGATCACGATCGGCATCCGCCCCTCGGCGATGGCCGCAACCAGGACGAACAGGCTCCTCCGCATCGCGACCCACGCCCATGTGGCCGGCACGTATTTCGCCGAGAAAACCACCGCCATGTATACCGCCAAGGCGACCCTGGTTCTGGACGTGTTCGGCCATTATCGCTACACCGTGGATGTCGGGCAGCCTCAGCCCTATGAGGAATCCGGATCCTACGACGTCACGGGTACGACGATCACGTTCGAACCGGAAGGCGGGGCTGGGTACAGCGCGACATTGGAGAACCTGGTGTTGACCGGGAGCTTCCGGGTAATCGGCGCCATGCCGGCGACCCAGATGGTCATGTACGGTCGGGCTGTCCAGGGGACCTTCGCCGGCTCGGCAACGCATGAGGGAGTTGAGTACAAGACTCTTCTGACGCTCAACCCGAACGGCACCTACAAGCTGCTGATCTCCGATGACACCGGACAGCCGGTTGTCGACAGCACGGGAACCTTCCAGATGCGGCGCGCCATGACCCTCAATGTGGTGCTGGCGGGGATGGACCCGGCTCCGATCTGTTCCGTCAGCGAATCCGGACTGAACTTCAGCATCGTCCTCCCAGGCATGACCGCTACGACCATGGGTGGTCTGGGCTTCAGTCTCAAACGACAGTGAGGTCGTAAGCTGTCATGACGGCTGGCTTGACCCCGCCAGGCCCAGTATGGCCTGGGCCAGGCGGGGCCTGCTTGCTACCGATGCCAGATGCTCTTCGCCACAGGGAGAAGGGGATGTCTACGAAGCAGGGGTTCCTACCCGCCTGCCTCGCGCTGATTGCCGGTGTAGCTTTACTTCTGACAGGCTGCCAGAAGAGCGAGTATCCCCGCCGGACCGACGAGACGAATACCCTGTATGTGGGTGTCGTTGAATCGTCCTTCCCCGCCGCCTTCATGCCCTGGCTCTCTCGGGAAGGCATCGCTCCTACCATCGCCAGCATGCTCTACAGCACACTGTTTACGTACGACGACGATACCGGCGGGTTCCTGCCCAACCTCGCCCGGCAGTGGTACTACGTGGACGTCCAGGTCCGGCCCATCGTGACGGATTCGGGGAGCGTTGACTACGAGCGCCTGGAAGAACACGGTCTGAAGACCCTCCGCAACCCACAGACGGGTCAGATCGAGCGGTATCTCACCGTTCGAATCGAGCTCGACCCGCGCGCCCGGTGGAGCGACGGGCAGCCGGTGACCGCCGACGACGTGTACTACACCCTGGACATCGCCCGGAACAACTACCTGTCGAACCACGCCGGCGCTCTGGCCTGGACTGCCGATCTCCTTCACCTATACTCCAATTCCGGCCAGCTCCAGCTACAGGGGATCTTCACCTACAACCACGGGGCTGTTGAACAGGGGTATCCCATTGACGACACGGATCGGGACCAGGTGATCTACCTCCACGTCCGCAGCGTTCTGGGCGCGGTAACCAGCCTGTTCACAACGGTCCTGATCCTGCCCAGGCATCTCTGGGAGCCGGTCGTCAGCCGGGAGAACCAGCTGAACAGCCGGAACCCCGACGCGCGGATGCAGTACCTGTACCAGAACCCCGTGGGGAACGGTCCGTACGTGCTCGACCCGGCTGTATCAGGACCGTCGCAACTCGTCCTGCGGCGCAACGAGCTCTACCACCTGACCCGCGACGATGGCACTCCCCTCTATACTGTGGAGACGATCCGCCTGATTCTGTACCAGGAACTCAACGTAGCCATCTACGCGGTCATGCAGGGCCATATCGATATGCTCAGCGCTGCCCTGAGCCCCAACTACGTCCGCCTGTTCGAAGGTCGGGATGACCTGTTCTTGTCGGTTTCCGAAGGCACATTCACCCAGACCCTGGTGTTCAACGTCAACCCGGTGGCGGGTGAGCGGACTCCCATGCGCAACCTGCTGGCCAACCGAGACCTGCGTCAGGCCATTGCGCTGGCCATCGATAGTGAGATGCTCATTCGTTTGGTGGCCAATGGCGCGGCCACACGGGTGAGCGCCGGGCTGATCCGGGAGACCTTGACCGACTTCTACAATCCCAACGCGGATATCCTCAAGGGGGACTACGCGGCGCGGCTGGAGCGGGCGAACCAGCTACTGGACCAGATCCTGCCGGAGAAGGACCAGCACGGCTACCGTCTGCTCAACGGCGAACGGGTATCCTTCGGCGTTCTGGGCCATCCTGGCGAGATCGAGCTGATTGCGTTTCTGGAGGTCCAGCTTCAGAAGATCGGCATCGAGATCCGCTATCAGGCCAAGGGCAGCTCCCCGGAGACCACCTACCTGTGGACGAGCCGCTTCGACATGACCATTCACGGGGTGATCTTCTCGTTAGCGAATGTGGACATCATGTTCAACGCCCACTTCGTGGCCCTGGGACGCACCTCCAACTACGGACGGTTGGTCTACCCCGATCTGGCGAAGGGCATCGAGGAGATGCGATCCACCCTGAACCTGCACCGGAAGTACCAACTTCTGTACGAGCTGCAGCCCGTGATCGCGGAGGCGTTCTACAAGGTGCCTCTGTACAGCCCGCAGGTCATCTCGATTGCCCGTACGGACCGGTACACGGACTACGAGGTGGTTCCTGGAGCTACGGTCTTCAACTCCACCAATCTGCAACAGATCCGGCGCGTAGATTCCGTGGGCCGCGCGGCGTCATCCGAACCGGCTGGGGAAAGCTTTTCGCAGCGCATCGGGGGTGAGGCGATGTGAAAAGAAGTTATGTCATCCAAAGGATTCTGTACGCGGTGTTCATCTTCTTCGTCGTGCTGACGCTCAACTTCTTCATCCCCCGCATCGGCGTGCACGATCCCGCGGAGCGCTACTACCCGCCGCAGGGTGGGATGTCCACCATCGAGTACGAGATCATCAAGCAGTTCACCCGTGAGCAGTACGGTTTCGATGTGTCGGCTTTCCAGCAGTACGTCCGCTACCTGCAGGGGCTGTTGCGCTTGGACCTGGGCACATCGCTTCGCTCCGGATCCCCCAAAGTGACGGCGCTGATCGCCCAGAGGTTGCCGTGGACCCTGGTGCTGTCGGTGAGCACACTCGTCATCAGCTTGTTCGCCGGTCTGCTGTTCGGCACGGTGGCTGCCTGGAAGCGCGGTCGGTGGCAGGATACGCTGCTGCTGAACGCGTCCACCGTCAGCGTTGCCCTGCCCAGCTTCTTCATCGCTTTGATGCTGTCCTTCTACCTCGGGTTCAGACTGGAGCTGTTTCCGGCGTACACGAACCCCAACATGGTTGCCCAGTTCGACTGGAGCTGGGACGCCATCCGGATGGTGTTCACCAACGCTGCCCTGCCCATCATGAGCATGTCGCTGGGCGGGATCATCGGCTACTCCCAGATCACCCGGAACAGCGTGATCGCTGTGACCAACGAGGACTACGTCGTCACGGCCCGAGCCAAGGGACTGCCTCAGGCCACGGTTTTGTACAAGCACGTTCTGCGGAACGCCCTGCTCCCATTGGCGACCTCGATCGGCATGAACATCGGCGGCTTGATCGGCGGGGCCATCATCATCGAGCAGGTGTTCAACTGGCAGGGCATGGGTACCCTGTTTCTGGAAGCGAACAGCACCAAGGACTACCCGTTGATGATGGGTATCATGTTGTTCCTTTCAGCGTTTGCGATTCTGGCCAACCTGGTGACCGAGCTGCTCTACGTGATTCTGGATCCGCGCGTGACCGTTGGAGACAAACGATGAGTCGGCCCAACGTGCTCCTCCAAGTTGCGCAGAGGGGCGGTTCGCTCGTGACCTTCGTTAGGAAGCTGTGGCAGCATCCCCAGGGTAGGTTGGGGCTGATCCTGGCGGGCTGCTTGGTACTCGTGGCGATCCTCGCCCCGATTCTGGCTCCGTACGATCCCTACGATGTCACCCAGCGGGCTGCCAAGGGACTGCGGCCGAGTTGGCAGCATCCCCTGGGGACCACCACCACCACCGGGCAGGACATATTCAGCATGCTCATCTACGGCTCACGGGTCTCCTTGATGATCGGCATCGGCACCGGGGTGGCCCTCGCTTTCCTGGGTGCCCTGATGGGTGTCATGGCCGGGTACCTGGGTGGCTTCGTCGACAACCTCATCGTGCGGGTTGTCGACATCATGCTGGTCATACCGACGCTGCCGCTCATCATCGTTCTGACCAGCCTGTTGGGCAGGAGTTACTTCGTGATCGTTCTGGTGTTCGTGATCTTCGGGTGGACCGGACTGGCGAGGGTCATACGCTCCCTGGTGTTGGTGCTCAAGAACAGCAACTACGTGAAGGCTGCTGAACTGGCCGGCGCCAGCAGGTGGTACATCATGACCAAGCACATCCTTCCGGGAACCTCTCACCTCATTATCATGAACACCGCCTTGACCAGCGCCGGCATCATGGTTGCGGAGGCGGGGCTGAGCTTCTTGGGCTTGGGCGATCCCACGGCGATCAGTTGGGGGAAGATGTTGGCTGAAGCTCAAGGGGGCGGAGCACTGCTATTCGGGGCGTGGTGGTGGATCATCGCCCCCGGGATCGGCATCTTCCTCTCCGTGTTCTCGTTCATGCGGATCGGCATCGTCATGGAAGAGGTCTTCAACCCCAGGATGAAGGCATCAAGCAGCATCTACAAGCTCTTCAAGCACCTGAACAACACCTACCTGGACGAGGTGTTCCGGTCCATGGAAGAGGAGGAGAGCGTGGTCCGGGAGCCGCCCGATCGGTCCGATGCCCCCACCCCGGAAGGGTGCCATGGCTGATACGGTGCTTGAAGTCAGGAATCTGAAGGTGGCCTTCCCGTGCCCGGGAGGGGTCATCCGGGCGGTGGAGGGCATCGACCTGGACATCCACCGGGGCGAGTGCGCCGCTCTGGTGGGGGAGTCCGGTTGCGGCAAGAGCGTCAGCGCCCTGGCGATCATGAAGCTGCTCAACACCCCCCCCGCGGTCTGCCGAGTAGACAAGCTTTGGCTCGATGATCTGGACCTGACCCATCTCCCAGACAGACAGATGGAGCGGATCCGCGGGAAGCACATGGCCATGATCTTCCAGGACGCCATGACCGCGCTGAACCCGGTGATGACCGTGGGCAAGCAGATTGACGAGATCTACCTCCGTCACAGCCGACTGTCCCGACGAGAAGCCCGGCAGCGCACCATCGAGGCACTCGAGCTGGTGGAGGTCCCCGAAGCTCGGTCCCGGGCCAACAGCTATCCCCATCAGCTATCGGGAGGGATGCGCCAGCGGGTGCTCATTGCCCTGGCATTCGCCTGCGTGCCCAAACTGATCATCGCCGATGAGCCGACCACCGCCCTCGACGTCACCATCCAAGCCCAGGTGTTGGACGTGCTGAAGAACATGCAGCGTGTCCATCGGGTGTCGGCCCTGCTGATCACCCACGATCTGAGTGTGGTGGCCAACATGGCGGATACGGTATACGTCATGTACGCCGGCAAGATCGTGGAGCGAGCTGCGATGCAGGAGATCTTCCTGGAGCCGCTGCACCCATACACCCACGGCCTGCTGGCTTCCGTCCCCCGGATCTCCGACGAGAGGCAGCCGTTTGTCCAGATACCGGACGCCGTGCCCCATCCAATGCGCAAACCGACGGGCTGCTACTTCCATCCCCGCTGTCCCCGTTCGAACGACCCATGTCGGCAGCGCATGCCCCGCCTGGAAGGTCCGGACGATGGGCGAGCAGTCCGCTGTTGGCATCCTTTGCGTCAACCGCATGAGGTGCGGTCATGACCCGGAACAGCCCCGATCCCCAGCCCTTGCTGGAGATGGAGAACGTTTCGGTCGATTTCCCGGTCAAAGGACCGTATCCGTTCAGCAAGAAGTGCTGGATCCAGGCGGTGACAGATGTCAGCCTGGAGGTATCAGAGGGCGAGACCTTCGGCATCGTCGGTGAGTCGGGTTGCGGGAAAACCACCCTCGCCAATGCCATGATCGGCATGGTGCGACCGACCGCAGGAACCGTGCGTTTTCAAGGAGTGGACCTCTACGCGTTGAATCCCAAGGCGTTCAAGGAGGCTCGGCGGGAGATGCAGATGATCTTCCAGGATCCCTTCTCTTCACTGAATCCGAGGTTCTCCGTCTACGAGATCATCAGAGAACCCCTGTATATCAGAGGACAGGCCAGCGAGACGGTCATGAAGGGGAAGGTGCTGGAACTCCTGAAGCTGGTCGGATTGGATGAGGAAGACATGTACCGGTACCCTTCGGACTTCTCCGGCGGGCAGCGTCAGCGTATCGGGATCGCGCGTTCGATCATCCTCAACCCGAGGTTCCTTGTGTGTGATGAGCCTGTCAGTGCGTTGGATGTGTCGGTGCATGCGCAGATTCTGAACCTTCTGATGGACATCCAAAAGAGCCGACACCTCACCTACGTCTTCGTCTCGCACAACCTAGCGGTGGTCAAAAACATCTGCCAGAACATGGTGGTGATGTACCTGGGAATGATCATGGAGTCGGGTTCATCGGATGCCATCTTCGCCAATCCTCTCCATCCCTATACGAAAGCTCTGCTGTCGGCAGTCCTGGACATCGATGTGACAAAGCCACGCGATCGGATCCTGCTCAAGGGCGACACCCCTAGCCCGATCGACCCGCCCGCGGGGTGCAGGTTCTGGCAGCGGTGTCCGTCTGCGATGAAGGGCTGTCGGACCGTTCCCGCGAAGTTGGTGGAGGTCGAGCCTGACCATCAGGTTGCGTGCCATCTGATCTCCGGTTTCTCTGCTCAGCAGGTGGCGGACAGCCTTCACGAGCCTGTATCCCCGAAGTCCGGCGGGTGAGAGATCGCGCATGACCCAGAAGGCGAGCGCTTTGGCCTTCGGCGCAGCGCAGCTCCTGATGTTCGGTTCCATCAGTCTCCTTCAGATCGCACCGGGACGGTTCTTTGCTCCGCTTCTTCTGGCGATGCATGCAGGTATCCTGCTATTCGCGAAGCTGAAGAAGGGCCTATCCAATGGCCGGCCGGAACTCGACCGGATCACGCGCGGCACGTATGTCCTGATGACGATGTACGTGCCGATCCTCATCTACAAGCTATTGGACAGGCTGGGCGTGCTCCAGGTGCATCATCCCGTTCTCTACAGCGCGACTCTCGCGCTGGCCGTCCTCGCGGTGCTACTGATCGTTCACAGCCTCCGTGTAGTCGGCTGTGATTCAGCAGGTAAGTACGGGTAGATGCGCGATCTGATCTCCAGGGAACAACTCCGACTGACCGGTCGCTGTGGGGAGTGTGGGGTACAGACCTCTTTGCACCGCAGACCCGGACACCCACAGCGGCCCACCCGAGGGAGCGCGGCAAGTCCGGTCGCGCTGAGGACTACGCTTCAGAAGGGGTACTGCATCTGCGCTCCGAATCCCTCTTTGGACGCGCAGTTGTCCCAGATCTCCCTGATGGTGAACACGTAGGCAGGGTACTTGAGCCAGCGGTTCATGTCGGGGCGGTGGTACACATCGTGCTGGGCGTTGATGAACTGCTGGTACAGCTCACGCTTGCCCGACGTTGCCTCGTCGTAGATCTCGATGGTTCCGCGAAGTTCGTAGGAGATCACCGGCGGCTGGTAGTAGATGAGGGTCGCTTTCGGATTAGCCCTGTAGTTCTCCCAGCTGTGCTTCTTAGCCATCTCCAGGCTGCCGAGCCGAGTGAAGTCGATGCGGTCGTACACCTCGGGGCTGTACAGGTGTCTGACCAGCAGGGCCAGACCACGCTTGCTGTATGCCACATCATCCCCATCGTAGCTCCTGATGTGCTGGATGTAGGCTTCCAGCGTCTGCTCCAAGTACTCGGGCTTGGGGAGGAACCCGACCCCCTTGATGCTGCCGTTGAGTCCGCCTGGACCGTCAGAGATGAAGGCCGGGTTGTGGGAGCAGAAACTGAGGAAGACCTTCTCCTTCGCCATCGCTTCTCCCTCATGGAGCTTGATCACGGTCTGCGCCCTGGATCGGAACGCCCAGTTGAAAAACGCTTCGGCTGACTTCATCGACCACTCCCTCAATGCGGCGTGTGTGATGATCATAGCTTTCCCGTAGAGGCTGTTCAACGCTATGAGGTGCCTCACCCGAATCCCTGAAGACGCATGGGGTGCTGCCTCAAGTCGTTCGTGCACTCGACCGTGGCGGCAGGCGACGAGTCAGTGATCGGTGTCTCCCTATTGCGTCAGCCAGGGAAGGACGTCACCGACACGACCTCAGCAGTACAGGCAGATCTGGTACGCCAAGCGCCATCGTATCGAGATCGAACCACCCCGGGTTCACAGGCGTACTCCCTAGCTGCGCCCGGCCACAAGGGCG
>DYGJ01000016.1:0-608 GCA_020724765.1 Thermotoga sp. | reverse complement strand
AGGGTCTGGGTCATGTGTACTGCGGGTGCTTCGAACCCTCCGGGACTGTTCCACATGAAGTGCCGATGCGAAATCTATTCCAGTGTGTGCTGCCCCGAGAGGACTGCTTCCGAACCCGGCATGGGCTTATCCTACCCGACGAACCAGCGAGTGCGGTCGAGCAGGACGGAGTTTGAGGTCTTTCGGGGGTTGTAGTGCCGACAGGAAACAAGCTTCGGACGAAGGCCTTAGGCTTCTACGGACGATCTGCGGCGCGCGGGCTTTCGACGAAGTAGAGCTGCCTTGCCCCTCCTGGTTCAGTGTCTCCGCTCCGATCACGATGATCGGCGCCTCTCCTCTTCTGATCGCACTCGTTAACTCATCCGATCGGGTCAAGCGGTCTGCGTACGCAGAGGGCGGCTCCGTAGCAGCATCGAAGGCGACTCTTCTGTGCGGAAACCGATGGCGTAGCATCAGGGCTGTCATGTGGGTCAGGAGTAGCGTCACCAGATGGTCTGGGCCCAGTGCAACTTCGTGCGTGATCTTCCCGGAAGCAAGGTGGCCACCACGGGCCGGCAGAGCGTTCACGGTTCCTTCACATTTCAGCGGTAGACTTGTCCCCATGCGCC
>DYGJ01000015.1:3601-27097 GCA_020724765.1 Thermotoga sp. | reverse complement strand
CGGATGCGAACGTGTTCTCCCTCGCTTTCTCTCTGGATGGAACGCGGCTTGCGGTCGGGGCGATGAACGAGGTTCGGATCTGGGCCGTGGCGAGTTGGGAACTCGTGTTCACGATCCGCGGGTCGTGGGGGATGGTGAGCGCGGTCCGGTTTGCGCCGGGAGACGCGCTCTTCGTGGGGACCGCCGATGGCGCTTTGCGGCTGTGGGAGCTGGGTGGGGAGGCACCTCTGTGGAAGAAGACGCCCCACACCGTTCCCGTGCGGGAGATCGTGTTCTCGCCCGACGGTGCGCTCATGGCCACCGCCGGCATCGACCGCGCCGTGCTGTGGGATACCGCGACCTGGGAGGAGGCTGGCAGCTTCACCGACAAGGCGTGGGACGTGGCGTTCACCCCGGACGGGTACTTCCTCGTGGTGGGCTCGGGCAAGGTCCTCCGCCTGCGCGACACGGCGGTGGGGTTTCTGTACGGCGAGCTGTGGGGGCACGACAGCTGTGCGGTCACCGTGGCCGTATCCCCGGACGGGACGCTCCTCGCGTCGGGCTCTCTCGATGAGACGGCACGCCTGTGGGATCCCGAGGCCGGGGTGTGCGTGGCCGTTCTAGAGGGACACGACGCTGTCCTGGCCGAGGTCGCGTTCTCCCCGGACGGGACGCTCCTCCTCACTGCATCCGACAACGGGATGGTGTGGGTGTGGGACGTGGCATCCCTCGTGAGCGGGCCGTGACGATCGAGACCTGGGTTCGGGACCACTTAGGCTTGGACCGGGCGACCTCCGCTGAGCTGCGCTACGAGCGGATGGTGTGGCAGGCCGCGGAGGCCCTGCCGTGGGTCCACCGCCCAGCCGACCCCGCTCAACCGTTCGACTGGGTGGAAGAAGCGCGGGTGGGGGCGTTTCTCGCTGGACTGGGGAGGGCGCAGCGTGTCCTCGACATCGGGACCGGCGATGGCTGGCCCGCTCTTTCTCTTGCCCGGCACGTTCAGGAGGTGGTGGCCGTGGACCCCTCTCCACGTCGGGCCGATCTTGCACGGGACAACACCCGGCGCCTCGGACTTCGGAACGTGGAGGTGGTCTGCGCTCCCGCCGAAGAACTCCCGTTTTCCGATGGGGCATTCGATGGGGTGGTTTCAGCGTGTGCGATCGAGCAAAGCACCGATCCGGATAAGGTTCTTCGCGAGGCGTTTCGGGTTCTTCGCCCTGGCGGCCGGTTCGCGGCGACGTTTGAAGACCTGACGGCGGAGTTGCGGGGCCCCGTCGAGGAAACGGCCGAGCTGTATATCGAGGAGGAGACAGCGGTGTACCGACTCGTCCATCGTTCCCTCGCGCCCTTGCGGGAGGCGGAGTACGAGCTCCGGTTTCGGGCCGATGAGGTCCTGCGCCAGGCGGCTGGACTGATCGGCCCGGTCCCCACGTTTCAGAGCACTGGAGACGAGCCTGGGCTGCGTCTCGTTTCCCCCGATGACCGTGTGTTGGGGATCCCTCTTCTGGAGAGTGCTCGGGGGGCCCTTCTCTCAGCGCGGTTCTTCGAGCTCAGGCATCGCTCACCGCAGGAGACGACGGCCTTCGTCGGGGAAGCGGGGTTCAGGGGCGTCAAGGCGTTCGGCAACATCACCTGGCTGGCGCGGGACTTCTTCAGCCCCGCTCACCTTGAGGACCTGCTTCTGAAGCTCTCCCCGTACATGGACGCGATCACCCGCGCCTTCGGCCGGCTGTACGGGGCCGTTCCCGTCGGGAAGACGTCCGTATTCTTCGTTGTGGCGGGGAAGCCGTGAACCTGTGGATCGTGATCCGTAGTACATGCGGAGTGGGCAGGCCAGCGAGAGGATCTTCCGTTCTTCGCTGAACACGCTCTTCCTCTCCCCGGTGCTCTCCGCGCGCTGGGTTCGCGCTCCCCAGTGAAGGCCAACGGGCCGAATCCCGGTGGTCTTCTTCCGAACCGTCGTTCGCGTCCGCGCAGTGCCCGCTGAACGCGGGATGTCTGCGGCGTTTGTCCTCCGAGCTGACACAGGCTGGCCACGCGAACTCCACCCCCTGCGGGCATGGTAGGTCCAACCTCAGGCTGAGGACGAACCGAAGGAGGTGACGCATGACGAAGTGGACGAGACTGGGCATCGTGACGCTGTGGGTGGGGCTGGTGGCCTTCGGGGCCCTAGCTGCGCAGGGTCGGTTTGTAGGCCGTGATCGAACGTGCATGTGCGACGGCATGACCGAGTGCTTGATGAACGGCGACGGCCAGTCCATCCAGCAGATGCAGCAGCTTCGCCTGCAGCAGATGGTGGCGGACGGCACGGGCCCGCATGGCATGAGCGGAGGTCGGCAGATGCGCCGCGGACTGTGAGCCGGGTGCTTCATCGCGGATCTCCGTACAGACACAGGAAGCGGGGGCAACAGCCCCTGCTTCCGCTTCCCCGGGCTTCTCCCCGCTGTCGACCTGCGAGGGACGGTGCTCGGACGTCCATCGTTCTCTGGGGGGATGAAGAGACAGGACTGGAACGGAGGGCATCCCACCACGTGCCCACAGTTGATCGCCGGGTCGGGTGTGCTATTCTCTCTGCGTGAACGGCGACGAAACCACGCTCCCTTCAGATCAGCAACGGCTCCAAAGGTTGCTCGAACAGCAGAGCCTTGTGCATCAGTTCACCCTCGTCCTGGGGGAGACAACGAACCTTCTCGATCTCTACGAGACGATCTGTCGCTACATCAGCGAGCTGATGGACGCCAATGCGTTCATCGTCTCGTCCTACGATCCGGCACGGAAGGAAATCCGCGCCCGATTCATCATGGCGGATGCCGTGGTCCACGACGCGTCCAGCTTTCCCCCCATTCCCCTCGAGGAGGAGGGCTTCGGGGTCCAGAGCGAGGTGATCCGGACCGGAAAGCCCCTGCTTATTCCCGACTTCGTGGCCGCCATGCGGAGGACGAAGACGGTGCACAGCTTCTCCGAAGATGAGGGGCTCCCGGAGCCCGGAACGCGGGCAGAGGTGGAATCCCGCATCTCCACGCGATCAGTTCTTCTCGTTCCGATGAAGATCCGCGGTGAGACGGTGGGCGTCATCCAGGTCCAGAGCAAGCGGTTCGCGGCCTACTCGCCCGAGGCCAGCGAGCTTCTCAGCTCGCTGGCCAACGTCGCGGCAATCGCCATCCAGAACGCCCAACTCCTCCGAGAGGCCCGAGAGACGGCCCAACGCCTGCGCACCACCCTCGATGGCGCTGTGGCGGCCATCGCCCGAACCACGGAGTTCCGAGACCCGTATACGGCGGGGCACCAACGACGGGTTGCGGATCTCACCTGTTCCATCGCCGAAGAACTCGCTCTTGATCTGGATCGGATCGAGGGCTTGCGCATCGCGGCGCTGCTTCACGACATCGGCAAGATGGCTATCCCCACGGAAGTGCTGACCAGGCCGAGAGAACTCTCGATCTTGGAGTACAGCATGGTGAAACAGCACCCCCAGGTGGCCCATGACATTCTGAAGACGATCAACGCTCCCTGGCCCCTTCATGAGATCGTGCTGCAACACCACGAGCGGCTGGACGGTTCCGGCTACCCGCAGGGCCTCCGTGCCGATGCGATCGTGCTGGAGGCGAGGATCTTGGCGGTGGCCGATGTGGTCGAGGCGATGTGCTCGCACAGGCCCTATCGTGCTGCGCACGGCCTTGACGCCGCTCTCGCGGAGATCGAAGCCCACCGCGGCTCGTTGTTCGACGCCGCTGTCGTGGATGCATGTTCGGCCTTGTTCCGAAGCGGACGGTTTGCATTCGAGTGAAACCCGTGTTCGCGAAGGGATCAAGGAGGTTGACGGGGGCCCACAGCGCGAATCGTGTCCCTGTGTTCCTGGCATTGGTGATGGCTTAGGGGTCACCTCCGAAAACGGCCCCTCCTCTTGAGGATCGCGGGGTAGCTACATCCTGGCTGCAGTCTATAATCCTGCGCCATGGGCGAGAAGCGGTACCTCTCCAAGCTGGCCCGGACGTTCGGGGGAACCGAGGCCCCTTCCGCCGGGCCTCTGCCGACATCGCTCGAGCTGGACACAGGTGAGGAGGTGGCCACCCAATTCGGCCCGTGCCTCGTCCTGTTGTCGAAGCACCCGGCGGACCTCTCGTTCCCCGACCGGCATCGCGCTACCGAGACCGTGGCCCAGGCGTTCTCCCTTCTGTTCGGGATTGGGCCGGTGCGGGAGGGGGGGCTTCGGGACGCGGGCGTGCGGACGTTCGCGGACCTGGTTGCCCACCCCCGCTACGGCTCTGAAGCCGGGCGCTGGCTGGCCTCCCTGGAGAGCGGTGATGTGCCAACGCTGTACGAAGGGGTCTCCCGACGGTTCTCGGCATCGCACGACCTTCTGCTGCACCTTCTCGCGTTCGCCGATCCTCGAGACCTCGTGTTCCTCGACATCGAGACCCTCGGACTCTCCTCTCTCCCCGCGTTCCTCGTCGGGGTGGGGCACCTCAATGAGGGCGGTCTCGATGTTCGCCAGTACTTCGCCCGCACGTTGGGGGAGGAACCGGCGGTGCTCGCGGCCCTTCAAGGGGCGCTCCCCGCGCAGCCGATCGTCGTCTCCTACAACGGGAAGGCCTACGACTGGAACCACCTCCAGGCGCGGTGCGCGTACCACGGGCTGGAGGCGCTTCCGGAGCCGGTGCACCTCGACCTGCTTTTCTTCGCCCGTCGCCGGTGGGGGACGGAGCTTCTCGATTGCTCGCTGTCCGTGGTGGAACGGGCCGTGCTCGGGGTGATCCGGGAGCTCGACGTGCCCGGCGAGTACGTGCCGGCCCTTTACCAGAACTACCTTCGCACCGGATCAGCGACGGCTCTGCTCCCCGTGATCGCCCACAACCGGGAGGATGTGGTGACCTTGGCCCGGCTTCTGTCTGCGCTCCTCGAACGGGTGACCGGTTCTGGCTGACCTCCTCTCCCGCCTCGCCTCCGAGCCGTGGTACCACGGGCAAGTGATCGCCTCGCTCAACATTTCATCCCGACCCGGCGTCTACGCCGCGCCGCCGGCAGATCTTCCCCCTGGGGGACGGGAGTGGCTGGCGCGGGAGGGGCTTCGGCTCTACAGCCATCAGGCCGCGGCGATGGAGCATCTCCTCGCGGGACGGAGCGTGGTCCTCTCCACCGGCCCCTCGTCGGGAAAGACGCTCGCGCTGGCCCTGCCCATCGTGTCGGCCTTGGCCCAGGACCCGGGGGCGACAGCGCTCCTCCTCTACCCCATGAAGGCCCTCTCTCAGGATCAGCTCGGGAAGTGGACCGAGCTCGCCGAGGCGCTCGGTTTGGAGGGGGTGGTGGGCGTTTACGATGGGGACACGCCTTCGCATCGCCGGCCCCGGCTGCGGGCAGAGGGACGCATTCTCCTCACAAACCCGTACGCCCTTCACCAGTACCTGGAGTGGCACCACCGCTGGGCACCGTTCTTGAAGGGGGTACGGTACGTGGTCGTGGACGAGGGGCACTGGTATCGGGGTGTGTTCGGGTCCGGCGTGGCCCTCCTCCTGCGCTGGTTGGGACGGGTGCTTGCCCGCTACGGTGCGGAGCCCACGTATGCCGTAGCGTCGGCTACCACCGGCGGTCCGCGGCTCCTCGGGGAGCACCTCCTGGGTCGTCCCGTGGAGGTGGTGAACCGGGACGGCTCGCCGCAGGGGGCGCGTACGTGGTGGGCGTGGGAGCCGGATCTCGATCCCGAGAGATCCCCGTTTCTGCAGGCGGTGGACCTGTGTCGGTTCCTCGTCGGCGCGGGACTGCAGACCCTCGCCTTCGTTCCCTCGAGGCGGATGGCGGAAGCCCTCGCTCAAGCCGTCAAAGAGCTGTCGCAAGTGCCAAGCCCCAGGTCTGACTCGCGACCTGCGACTCGTGGCTGCGGTGCTGTGGCGTCGTACCGCGCGGGGTACCGGCCGGAGGAGCGGCGGGAGATCGAGGCCGGGCTGCGCAATGGAACGCTCCGCCTCGTGGCCTCGACCTCCGCCCTCGAGTTGGGGGTGGACGTGGGCGGGCTCGACGCGGTGGCCCTCCTCGGGTACCCCGGTTCGGTCGCCTCGGCTCGCCAGCAGGCCGGCCGGGCCGGCCGCGCGGGACGCGACGCCCTCGTCGTCTACCTTCCCCAGGAGAACCCGCTCGATCGGTACTTCCTTGGGCGGATGGGTGAACTCGTGGCCGGGGAGGCAGAGGTGCCGGTGCTCAACCCACGTCACAAGGAGCTTGCGGTGCGCCACCTCCTCTGCGCCGCGGCGGAGTCTCCACTCCGGAAGGATGAGCTCTCCGAACTCGGCGTGGAGGAGGACGACGTGAGATCTCTGGAGCGGGCCGGTCTCCTCGCCCAGGCCCCTCGCGGGTGGTCCTACGCCGGACGGGTCCGTCCGGCGGAGGTGGTGTCCCTGGACGCGCTCACTGCCCGTCAGGTCCAGATCCTTGTTGCCGGGGGATCCCTCGAAACGTGGGACGAGCACCGTGCCCGGCGCGAGGCGTACCCCGGCGCGGTGTTCCTCCACCAGGGCGAGGCGTTCCGGGTGCGGTCCCTCGATCTAGAGACAGGGATCGCGGAGGCGGAGCCGGCCACAGATGGGCTCTCGACCAAGGTTCTCACCATGGAGGAAGCCCGCATCCAGAAACCAGCTTCCGGAGTTGTGAATTCCGACTTGGGGCTTGGGACGGTCTTCGTCCGGGAGACGATCTCGGGCTACAAGGTCCTGGACCGGGGCCGGGTCGTGGACACGAGGTCTGTCGACCTCCCGCCGATCGAGTTCGAGACCGAGGGGGTGTGGCTGACGTGGGGAACGGACAGTCGAAAGCCGCAAGTCACAAGTCGACAAGTGGACTCTGGACTTGGGACTGGGGACTGGGTTTCCCCTGGCGGGCTGCACGCTGCGGAACATGCCCTGATTGCGCTTGTCCCCCTTGTGGCGCTGTGTGAACCGGGGGATGTCGGGGGGGTCTCCTCCTGTCTTCACCCGGACACGGGGCGGCCGACGGTGCTCGTTTACGATGCGTACCCCGGGGGAATCGGGATCGCCGCGGTTCTTCGCGCCCGGGTGCGTGACTGGGTCGCTCGCGCGGTGGACCTTCTCGCGTCCTGCCCGTGCCGGGATGGGTGCCCGCGGTGTGTGCTCTCCCCCCGTTGCGGAAGCGGTAACCAACCCATGGATAAGGCTGGTGCCCACAGACTCCTCCAGGCGTGGCTGGTGGGATACGGAGGGAGGGGGGGAGGGGCCGGGGATGCCCCTCCCCCTGGGGAGGCTGGCCCTCGTTAGGGGCAGTTCCCGAAACAGAGCTGAACCTTGAACCTCCACTGCCCATCCGGGCCGACGTACCAGCAGTACCCAGGCCCACTCGGACACTCACCGAGGAAGAACTGCCAGTTTCCGGATGGGCTCCAGAACCAACCCATACCAGGGGCGATGTAGCCCATGCCGCTGCACGGCGGGCACGGCGTGATGCCCCAGCACGGCGGGCACGGCCAGTAGCCGGGTCCGGTGGATGCCCCCACGATCTGGAACGTGGTCCACGCCGTGACGTAGCACCCACAGCCCGGCTCGGGGACGAGGCCCAGCACTGCGACTTTGCCGGACTCGACGGTCGGACCGAGGAGTGGATAGGGATCGGAGTAGGTCCCCATGGGGAACGAGAGCGGCCGGGTGCTGGCCACGAGCTGGAGCGTCTCCGTGCCTGTGGGGGGAGCAACCCGGAACTGATACGTGGACTGGTCGGGGAGTACGTGGGTTCCCGCCGGGCGGTACGCGTTCGGTGAGTAGGGGTTGGGGAAGATCAGTCGAACGTTCCCCGTGGGCTCGATGTCGAAGATGTACACGTACGCGGCTTGGGAGATGTAGAAGTGGATCCGCGCTGTTTCTCCAACCGTGTACTGGCTCTTCTCCGTCCAGATCGAAGCCGAAAGGCCTGGAACAGGGGATGGGATCAGGCCCAGCGGGGACACGCCGGACTGGGCGAAGCCGACGGCGCAACCTGCTAGGACAAAGATCGCAGTGAGTCCTCTCTTCATCTCGATCACCTCTACTCGATGTACACCGCCCGCCCGGCCCGGGTTCCACGGGTAGGAGGGAAGGGGGAAGCCTGCTATCATCACGCTGTGCCCGGGGTTCCCTATCTCCTGATCGCGGTGCTTGGCTACGTTCTCGGGGGCATCCCCACGGCGTACATCGCCGGACGACTGCGGGGGGTGGACATCCGTTGCCATGGTTCAGGAAACGTGGGGGGCACCAACGCGCTGCGCGTCCTGGGGTGGAAGGTGGGGATTGCGGTGATGGCGGTGGACGTGGCCAAGGGATGCGTCGCCGCAGGCGTGCTGCCACGCCTTCCGTTTCTGGAGGGAACGCTTGTGTACCTCGGACTGTGTGGGGGTCTGGGTGCAGTGGCGGGACACGTGTACTCGCCCTACCTCCGGTTTCGGGGGGGAAAAGGAGTGGCTTCCGCGGCGGGCGTACTTCTCGCGTTGGCGCCCCTTCCCACGGCGATCGCGGTGGGGGTGTTCTTCCTCCTCGCGTTCGGGACCGGCATTGTTTCTGTGGGGTCGCTCGGGGCGGCTGCGGCTCTCCCTGTCGCGGCGTTTCTCCTCCACCTGTTCGCTGGGATCACGCTTCACCCTGCAGTGGGGGTGGTGATCGTGGGTTTGGTGTCGTTTGTCATCTATACCCACCGCCTGAACATCCGTCGTCTCATCTCGGGGACGGAGAACCGGTTTCGACGGTTCTGGGAGCGGAGAGCGGAGGAGTAGAGAAGCAGGGCAATACTGCGGTTCTCCTCTGTCGAAGGAGAGCAGGGCGAACCTGATCTAGCGCAGACGGGGTGCAGCGGCGCCGCCTCGTTGTGGTGCGGGGGGAGGTGGGTAGAATGCAGGGCTCGGGTCACGCCGTAACTTACGACAGGTCGCTCGGACACCGGTCTCAGACGGGAACCGGCAAGGGGGGAGGGTGAAGGTCTCGGACAGGCGCATTGCCGAGTGGTGGGAGGCGCCGGGGATCGACGGCCGGGAAGCGTTTGACGAGGAGATCCTCTACCTCAACACCCTCATCGAGGAGATCGCCCTCCCCCGGTGGGCGATTCTCGTTCGGGATCGCATGCCGCGGTGGGGGTTCGAGCCGTGCGCCCATCGGTTCTTGGAAGGCCTGGAGCAGGTCATGGGCATGATCGGGTCGGGACGCGTCTGTCCGCGGTTCGGGGGGTGTGGGGATGTCCCGCTCTCCGTGCAGCGGAGACTCGATCATGTGGGGGTAGCGCTTCTGCAATGGGCTGAAGCTGGAAACGGAACCGGTTCTCTCGCGCGCCAGTTGGGCGAACACACGCCAGATCGGGCCGAGGCGGCCCAGGCGATGGGAGAGGTCGTGTTGGGGATTGGTCAAGGCCCGGCGTTCCTCGACGCGACGCTTGATCGGTGGGCGGAACGAGCCCAGTCGGCTTCGGCTCGAAACCTGGTCGACGGTGAGGAAGCGCCGCTCGCGGTCCTGGCCCACCACCCGTGTTCGTATGCGTTGCTCTGGAACATCAACCGCCTCACGCACAGCGTCGGGAACGGCGAGGTGCCGTCGGTGCTCGTGTGCATCCCTTCGCTCCGTGTAGCTCCGAAACTCGATCCAGAAAGGGTGTGTACCCTCCGCGACGTCGGGGAAGCCCTGGCGCGGTGGTTGCAGGGGTTCCCACCGCAGCACAGTCTTGGGGAACGGGTCTACGGCATGATCGGTCCTCGTGATGAGGTGAGGAGGTGGCTCGTCGCCTCGCTCTACAAGACCCTCAAATTGTGGTTGGTCTACCTGGACGGTATCCTCGGCGAGAATCACGAGTACTTCTCTCTCATCTAGGTTGCGCTCGCGCGGTAGGAAGCTACTCTAAGGTTTCGACATGGGAGCTTTTGTCCTTGTGGAGCACCCTCTGATCCGGGCCAAACTCACCCGTCTGCGCGACCGGCGCACGGACCGCCTCCAGTTTCGCCAGATCCTCGAGGAGGTTACCGCCCTCATGGTGTACGAGATCACGCGGGACTTTCCACTGCGCGAACTGGAGGTAGAGACTCCGCTTGAGCGAACCGCTGGGGTCGACCTCGCCCGTCCGGTGGTACTCGTTCCCATCCTCAGGGCGGGGATCGTGATGCTCGATGGCGTTCTTGCGCTCATTCCCAGCGCCCGGATCGGACACATCGGGATCTACCGCGATCCGACAACCCTCCGGCCCGTCGAGTACTATGCCAAACTCCCCGCAAACCTCGGCGACGCGCTGGTGATCGTTGTAGATCCGATGCTCGCCACGGGCGGGTCGGCCGCCCACGCGGTGCAGATGGTCAAGGCGCGGGGAGCGCAGGATGTTCGCTTTCTGTGTTTGGTCGCTGTTCCCGAGGGTCTGCGTGTGCTGCAGGGGGCCCACCCCGATCTCCCGGTGTACGCGGCAGCTCTTGACCGGGAGCTCGATGCTCACGGTTACATCCGGCCCGGGCTTGGGGACGCCGGAGATCGGCTGTTCGGAACCTAGGGGGTTCGATGAAACGGTGCGCACTCGTGACCGGCGGTTCGCGAGGGATCGGCGCGGCTATCGCGGTGAAGCTGGCGGCGCGGGGCTGCGACGTAGCGTTGAGCTACCGTACTCAGCGTACGGCGGCAGAGGAGGTGGCGGCGGCGATCCAGCGCCTGGGATGTCGCGCCTTCATCCTCCAGGCCGATCTGGCGGATCTCGATCAGGGACGGGATCTCATCCACGAGGCGGCGGAAGGACTGGGGGGACTGCACATCCTTGTGAACAACGCGGGCTATGTGCAGCGAATCCCGTGGGAGGAATTGTCGCTCGAGGACTGGGAGCGAATGCTTCGGGTTGGGCTTACATCGGCGTTCATCTTGTCTCGCTATGCCGTTCCCTACATGCGCGAAGCGAAGTTCGGCCGGATCGTGAACATCTCCTCTCTGCGCGCCCTCACGGGCTCGGCCCACGGGGTCCACTACGCGGCAGCCAAGGCGGGCCTGTTGGGCCTCACGAAGTCCCTTGCCCTGGCGGTGGCGCCGCTTGGAATCACGGTAAACGCGGTGTGCCCGGGGTTCGTGGCCACAGAGATCAACCTGGAGGCGCTGGCGACACGGGGAGGCGAGATCCGGTCCCAGATTCCGCTCGGCCGTGTGGCCAGCCCGGAAGAGATCGCTTCTGTGATCGCGTTCTTGTGTTCGGAAGAGGCGGGCTACGTCACGGGGGAAACGGTCTCCGCCAACGGTGGCCTCCGGATGGGCTAGACGATGGACCTCCGTCGGTTCGGGTTGTCGACCTTCCTTTGGCCGGGGATGCACCTCCTGCGGTGGCTGGACCTCGCGGCGGAGCTGGGTTTGGGAGGGGTCGAGCTGAGAGCCGACCCACGCGCTGCGTACCCACAAGACCTCGGCCCAGGGGATCGCCGCGCGCTACGCGAGGAGCTAGAGGCACGGGATCTGTGGTCCACGGTCCACGCTCCGATTTACGGGGTGAACCTCGCCTCTCCGCTGCCGTCCCTCGCCGCGGCGGCGTTGAGCGAAGTGGTGCAAGCCGTGGGCCTGGCCGATGATCTCGGGTCGCGCATCGTGGTGGTGCATCCGGGACATGTGGACGTCGACTACCTCGCGCTGGACGGAGAACGGGATCAGGCGTGGCGCAGGTTCTCGTTTGCGCTGGAGGTTGTGCTCGCCCGTGCTCGGCGCGGGGCGGTACGGGTGGCGATCGAGAACAAGCAGCGCGGTCGGGGCTGGGACATGATCTACACCTCGGACGACCATAACCTCTTCCTGGACCGCTTCCCGGACCTTGGGGCGTGCCTCGACCTCGGCCACCTCCACACCACAAAAGGGGATCCCGTGGCCTACGTGGCGGCCTTGGGAGAGCGGCTCGTCCATGTTCACCTCCACGACAACCGGGGGGAACAGGATGATCACCTCACGCTTGGGCAGGGAGGCGTAGCCTGGCCCCAAGCACTTGAAGCGCTGGGGGCTAACGGATACGGCGGTTCCATCGTGCTCGAGATTCCCGACCCCAATGGACTACGGGAATCCGTGCCCTTTGTGGAGGAAGCATGAGTGCTCCCCGGTGGTACTGGGCGTTCGTGCTCGCCAACGCGGCGATGGGTGCTGCGTCTCCCCTCTTGCCGCTCTACGCCTACTTCCTGGGGGCGACCGCTGGCGGTGTGGGAATGCTCACAGCGGTGGGAAGCGTGATGAACGTCGTGGCAAGTTTGATCTGGGGGCGTGTTCTCGACTCCACCCCCCGCCGGCGGCTGTTTGTCTCCCTGGCCTTCCTGGGGGTTGCGTTGGCGTACCTGGTGCTCCCGCTGGTCACGGGGTTGCCCCAGCTGTTCCTCGTCAACGGGTGGGCGGCGTTCTCCTGGATGGCAGGGGCCTCGGTGTCGTTCCTCCTTGTGCTGTCGCGCTTCCCGAGAGATCAGTGGGAGAAGGAGATCGCGCGGTTCAACGTCTACTGCGGTGTGGGTTGGACCCTGGGCCTCGTCGTGGGTGCAGGCTGGACATCGCTTGTTGTGCGCTGGCTGGGAGAAGGCTGGGCGCTGCAGTCCCTGGGGCTCATCGTCGCCGCGCTCTCGTTGTCGGCGATTGTTGTAGCGCTGCGCGAGATCCGGGAGCCTCAGGCCGGGTCTCAGGCTGCGTCGCTCCGCGACGTCGTCGTGAGCATGGGCAACTTCCTCTACGAGCGGTTCCGCACAGGGCCAATTCACCTCTACGAGGCCATCCGGCCATCGCAACTGGTGCGGTTCATGCAAGGGCGAACCGCGTTCGGGCCGGATCTCGTGCTCGTCTACTACTCTGCCTTGTTGGCGTTCATTGGCTTCGCGATGGTCTTCGCGCCGTTCCCGGTGTTTGTGCGGCAGGCGCTGGGGTGGCCCAGCGCGCTTGTGTTCGCCCTGTCCGTCGCTCATCACGGGGTGAGCGTGGTCGCCTTCGGGTGGGCGCGAAGGGCAGTTGCGCGGTGGGGGCACCGGCCTGCGGCAGCGCTGGCGCTCCTCGGTCGGGCGGGGATGTTCGTCGGGTTCGCCCTGGCCACACCCGTGACCGCGCGCTGGCTCTTGCCCGTGCTGTGGGGCGTGGCGGGGGCCACGTGGGCGTTCTTCCAGCTTTCTGTGACGGCGATTGTGTCCAGACTCTCGCCGCACGGGCTCCACGGTCAGGCTCTGGGAACGTACAACGCGGTGGCAGGGCTCGGCCACGTGCTCGGCGCACTTGCTGGAGGGTTTGTCGCCGACTTCATTGGGTTCCGAGCCGCGTTCCTCTTCGGGGCGATGCTGATGGTGGTGACGCTGCCCATCCTGTTGGTGGAGGGGCGTCCGGTGAAGTAAGGCGCTACTTTTTCTTCTCCCCCTTCTCAACCACCGTCATCCCGTTGTACGAACCGCACGACGGGCACACACGGTGGGGGAGGCGGAACTCGTGGCACTGGGGACAAGCAACGGCAGGAACCATCTGCGCTCGCCAATGGGCACGGCGCATCCGGACCTCCCGGTGCGACTTTCGTTGTTTCGGAACTGCAGCCATAAACCCTCCTTAGGTGTGAGCCAATTGTGCCGGCGCGCGCTCCAAGATCAAGGTCACGGGCCCATCGTTGACGAGAGAGACGGACATCTTTGCCCCGAACAGCCCGCTCTGAACGGGGACTCCCTCTTCGCGGAGAAGGCGGAGGAAGGTGTCATACAGGTTGGCGGCTACGGCGCTCGGAGCGGCCTGGTCGAACCCCGGGCGCCGGCCTCGGGATGCGTCGCCGTGGAGCGTGAACTGGGATACGCAGAGAATCTCGCCTCCCACCTCGCGCAGTGAACGGTTCATCCGGCCGTTCGCGTCAGGGAAGATGCGTAGTTCGGGGATCTTCCGTGACCAGAATCGGAGCTCCTGCTCAGTGTCCCCTTTCCCGATGCCCACCAGCAGGAGCAGCCCACGACCGATCCGCGCGACCTCGTGCCCTTCGCTGCGGACGGTTGCCTCGGTTACCCTCTGCAGAACAATGCGCATTCGCTCTAGGGGCGGAGCGATCGCACGTGGGCGACGAGGCGCCGAAGATCCTCCACCGACATACCCTCCAGGAGGTACCCGATTTCCTGGATGAGTTCGTTTCGTTCGCGTTCCTGACGGCTTCGCTCGCGGAACGCATGCTCCGCCAGTCGATGGGCAGGATGGTTGATCTCCCGATCCACACAGTTCACCCGCCACCGAGGAAGGCCGGCGAGGAGGTCGAGGGCGTGGCGGTTCAGGTGATCGAGATGGGGCTCGCGCACCTTGTAGAACCCGTTTACCTGATTGGCGATGAGCTGATTGTCGGTGAGGAACACGGCCTCATCAGGAGAGATCTCGATGGCCAGGCGGATTCCCTCGAGGAGCGCCTTGTACTCCGCAGCGTTGTTCGTTGCCCGACCGATGAGCTTTGCCACCTGGGCAAGGTTCTGGCCTTTCTCGTCGGTCACGAGGACCCCGATCGCGGCGTCCCCTGGGTTGCCGCGGGCCGTGCCATCGACGTTTACGAAGACCTTCCTCATCCCCCCTCCTCAACCGGCAAACCGCGCACCGGTGCACCGATTTCTGGGCCCGGCAGGGTTCGAACCTGCGACCAACCGGTTATGAGCCGGCTGCTCTACCCCTGAGCTACGGACCCGCTCGAGGATGGTAGTCTTCTCCTGTACGGGTGGCAACTCGAGACAGGACGCTCCGCGCTGCGGCGGTGACGGCGGCGGGAGTGATCCCGAACTGCGCGAGAAGGACCGACCCGGGGGCGCTGGCCCCGAATGAGGACAGCCCGACGACCTCTCCATCCAGACCCACGTAGTGCTCCCACCCCAGCCGAATCCCAGCCTCGACCGCCACCCGCGCCCGCACCGTGGGGGGGAGGACTTCATCCCGGTAGCCCGGGGGCTGGCGATCAAACAGCTTCCAGCTTGGAAGGGTCACAACCCTTACCCGTAGGCGATTGGTGGCCAGCTCCTCCCCCGCGGCAAGCGCCACGTGGACCTCCGACCCAGTGGCGATGAGGATCAACTCCGGATCCGTTCCGGGTGTGCTCTCCCAGAGGACGTACCCCCCCCGCCGTAGACCTGCGGGTGAACCGAGGCGGGACCGGTCGAGGACGGGAAGGTCCTGACGGGTGAGGATGAGAGCCGTAGGCCCCTCGCGGCGGCTCAGGGCGACCCGCCACGCCTCGGCCGTCTCCGCGGCGTCCGCCGGGCGGATCACCACCAGGTTGGGGAGGGCGCGCAACGCGAGGAGATGCTCGACGGGCTGGTGGGTCGGGCCGTCCTCGCCGAGGGCGATCGAGTCGTGGGTGAACACGAACACGACCGGGGCGTGCATGAGCGCGGCGAGCCGGATCGGGGGTCGCATGTAGTCGGAGAACACGAGGAACGTACCCGTGAACGGCCTCAGTCCACCGTGACGAGCCATCCCCACCGCGATCGCGCCCATCGCGTGCTCACGCACGCCGAAGTGGAGGTTTCGGCCTGCGTAGCTCCAGCCGCCGCCCACCTCGCCTTGGCGCTTGGCTGGCCCGGGTGGGCATCCGAAGTCACCCTCGCCCTTGAGCCAGGTCAGGCACGATGGGTTGAGATCGGCTGAACCGCCGATGAGGTCGGGGATAACAGGAGAGAGACCTTGCAGGACGGCCTCGGACGCCTTGCGGGTGGAGACGGCTTTCCCTCCCGACGGGAACGGGGGGAAACCCGCGTCCCAGTGGGAGGGGAGGTCACCGCGGAACCGCCGCAGGAGTTCCTGGGCGAGCTCCGGGTAGTCCCTCGTGTAGCGCTCCAGAGCCTCGTTCCACCTCTGTTCCTCCCTCTCACCGCGAGCCGCTGCACTCTGGAACGGCCGACGCGCCTCGTCTGGGACGAACAGGAGCGGCTCCTCGGGCCACCCTAGGTTTCGCTTCGTCGCCCGGAGTTCCTCCGCTCCCAGCGGCGCGCCGTGGACGTGGAACGAGCCCTGCTTCTGAGGTGCCCCGTAGCCGATCGTGGTCGCGATGCAGACGAGAGAGGGTCGGTCTGAGTCGGCCTTCGCCGTGTCGAGTGCGTGAGAGATATGGGTGAGGTCGTTCCCATCCTCGACTTCGATCACGTTCCACCCGTGTGCGACGAACCGCTGGGGGACGTCCTCGGTGAACGTGAGGTCGGTGGAGCCCGCAAGGGATATCCCGTTCCGGTCGTAGAGGACGATCAGCTTTCCGAGATGGAGGTGGCCGGCGAGGGAGCACGCTTCGGCGGAAACCCCCTCCATGAGATCCCCGTCGCTCGCCAGGACGTAGGTGAAGTGATCTACAACCGGGTAGCCGGGACGGTTGAACCGCGCGGCGAGATGGGCCTCGGCCATCGCCATCCCTACGGCCATGGCCAAGCCCTGGCCGAGGGGGCCCGTTGCCACCTCGACCCCCGGGGTAAGGCCCGCCTCCGGGTGCCCCGGCGTGCGGCTGTCCCACTGGCGGAACCGCGCGAGTTCGTCGAGGGGGAGGTCGTACCCGGCGAGGTGGAGGAGGGAGTAGAGGAGGGCCGAGCCGTGACCGGCGGAGAGGATGAACCGATCCCGGTCGAGCCACGTCGGGTTTCGAGGGTTGTGCTTTAGGTAGCGCGTCCACAGGGCGTAGGTCATCGGCGCCGCGCCGAGGGGGAGCCCGGGGTGGCCGGACTTGGCGGTTTCCACCATGTCCGCGGCCAGGAAGCGCAACGCATTCACCGCTTGGTTCTCGTTCTCGGTTCGGCTCACTGTGCCCTCCTCAGGTTCGGGGGATTATAGCCAGCGCGCTCGTGCCTTCGGGGATGGGTACATGTCTGGCGTGACTCGAATCCACATCAACCGCTCTCACCGCCGAGCGCGCGGAGCACGTCGAGAACAGCTGATCAACGGAAAGCTCCACCAAAGGGGACGCCGAGGACACGAAGAGGAACAACAGACATGAGCTCTGGGGCTGCGAACCCCGGATCCCTTCGCGCTCTTTGTGCTATCCTTCGTGACCTTGGCAGTGCAGTCCGGGCTTCCTCTGTGACCTCGGCGGTCTCGGCGGTGAACGAGCGCGAGGATTGGCACGCGAAGTGGAAACGGTCTATCCTTCGTCCGTGACGCTCGATCGGTATGCGCTCGCCCCGATGAAAGACCTGTGGACGCTCGACGCCCAGTACGAGCGGTGGCTGCGCGTGGAGCTCGCTGCCCTTGCCGCGCTGGAGGAGGTGGGGGAGATCCCGCAGGGAACGGCGGCAGTCGTTTCCGCGCGGGCGCGAATCGATCGGAAGCGTATTCAGGTCTGGGAGGCGGAGACCGGACACGATCTCGTGGCTTTTCTGTGGGCGATCGAGGAGACGGTGGGCCCCGACGGTCGCTGGCTCCACTACGGCCTCACGTCGTCCGACATCAAGGACACCGCCCTCGCCCTCACCCTCGTCGCGGCCCTCGATCTCGTCTACGGGAGAGCTGCGCGGCTAGGGGAAGCGTTGGGGGCGCTCGCGGAGCGGCATCGCGATGTCCCGATCCTCGGCCGGACCCACGGCCAGTGGGCGGCGCCGACCACGTTCGGACGGAAAGCTCTTGTCTGGTGGGATGAGCTGAGGCGGGTCCAGAACCGGATCCAGCGGGCGCGGGATGGGATTGCGGTGGGCAAGCTCTCCGGCGCGGTGGGGACTCACGCTTACTTCCCGCCTGCAGCTGAGGAGAAGGCCCTCGCCGTCTTCGGGCTCCGGCCGTGCCCGATCGCGACCCAGATCGTGTCGCGCGATCGCCACGCCGAGGTCCTGTTTGCCCTTGCTTCAGCTGCCTCCCTCGTGGAGAAGGTTGCCCTCGAGGTCCGGCTCCTGTCGCGGTCCGAGGTCGGGGAGGTCGCCGAGGGGAGGCCCGAAGGATCGTCGGCGATGCCCCACAAGAGGAACCCGATCCTGTCCGAGCGGTTGTGCGGCTTGGCCCGCGTCGTGCGGGCCGGGGTCAGCCTGGCTCTGGAGGATAACGCCCTGTGGCACGAACGGGACATGTCCCATTCCTCGGTGGAGCGGGTGCTCTTCCCGCAGTGCTTCACCCTCGTGGACTACCTGCTTGCCCGGGGAACGGACCTCATGAACCGGCTCGTCGTCTTCCCCGACCGGATGCGGGCACACATCGCGAACGCGGGGGGACTCCCCTTCTCGGAGGGGCTGCTTCTCGCGCTCGTGCGGTCGGGACTCAGCCGGCGCGAGGCCCATGACCTCGTGTCGCGCCTGGCCGATGCGGCCCGTGACCAGGAGACGGAGCTCGCCCGCGTCGCGGAGACCGATCCGACCGTCCGGGAGCGGCTGGGCCCGGAAGAGCTTCGGTCCGCGTTCGCTCTCCGGTCGGCCCTTGGCAACGCCCCCGCGGCGTTCGACCGTGTGCGGGAGGAAGGGTATACTTCCCGCGGAGACCGTGATGTCTGAGCAAAAGTGGATCTGTCGTCTTATCCTGCCCCCCCAGGGGCAGGGATAACGTACTCCAGCGCATTCCGGTAACGAGCAACGAGAAGCAGATCATTGGGTTCGTGCTTTGGGCTGTGGAAGGAGGAAGGCGTGGGGTTCACGAAACTTGAGGCAGATCCAGCGCTTCGCGAGCGAGTTGTGTTCGCGTTCTGGGAGGAGAGTCGGGCCTTCGTGCGGTCGCTCCAACAAAGGGAGTGTGGGTCCCGGTTCGTGTTCTACGAGGGACCGCCCACGGCCAACGGCCGACCGCACATCGGGCACCTCCTCGCCCGTCTTCAGAAGGACCTCTTTCCCCGCTACCACACGATGCGGGGCCGCTACGTCGGCCGCAAGGCGGGGTGGGACTGCCACGGTCTGCCCGTGGAGCTCGAGGTGGAGAAGGCGTTGGGGATCAGCACCAAGGCGGAGATCGAGCGCTACGGGGTGGAGGAGTTCGTCGCCCAATGCAAGGGCTCCGTGCGCAAGTACATCCAGGCGTGGGCGGACATGATCCGGCGCCTCGGGTTCTGGATCGACTTGGATGACCCGTATGTAACCTACACCGACGACTACATCGAGACCCTGTGGTGGGAGCTCAAGGAGATCCACAGCCAAGGGCTCCTGTACCCGGGGCACAAGATCCTCCCCTACTGCCCACGGTGCGGGACGTCGCTCTCTTCGCACGAGGTGGCGCAGGGGTACCGGCGGGTGGCCGACCCCTCTGTGTTCGTCCGGATGCCGCTGCGCGATGATCCGGATGTGTCGCTGCTGGTGTGGACCACGACTCCTTGGACGCTCCCCGCCAACGTGGCCGTGGCCGTCAACCCCGACGCCCAGTACGCCGAGGTCCGGCATGATGGACAGAGACTGATCCTCGTTGAATCGCGGGTCTCGTCCGTGCTGGGGGATGACGCGAAGATCCTTCGCCTCTTCCCAGGGCACGAGCTTCTCCACCGGCACTACGAATCCCTGTACGGGTTGGCGCGCAACGAGGATGCCTATCGGGTGTGGCCGGCCGGCTTCGTGTCGTTGGACGAGGGGACGGGGATCGTCCACATCGCCCCCGCGTTCGGGGAGGAGGACTACGCGCTGGGACGGAAGGCGGAGCTCCCCTTCCTCCAGCCGGTGGATCGAGGGGGACGGTTCACCGACGAGTTCCCCCTTGCCTCGGGCATGTTCGTGAAGGACGCGGATCCGCTCATCCTCAGGGACCTCGCGAAGCGAGGGCTCTTGTTCCGCAGAGAGGAGTACGAACACGAGTACCCGTTCTGCTGGCGGTGCGACACCCCGCTCCTCTACTACGCCCTCGACTCGTGGTTCATCGCCACCACGCGCGCCAAGGACGAGATCATCGCCGCCAGCGAGACGATCGCCTGGCACCCGGAGCACGTCGGGGAGAGCCGATTCGGGGACTTCCTCTCCTCGATGCGGGACTGGGCCCTGTCGCGCGACCGGTACTGGGGGACGCCGCTGCCGGTATGGATCTGTGACGGGTGCGGGGACATGAGGGTGGTTGGGTCGCGGGCGGAACTCGTCGAACACGCGGTGAACCCCGACCACGCCCGCACGGTCGAACTCCACCGGCCGTACGTGGACCGGGTCGAGCTTCGCTGTCCTCGGGAGCGGTGCCAAGGGGTGATGCGCCGCGTATCGTACGTCCTCGATACGTGGTTCGACTCCGGCTCGATGCACACCGCGCAATGGCACTTCCCGTTCGAGAACGGGGACCGGCTGAAGGCATCCTATCCTGCGGATTTCATCAGCGAGGGACTCGATCAGACCCGCGGCTGGTTCTACACGATGCTCGTTACCGGTGTCCTCCTCCACGGGTCCGCGCCGTACCGGAACGTCCTCGTCACCGGGATGGGGCTCGACAGCGAGGGTCAGAAGATGAGCAAGTCGCGGGGCAACGTGCTCGATCCGATGCCGATCGTGGAGACCCACGGCGCCGATGCGGTGCGGTGGTGCCTGGCCTCGGAATCCGCGCCGTGGAACGAGCGCCGGTACGACGAGAGCGGTGCCCGCCAGGCGCGGTTCGGGTTTCTCGATACGGTACGCAATTGCCACGATTTTCTCGCCCTCTACGCGGGGATCGACCGGTTCACTCCATCCACCGTGGTTCCCACGGTGGCCGACCGTCCGGGGCTCGACCGGTGGCTCGTGTCCCGGCTGGGGGCGGCGGTGGAGCGGGCGACTGCGGCCCTTGACGGCTACGATCCGCTGGCGGCGACACGCGAGCTCGCTTGGCTCGTAGACGATCTCTCCAACTGGTACATCCGCCTGTCCCGCCCTCGGTTCTGGGGCGGGGGCCTGACCCAGGACAAGCTGTGTGCGTACGGGACTCTGTACGAAGCGTTGCGCGCGATGACCCTCCTTCTCGCCCCGTTCACCCCGTTCCTGTCTGAGGCGATGTGGGCGTCCCTACGAACCGAGGGGGATCCTGACTCCGTCCACCTCGCCGATTGGCCGGAGCCGCCGGCCCGCGACCCGTCGCTGGAAACGCAGATGGCCCGCGTGCGCAGCGTGGCCTCGCTTGCGTTGGGGGCGCGCAACCTGGCCAAGGTCAAGGTCCGCCAGCCCCTGCCCGTTCTTCACGTCCTTCACCAGGAAGGAGACGAGGCGATTCCCGACGAGCTGTGGGCTCTCGTTCGGGACGAGGTGAACGTGGTCAGCATCCTCCGGGGGGAGAGCCTCGATCCGTATCGCGTGCCGAAGGTGTCGCCGGAGTTCCGGTGGTTGGGCCCACTGCACGGGGAGCGCGTGCCCAAGATCGCGGCGGCCCTCGGGCAGGCCGATCCCCGTCAACTGGCGGCCGACCTCGCCTCCCGTGGACGGATCGAGATCCAGGTGGATGGGGAACGGATCGTGCTCGATCCAGAGATGGTCAAGGTGGAGTGGCGGTCGGTGGAGGGGTTCGTTGTGTCTGCAGGACCGGACGGTGCTGTGGCCCTCGACCTACGCTTGGACGATGCGTTGAAAGCGGAGGGCGACCTGCGCGAGCTCGTCCACCGCCTCCAGCTTGCCCGCAAGGAAGCGGGGTTCGTGGTGACGGACCGGATTGAGGTCGGGTTTGCCGGAGCGCTGGGGGAGGTCTTCCGTTGGTCTGCAGACAGGATCGGGGACGAGGTGCTCGCTGTGTCGGTTCGGGAAGGGGAATTGGCTGGGGCCGAGTACGAGGCGGAACTGGAGGTCCACGGTCGGACCGGTCGGGTGTGGCTCAAACGGAGCGGGAGGTAGCCATGCCAGCGATTGCCGTGATCGGCGCGCAGTGGGGCGACGAGGCGAAGGGGAAGGTGGTCCACCACCTGTGCCGGACCGCGCAGATGTGCGTGCGGTTCAACGGGGGGGCCAATGCCGGACACACGGTGGAGGATGCCCTGGGCACGGCCCGCCTCCACCTTGTCCCGTCGGGCGCGTTGCACGCCGGGTGCCGGGGCGTGATCGGACACGGTGTCGCCCTTGACCCGTGGGGATTGGAGCGGGAACTCGACGAACTGCAGAACCAAGGGCGTCCCAAGCCGAACCTGTACCTCTCGGACCGCGCCCATCTCGTCCTCCCCCACCACCGCTGGCGGGAAGAGGCGGATGGAACGGCCGATCACATCGGCACCACCCGCCGCGGCATCGGACCGGCGTACGAGGACCGGGTCGCGCGGCGCGGCCTCCGCGTGGCCGACCTCGCCGACGAGCGGTCGCTGCGGGACGGATTGGAACAGACTGCAGCCCAGTCGCGGTTCAAGGGCGATATCGAGCGGGTCGCTGCTGATCTGATCCGGTTCCGCGAGCGGTTCGCGAGCCGCACGGGCAACGCGCAGGAGCTCATCACCGCTGCGCTAAGAGGAGGGGAGGGAATGGTGTTCGAGGGTGCTCAGGGAACGCTCCTCGACCTCGACCTCGGGACGTACCCGTACGTGACCTCGTCCACGACCACGGTTCACGGGATCGGGTGGGGCACCGGGGTCCGCGTGAGCCTGGGTCGCGTGGTGGGGGTGAGCAAGGCGTACACGACCCGCGTCGGCGAGGGCCCGTTCCCGACCGAGGACCTGGGCGCGATCGGGGAACGGCTGCGTGAGGGAGGAGGCGAGTACGGGGCCACCACGGGGCGCTCCCGCCGTTGCGGCTGGCTCGACCTCGTCGCGCTGCGTTACGCCCACGGGGTGAACGGGTTCACCGAGCTCGCCCTGACGAAGCTCGATGTCCTGTCTGGGCTGGACGAGGTGGCGGTTGGCGTGGGCTACCGGATCGGAGGGCGGATCGTGGAGCGGTTCCCGGCTCAGGCCGAGGACCTCGCGCATGCCGAGCCGTTGTACGAGCGGCTTCCCGGTTGGGAGGAGGCTATCGCTGGGATCCGGGACTTCACGGCGCTCCCCGCAGCTGCGCAGAGGTTTGTGCGGTGGATCGAGGAGCAGGTGGGGATCCCGGTGACGTTCATCGGAACCGGTCCGGGTGCGCAGGCGATCATCGGGCGAGGTGAAGGGTGAGGATCGTTCGGTTTGGACGCGGGACATGGGGAATTGTGGACGGGGAACGGGTTCGGGTCACGCGCGGTCCGGGTGGGGCGGTGATCGGTCGAACGTGCGCCCTGGATGAGATCCGTCTCCTCCCGCCCGTGCGGCCGACAAAGATCGTGTGCGTCGGGCGGAATTACCGCGCGCACATTCGGGAGATGGGCCATGCCGACGTGCTGCCCGCCGAGCCAGGGCTCTTTCTCAAGGCTCCGAATGCTCTTGCGGCTCCCACCGCAGAGATCCCATATCCGTCGTTCACCAAGCTCCTCCACTACGAAGGGGAGCTTGCCGTGGTGGTCGGGCGACGGATGAAGTCCGTGGCCAGGGAAACTGCCCTGGACTATGTCCTCGGCTATACATGCGCCCTCGATCTGACGGCTCGGGATCGTCAGAAAACTGATCTGCAGTGGGTTCAGGCGAAGTCGGCCGATGGGTTCCTCCCCCTGGGACCCTGGCTGGAGACCGACCTTGATCCGCAAAACGTGGCCCTTCGCACCTATGTGAATGGGGAGCTGCGCCAGGACGGACGCACGGGGGACATGCTCTTCCCCGTGGCGGATCTTCTTTCGTACGTGAGCTCGTTCATGACCCTTGAGCCTGGCGATGTGGTGTTGA
>DYGJ01000015.1:0-3591 GCA_020724765.1 Thermotoga sp. | reverse complement strand
TGTTGACCGGAACGCCGTCGGGGGTGGGCGAACTGCACCGGGGGGATGCGGTCGAGGTGGCGGTAGAGGGGATTGGCTCCCTTTGTGTACGGATCGTGTAAGGGGGCTCGATTTGGGTTGAGGGAAGCTTTGCTCGCGTTTATGATCCGGTTCAGCACGAGGAGGAAGGGATGCAGAAGACGTACATGGCCAAGAAGGAAGACGCGGGGGTGACCTTCCGGCGCGACTGGCTTGTGGTCGATGCCACGAACCAGCCGCTCGGTAGGTTGGCGTCGAAGCTCGCGCTCGTCCTTCAGGGCAAGCACAAACCAATGTACACGCCGTTTTTCGATGTGGGCGATTACGTGGTCGTGGTCAACGCGGACAGGGTTCGCCTTACGGGCAAGAAATGGGACCAGAAGATGCACTACCGCCATTCGGGCTATGTCGGGCATCTCACGGCAACACCGTATCGCGAGGTTCAGGCTCGTCATCCCGAGATTCCGATCAAGCTTGCCGTCCGCCGGATGCTGCCCAAGAACGAGCTCGGGCGGCGGATGCTGCGCAAGCTGAAAATCTACCCCGGCCCGGACCATCCGCACGCAGCTCAGACTCCGACCGAGGTATCATTGTAACCTTCGTTCGCCCTTTGACGAGGTGATCTAGGTCCCCTCGCCTCCAGACAAACTGGGGGCGGGGGGTCTGCTTCTTTCCTGACGTTCCTTTCGTCCTCTGGGTAGTCTGTCGCTTCGAGAGCACGATGAACACGCAATCAGGGGGTGATCCCGGTTACAGACACAAACGGGGTTGGCCATTAGACTTGCAGCGGTGTATTCGGTAAGGAGGTTGACGATGGTGAGGAAGACCAGCCTATGGTTTCTGATTTCCCTGGTGATCGCCGTGCCGCTCAGCGCGCAGGGTTACTTCCAGGTGACCCAGGGAGCGGTTAAGGCCGCTGTCCCCCCGATCGCGGGGGCACAGTCGGCTGAGGATTTCTACGCCTACGATGCTGGGCAATCCCGCAGCAACATGGATGGTAGGTTCCCTGAAACGGGGAACCTGGTGCTGTTCCTGTATCGAGAGCCTTCGACGCAGAACCTTTACCTGTTCTTCATCGTGAACAAAACCGACACCGGAGCAGGTGGCAGTGTTCGGTTGACGGTGAAGGACTTCCCCCCAGGCGCGGACTTCGTGGTCAAGGACGACGCGGGCTTCCCGCTGTTCGCGATCTTCTTGCCCGAGTTGAACGACGAGTACGTTCTCACGAACGGGGAATACCAGGTTCTGTGGACATGGGTTGCGAACAACACGGATGGGGGTGTGTTTGGTCCGCTGGGGGACGAGTTCAAGATCACGATCGTCCCCGGTGCGTTCAGTGGCGTCCAGAGGATCGTGTTCAAGTCGGGGAACATCAACGTACCGACCCGTCTCGAACTGAACACCACCGAGACGATCGTGATCCAGGGGATGAAGAACCAGCCGCCGGTAGCGCGGCTTGTCGTCACCCCGGCTGCCCCGCGGGCGCGTCAGCAGATCACGTTCGACGCGTCGGGGAGCACGGATGCAGACGGACAGATTGTCCAGTACAGGTGGGACTTCAACGGAGACGGCGTTGTCGATCTGGTCAGCACGGAGCCGACGGTGCAGTACGGGTATGTGGCGGGCGGGTCGTACACTGTGCGGCTGACGGTGGTGGATAACGTGGGGATGGAGGGTACGTTCACGATGCCCTTGTACGTTTCCCCGGTCACCGTGACCGCAGTCCGCTCGATCTCGACCACCACGGCTCTTCCAGGGTACACGTTCCGGGTTCAGGTGCGGATCCACACGGATCAAGATCTGGCTGGCGCCGGTTTGGACGAGAACCCGCCGGTGGGCTGGGAGGTCACGCCGGTGGCAAACGGCGGAGCGATCTTCAACCGACCTGAGGTGCAGTGGGTGTTCTTGGAGCCGATCAAGGCGGGAACCGAACGGGTCATCATCTACGACGTGACCGTTCCCCGGGTGGAGCTGCTGGCCTCGATTCGACTGCCCCAGCAGTTCTGCATCACGGGCACCTTCCAGGCTAAAGTGCCTGACTTCGAGTTCGAGGTGGCGGGCGAATCATGCTTCCTTGTGAACGACTGCCTGTCCATTCTGGAAGCGGTGGCACACCTCGTTCCGGCGAGCATGCCCGGGGAAGAGGACCGAGTGGACCTTCGGCTGTCAGAGGCGATCACAACCGAGCAACTGATGCGTGCTACGGAGCTGTGGCGGACCGATCGGCCGGTGGTGAAGGCCTGCGGCGAGCGGATCAGCCTGTCGATGCTCAAACTCATCTCTGCGTACGCCATCTCCTGCACGGGGATCGATCAACCGCTGCCGACGATGCCCCCGGCGAACCTGCAGGCGCGGCGGTGGATCATCACTCCGATCCCCTGCGAGGGTGTCGTGATCGGCTTCTACGACTCGGCGGGCAATGTGGTGGGGAACAGGTTCACGGTCAAGGTCGAGATCACCACCGACCGGGATGTCTACGGTGTGGGTCTCGATGAGGATCTCCCCATCGGATGGCGTGTGACCCCGATCCAGAACGATGGTTTCATCTACAAGCCGGGTGTGGATCAGTGGGTGCACACGGGTGTGCTGAAAGCTGGGCAGACGAAGACGATCATCTACCAGGTCGAGGTTCCACCCACGGTGACGGTGGAGACAACGCCGCCGGATCCGTGCAAGGTGCTCTCCACGGCGCTCATCGCTGGACGAGCGGACAGCGGGCACCCCTGCATTGAGGTCGAGGTTACGGGTGCGAACCGGGTCGATCTTACGGACTGCCTCAACGTGATCGTGGCCATCTCCCGATGGGATGTGGCGCGGGACACGATCGATCTGTCGCTTTCTGACAAGATCACGTTCCCTCAGGTGCAGCGTGCGATTGCGTTCTGGCTCGAAGGCACGAAGGTGCCGCGGACGTGCGCGCCGGGGATCGTGGACTACGAAACGATGAAGATGATCATCGCGTTGTGGATCACGGGCACCCCGATCTGTGAGGTGCTGCCGGGGCGGGCACCGGGGATCTGCGACCGCTGAAGAGGCGGAAGGCGCTGGTTCTTCCTCAGGATGAGGGCGGCGGGGGCCGGACGACGGCCCCCGCCTGCCCGCAGAAGGAGGCGATGATGCGAACGGTCGTGGCAACCACGTGCGCGATAGCAGTAGGGTTCCTCGCTTTTGGACAAACCATCGGTCTGGTCGCGTCGACTGCGATCCCGAATCCGGGATCCGAGATCACGTTTCAGGTGGTGGGGGCCCCTGCCGGGGCTCAGTTCAAGTGGGACTTCAACGGAGACGGCCGCCCGGACACGACGACCAACCAACCATGGGCAACCTGGACCGTGCCTGCGGGGTACTGGGAGGTTGCGGTGGAGATCATCCAAGGCGGGAAGACCGTTTCCCGGCTCATGGCAGCCGTGGTGGCCGATGCCCGGGTTGGCGCGTTCCGGTCAGTGCGATGGAATGGAGGAGTCCTTGAAGTGACCGTGACCGTGCGCGCGAAGCAGTTCCTGGTGGCCCCCGCGGTGGTGGAAACCGTGCCACCGGGGTGGGCGGCGGCGGTGATCGATGATGGCGGGGCGA
>DYGJ01000014.1:18091-28348 GCA_020724765.1 Thermotoga sp. | reverse complement strand
CGGGTGCAGAAGTAGTCGATCCCGCAGGCGTAGTGCGACCCGAGAATGTCCAGGTCACACCACTCGGCAGTGAGGTCTCGCACCTGTTCCACCAGCTTCTCCTGCTCCTTGACAACCAGAGGTTGATCGAACTCGGCGACGAGCCCCTCCACCCATCTGTGGTTGGACTGGGGCAGGCGGTGGGCATCCGCGAGTTCCTCCCCCAGGTACCTCAGCGAGCGGAGGCTCTCATCCTGGAAGCGATCTACAAAAGCCTCGTGTCGTTCTAGACGCTCATGCCACGTGTATTGCACGTCGAGAGCCCGCACGTTCGCAGGAACACTGATGTACGAGCTAGGAAGGCCCAAACGGGTGGCGGCGACTAGTACCTTGCACCCGATGGAGAACAAGGTGGCGAACCTCTGCTCGACCTGCGAAGGCGCGGAGATGGGGCGGCGCGAGCTTGGGTTCGCGAAGTTACGGAACAACACATCTATCCGATCTGTTGCTTTGAGGGCCTCTAGAGCAAGGCTTCCCGCTGACACGTAGCCAGCGATCCTCCCGTGGAGGATCGCCTGTCTGATGTCCACAATCTCTGCATGATCCGTCTGCCCCGCATAGCTTCTCGGATCAGCAACCCCTCCGCAGACATTCGTGTCAAGCGTTGCTCGGGGCACTAGCATAGCAGGTACGCCCTCTCAATCGGACAGACAAGCGCACCCCCGACGATGTCACCGCCCTCCGCAAATCCGTTCTGACTCGGCCACAATCTGCTCGGGAGTTCCCTGGCTGAGAACACTCCACCCTCTCTCATCGAGGAGATCGCCCACCTTGACGGCGAGGAGATCTCCGATACGAATTGATGTAGAGGAGGGAGTCTCGCAGATGGGCCTGGCCGCGAAGCATGTTCCGGACAGCGGCCACCTTGCGGGGGTCTCGAACCGGATCAACGAGCTCCATCATCTCCCCTCGCTGGTACAACATGATGGCCCGAGAGCATAGCAAATGCTGCCTTCGTTGCCAAGTCGGAGACTTGTCTCACACAAGATGAGCATGAACGGTGTCCGAGGTTCTCACGCAAGGTGAGCACGGGCGTGGGGCCGGGATGGGCGTGAGTCGCAGTCTGGGAGGCGATGACCGTCATGGTGAGCGACTCGCGGGTGATGACGATCGAGGAGATGGCGGCGTTTCTCGGGTCGAGCGGAACACTGAGCTTCCGGGGAGAGACGAGGACAGAAACCTACGCCTGGGTCGAGAAGACCCTACGGAAGTACGGGTACTCCTCGCTTCCGAGGGCGGAGAAGGGGGTGGTGAGACGGTACGTGGGGAAGATGACGGGTTACTCCCCGGCCCAACTCAGCCGCCTCATCGCCCAGTACCGGAGCACCGGCCGGGTGAGGCTGCCTGAGTACCGACGCCACCGGTTCCCTGCCAAGTACACCCGCGAGGATCAGGCGCTGCTGACGGAGGTGGACAACGCCCACGACCGTCTCTCCGGACCGGCGACCCAGGCCGTCCTCCGCCGGGAGTACAGCGTGTTCGGCCGGGGCGAGTTCGCGCGCCTGAGTACAGTCTCGGTGGCGCATCTGTACCGGATGCGGCAGGGGTTCGTCTACCGTCAGCGGAGCCTCACCGTCCACAAGACCCACCCCACGGCGGTCCGGATCGGTGAGCGGAGGAAGCCCAATCCGCAAGGGAGACCTGGCTACCTGCGCGTGGACACCGTCCACCAGGGAGACCGAGACGGGGAGAAGGGCGTGTACCACATCAACACGATCGACGAGGTCACCCAGTGGGAGAACCTGGGGTGCGTGGAGCGGATCAACGAGAGCTACCTGGTCCCCGTGCTCAAAGAGATCCTCGTCCAGTACCCGTTCCAGGTCCTGGGGTTCCACGCCGACAACGGCAGCGAGTACATCAACCATGTTGTCGCAGAGCTCCTGGAGAAGCTGCGGATCGAGCTCACGAAGAGCCGGGCCCGGCAGACGAACGACCAGGCCCTCGTGGAAGGCAAGAACGGGAGCATCGTGCGTAAGCAGATGGGGTACGGATGGATCGGCCAAGAGGAGGCAGAGAAGATCCAGGCGTTCTACCGAGAGATCCTCAACGTGTACCTCAACTTCCACCGTCCGTGCGGGTACGCGACCGAGGTCGTGGACCGCAAGGGGAAGATCCGCAAGCGCTACGACGCGTACCTCACGCCGTACGAGAAGTTGAGGAGCTTGCCGCAAGCCGAGCAGCACCTACGGCCGGGGGTAACGATGGCGGAGCTGGAACGGATCGCCCAACGCCACAGCGACACCGAGTACGCCTTGCTCGTTCAGCAGGAGAAGGCCAGGCTCTTCCGTTCCTTCGCTCCGCGGGCTACAGTACCCTGATGGCTCACGCCTTCATGCTCATCTTCGGATGAGAAAAGACTTTGTCGGGGCCGCGCAGGTGACCCAGCCCCCTGACAGCGGCCCGAAGCCAGAGCTAGGATCCGGATCGGAAGGAGGGGGAACATGGCGCGACGGCACTACAGGGCTGAAGAGATCATCGCGAAGATACGGGAAGCAGAGGTGCTGTTGGGGCAGAGGATGAAGGTGCCTGAGGTCGTGCGGGAGCTGGGCATCCACGAGGTGTGAGGAGGCGCCAGAGGCTACGCGAGATCGTCGAAACCATTCTGACGAGTTGGAACCGCGATAGCGCTGTCTGACAGGCGCTTTCGCTGGCGGCAGCGCACATGAGCCGGTATGCCGGAGCATGATCTCCGAAGGCTGGAAAGGCTTACCCTATAAGAACCAGACGCCTCCCCGGTCTGTCGCTGGTACGCCCGGCAGGATTTGAACCTGCGTCCTCTGCCTCCGCAGGGCAGCGCTCTATCCCCTGAGCTACGGGCGCGTCAACACAGTCACAAGTCTAAGGTCCGAAAGTCGAAAGTCCAACCACATTCTTGACCTGCGACTTGAGACCTGAGACTGTCCTTCTGCGGAGGGACGGGGATTCGAACCCCGAAGGCCTTTCAGCCGTACCGGTTTTCGAGACCGGCTCCTTGCCGTTCGGACATCCCTCCACTCCAAGTATCGTCCGCGCCGGGGGGGGCGTCAACGGAACGCCGATCAGGAGCGCTGGGAGAGGATCCCAGCCATCACCAGCGCCCCACCTGCCATCTGTACGGGGAAGAGCACCTCGCCCAGGAGCCACCACCCGAAGAGCGCGGCGAACATGGGCTCGGTGGCGAGCACGATCGCCATCCGCGCTGCCGACGCCCGTCGCCCCGCCCAGAGAACAAGGGCGAATGCGCCGGTCGTGGCCAGGGCCGCGGTCACCCCCACCGCGATCCACACCTGGGACGAGAAGGCAAAAGTGGCTTCCCTCTGCCATCCCGACCCGGCAAGGGAGAGGAGGGCAACGAAGGCGAGCTGTGGCGCGAGGAGGGCGCGGGGATCGCCGGCCTTGGCACATCGGTCGAGGAGGACGAGGTGCACGGCGAACGCGATGGCGCAGAACGCGGTGAGGAGGTCGCCGAACCACGACCCCCCGCCGAGGGAGTCCCCGCCCAGAGCAAGAAGGGACACCCCTCCGCCAGACAGGGCGACCCCGACCCATGCGCGCACACTTGGCCGGCGGCCGAACGCCCACGCCACCACCGGTACGAGGACCACAGATAGCCCTGTGATCAACCCCGACTTCTGAGCGGTGGTGTACACGAGCCCCCACGTCTGGAGGAAGTACCCCCAAAACAGGGCCAGGCCGAGGATCGCTCCCCAGCGCCAATTGCGAGCTAAGCGGGACTCGCGCCGCCCGAGGAGGAAGGGCAGGGCAAGGAGGGTCGCCAGGCTGAACCGCAGAGCGAGAAACCAGAACGGGCCGACCTCCCGAAGAGCGTCCTTCACCAGGACGAACGTCCACCCCCACACCGCGCTGGCGAGGAGAAGGGCGCTGGTGGCCATCAGGCAGAGATGAAGTGAATGACGTCGCCGTCCTGGACGGTGTAGTCGCGGCCGGCACGGTGGATTCTGCCCGTCTCCCGCAGCGCCCGCTCGGATCCGGTGACGAGGAGATCGGACAGGTGCATGACCTCGGCCAACACGAACCGGTCGCGGAAATCGTTGTGGATCGCTGCTCCCGCGTCAGGGGCCTTCGCCCCGGCGGGGATCGTCCATGCCCGGACCTCTGGCCCTTCCACCGTGTAGAAGGTGATCACCGAGAGGAGCCGGTACGCCTCCGTCACCAGACGCACGAGAGCCGACTCCGCGAGGCCGTACTCTCGAAGGAACGCCTGACGTTCTCCTTCATCTGGACAAGCTTCCCCGAGCTCGGCCTCCAGCTTCCCCCGGACGACGATCCACCCCGCCCCGCTCTCCTGGGCGATGGCGGCCAGGGCCCGCGACAGGGCGCTCTCTCCCTCGTCGCCGACGTTGGCCACGAACAGAACCGACTTCGAGGTGAGGGGAGCGAGTTCGCGGAGGTAGGGCAGCTCGTGTGCAGAGAAGTGCAGGGTGCGGATCGGCGCCCCCGCGTCCACGGCTGCGAGAAGGCGGTCGAGGAAGGCGACCTCCTCTTGCGCCGCCTTGTCGCCGGTGCGGGCGGCCTTGGCGGACCTCTCCCGCCGGCGCTCGAGGGTCTCCCGATCCTTGGCGAGAAGCTCCCCATCCACCACCCCGATGTCCCGCCGCACGTCGAGATCCCCCATGGGATGGGCGATGTCCGGGTCTTGGAAGCAACGCACCACGTGGAGGATCGCCTCCACGCCACGGATCTCGGCGAGGAACTGGTTTCCCAGCCCTTCCCCCTGCGACGCCCGTTCCACCAGACCGGCGATGTCCACGACCTCGATTGTCGTCGGGACCTTCTTCTTGCCGGGGAACAGCGCGTGGAGCTGATTCAATCGTGCGTCGGGAACGGCCGCCACCCCGTGGTGGGGTTCGATCGTGCAGAACGGATACGGCTCGACCTTCGCCCCGGCCAGGGTGAGGGCGTTGAAGATGGTGGACTTCCCTGCGTTGGGGAGCCCGACCAGGCCGAAGCTTCGGCTCACCGTAGCGCCTCCTTGACGAGAACGGCGACCTCGCCAGGGGTGCGGGCGACGGGGATCCCCGCCTTCTCCAAACGTTCCGCCTTCGCCTGGGCCGTGCCCTCGCTTCCCGTCACGATCGCCCCGGCGTGTCCCATCCGCTTTCCCGGCGGGGCCGAGAACCCGGCGATGTACGCCACGACCAGCTTTGTCCCCTTTTCGGCGAGGTAGGCCGCGGCCTCTTCCTCGGCGCTCCCCCCGATCTCCCCGACGAGGACGACGACCTTCGTCTCCGGATCGGACTCGAACAACGGGAGGAGGTCGGTGAACGAGCTCCCGATGATCGGGTCCCCCCCGATCCCGATCACCGTGGACTGCCCGATCCCCGCTTGCGACAGGTGGTGCGCGATCTCATAGGTGAGCGTACCGGAGCGGGACACGATCCCCACCGGCCCCGGGGTGAACGCCGCGGGGGGGATGACCCCGACCTTGGCCTTGCCGGGAGAGATCAGGCCCGGGCAGTTGGGGCCGATGAGCCGGACCGGGTATGCCTTGAGGAGGGGGTAGGTGCGGAGCATCGCGTGAAGGGCGATCCCCTCCGTGATGCACACGAGAAGAGGGATCCCGGCGGCCGCGGCCTCGAGGAGAGCATCCGGTGCAAACGCCGCGGGGACGAACAGGACCGAGACGTCCAGGCAATGGGCTTCCGCCGCCTCAGCCACCGAGTCGTAGACCGGGATCCCATCGAGGGCCGTTCCCCCCTTCCCTGGGGTGACCCCGGCCACGACCTTGGTTCCGTAGGCCACCATCTGCCGGGTGTGGAAAGCTCCCTCGCCCCCGGTGATGCCCTGAACGACTACCTGTGTGTTCGCGTCTACTAGAATCGCCACGTGTCACCCTCCGTCCACAAGGATAGCACCGCCGAGGATACGGGGGATGCCGCCAACAGAACAACTCGCTGCAATCCCCCTCTCGCCGGGACAGAGTGGTTGACAGGCATCGAGAGGGTGAGTATAACCCGCGGTTCGTATGATTCAGTATCTGGTGCGGCGGCTGCTGTGGGCAATCCCCGTGTTGCTGGCCATCATGGTGGTCACGTTCTTCCTGGCCCGTGCCATCCCGGGGGGGCCGTTTGATTTTCGAGGAGACAAGCAGATACCGGAGACGATTCGCAAGAACCTGGAGCGAAAGTACGGGTTGGATCTCCCTCTACACCAACAGCTCGGACGCTGGATCTGGGACGCGATCCGGTTTGACTTCGGCCCGTCCTATGCATCACGGTCTCAGACCGTAACCGACATCCTCAAGCGCACGTTCCCTATCTCGTTCCAGCTAGGGGTGCTGGCTCTCCTGTTCGCCTTATGCATCGGAATCCCCATGGGCACCATCGCTGCGGTCAAGCAGAACACGATCGTTGACTACGGAGCTACGCTCGCGGCGATCCTGGGTGTATCTATGCCCACTATGGTCACGGGTCCCCTCCTGATGTGGGTGTTCGCTCTCATTCTCGGGTGGCTTCCCGCAGCACGGTGGGGCACAGACTACACCCAACTCTACCTTGGATTCTTCCCCAACCTCCTCTCGGGCAAGTTCTGGCTTCACGCGATTCTGCCCTCCCTAACCCTGGGCCTGGCGTACTCGGCGTCCATCGCGCGACTGACCCGGGCAAGCCTTCTTCAGGTTATCCGCGAGGACTACATCCGAACCGCATACGCCAAGGGACTGCCGGGGCGAAGGACGGTCATCCTGCATGGGCTGCGAAACAGCCTCATTCCGGTAGCGACAGTCCTTGGCCCGATGTTCGCCGGAATTGTGACCGGCAGCATGATTGTCGAGCAGATCTTCGGTATCGCGGGAATGGGAAAGTACTTCGTGACCTCCGTAACCAACCGGGACTACCCGATGATCATGGGGGCTGTGTTGCTGTACTCCGTACTGTTGGTAGGGGCAAACTTGCTGGTGGATGTAAGCTACGCCTGGCTTGACCCAAGGATTCGGTACGACTGATGGCCCTCCGTAAGCGCACGATGGGGGCAAACGGAGAAGTGCGGGGGCGGAGCCCGACTCAGGACGCGTTCCGGCGCCTGTTCAAACACCGAGCAGCCACTGTCGGCGCCGTCTACGTCCTTCTCCTCCTGGTCGTGGCTCTCTTCGTGGACACGACGATCCCGGCAGCGATCTTCGGGGGAGAGGCGCGACCGTTGATCGCCCCCAAGCACTTCGCCGAGGTGAGCTTCTTCGAGCGGGACCTGCCTCCGGGGACACCGGGTTTCCCTCTCGGCACCGACTACCTCGGCCGGGATATCCTCAGCCGTACGCTCTACGGTACCCGTGTGTCGCTCGCGGTGGCGATTGTGGCAGCAACGGTTGCCCTCATTGTGGGGTTGACCTACGGCGTGATTTCCGGGTTCGCCCCATCGAGTGTTGACAACGCGATGATGCGATTCGTGGACTTCCTGTACGGGTTCCCTCTTCTCATCTTCATCATCCTCATGCAGGCCTTGTTCAAGGCGGTGAGCCGCCGCGGCGCGACGGGGTTTGTGGGGATGATGGTGGGGATCGATAAGGCGTTGGGGGGGATGTTCTTCCTGTTCGTCGCGCTAGGGATCCTGAACTGGATTGGGATGGCTCGACTCGCCCGTGGGCAGACCCTGTCTGTCAAGCAGAAGGAGTACATCGAATCGGCGCGTGCCCTGGGAGCGAGCAACCTACGCATCGTATTCCGCCACGTTCTTCCCAACATCATTGGACCGTGTATTGTGTCTGAAACGCTGGCGATTCCAGGGTACATCCTGACCGAGGCGTTTCTCAGCTTCATCGGGCTGGGGGTGACCCCTCCGACCCCGAGCTGGGGACTCATGATCTCGGAGACGTACCAGGGGTTGCGGACCTATCCCTGGGAGACGCTCATCCCCGGCGCGGCCCTCGCCACCACGACGCTCGCGTTCAACTTCCTGGGGGATGGGCTTCGCGACGCGTTTGACCCGCGGTTGAGAGGGACATAGACTATTAGATTTGCGCCAGGCTTCTGGCCTGGCTCGAGGAGGTGGTCGTCAGAGAGGATTGGGAGGGGTAGCAGGCGATGAGTCTCTCGTTCTTGTTGCAGATAGGAAGCAAAGGAGGCATGCGATGAGGCTGAGCAAACTAGCAATGCTGGCGGTTGTTGGGTTGATGATGTGGCCTGCGTTCGCGGCACCGGTGATCCTGAACCGGAACCTGGGCACGGAACCCCCCACGGCGGACCCGGCTCTCGGTGAGGACACGACCTCGATCGAGATCATCGAGCAGATGTTCCTCGGTCTTGTGGACATGGACGAGGTAACGATGGCTCCGATCCCGGAATTGGCCGCGCGCTGGGAGGTTTCGGCGGATGGGCTGACCTGGACCTTCTTCATGCGCAGCGATGTGTACTGGGTGAAGTACGATGCCAAAGCGGGACAGGTCGTCTATGACCTCGACGAGAAGGGTCAGAAGCGACCCGTTACAGCACATGACGTTGTGTACGGCGTGAAGAGGACGCTGGATCCGGATACAGGATCCAACTACGCCTACGTGCTGTACATCATCGAGGGCGCCCTTGAGGCAAACGAGGGCACCGGCTCACTGGACGATGTCGGGGTCGAGGCCCTCGATGCGTATACCGTACGCTTCAAGCTGATTGCCCCGGCGGGGTACTTCGGCCAGATCGCCTCGATGTGGGTGGCCCGGCCGCAGCCGCAGTGGGCGATCGCGAAGCACGGCGATGCGTGGATCGAGCCCGAGAACATCGTTACCAACGGCTCTTACGTCATGAAGACGTGGGTGCACAACGACAACCTCGTGTTCGTGCGCAATCCGTACATCCCCGCGACCCTGTGGGGCGGCGGGAACATTGACGAGGTTCACTGCGTGACGATCGTCGAGGACTCCACCGAGTTCGCGATGTACCTCAACAACGAACTCGACACGATCGACGGCCCGCCGCTGCCGGAGATGGACCGCATCAAGGCCGACCCCGTCCTCTCTAAGCAGCTCAACATCCGACCGCAGCCCTGCACCTACTACTATGGGTTCGTCACCACCAAGCCCCCGATGGACAACCCGGATGTGCGCAAGGCGCTCTCCATGACCATCGATCGGAAGACGATTGTCGAGCAGGTGACGAAGGGCGGACAGATCCCGGCGAACACGTTCGCTGGCGGAACCATCTTCGGCAATGCTGCTCTCAGCCCGGAGATTGCTCCGTGGGCCATCGGCGCAGCTGGGTGGGACTACGACAAGGCCGTCACCGCGGCACAGCAGCTGCTGGCCGGTGCTGGGTACCCGGATGGAGCGGGCCTCGAGATCATCCTCATGCACAACGTGTCCGAGGGCCATGCCCGAATCGCGCAGGCGATCCAGGCGATGTGGACGAAGGCGTTCCCCAAAGCCAAGTTCATCATCGAGACCCAGGAATGGGGAACCTACCTGCAGACCATCACCAAGGAGACGTCGATCGAGAACGTGCCGCACGTGTACCGGCTGGGCTGGTGCCAAGACTACCCGGACCAGAACAACTGGGTACACGAGGTGCTCAACCCGACCCTTGGCGAGAACAAGCCGCGGTTGAGCTCCAATGACCCCTACGTGGGGGCGGCGATCGCACGGTTTGACGCGATCACCACGCAGGCGGGGCGGCTTTCCGATCCAGTCGAGCGAGCGAAGCTGTACTTCGAGGCTGAGAAACTGCTCATCGACGAGATCGTAGCTATCGCACCCATCTACTACTACAGCTACAACATCATGAACAAGCCGTGGATGACCCGGAAGTGGCACGACACACCGCATTGGGACACCTGGTCCATCGACATGGCACTCAAGGCGAAGGGCTAAGGTCGAAGCACGGTAGGAGCACGGGGCCTCCCCTAGTGGGAGGCCCTTTCCTTCTGAGGGAGGGCCCCATCAACAGATGTTGCGCAAGGGTCTGCGTAGCACCTCGCCAGCGGGTCGTGTTGGCCGGTGTTTGTGAAGAGTCTGATGTCGGCCGATCCTTCGGTAAAGGGCCGGGCGTTTGGGAACATCCAAATCAGGGCGCAAGCCACACTTCCCCGCCCTTCAGGTCATCTTACGCTTGACCGCCAGGCGCGGCTCGTTGTATCCTATAGGTTACAGGTGACAGAGATCACAAAAGGAGGTCAAGAGGCACAGAACAGGGCTGCAATGTTTGTGGGTTATTGTGGAGTGTAGTTCAACTTGCTCAAGGAGGCGCACGATGAAGTGGGGAGAGAAGGTCAACAAGACGCTGGGCGTTCGTGGGCTGTACG
>DYGJ01000014.1:2486-17991 GCA_020724765.1 Thermotoga sp. | reverse complement strand
TTCTTGCGGTGACCCTGCTCGCCATCCTGAGCGGGGCCAACCACAAGTGGTGCTAGAACCAGGCAAGGAACTGGATCTGACCCAAGGAGGAAGACGATGAAGTGGGGAGAGAAGGTCAACAAGACGCTGGGCGTTCGTGGGCTGTACGTTCTTCTTGCGGTGACCCTGCTCGCCATCCTGAGCGGGGCCAACCACAAGTGGTGCTAATCGTACAGAGATACTGACCAGGCGTGCGGGTGGAAGCCACCCGCATTGTCTTGTAGAGTAGCCCAGTGAACCAGCTGCCTCGCAGGGCAAGGTTGTACTGGGGGTTGGTGGTGGGGGCTGGACTTGCGTGTCTGGCTCTTCTTGTGCCTCGGGCTCCTTTCACCAAAGAGTTCGTTGGAATCTGGCTTATCCTTGCCGCTCTGGACTTCTTCTCTGAGATCTACGAGGTCGAACTCGTGTTTCGACGAAGTACTTCCACTGCTATGGCGATCTGTGCTGTGGCAGTCTACATTGGGGGGATCCCTCTCGGGATCCTCACGGTCGTTCTCGGTTCACTGGCGGCTGAAGTCGTTCTGCGATGGGAGAAGCTCAAACGGGGTCCCAGGCAGTTCCTCACCTATGTTGGGTTCAACGTTGCTCAGCTTGTGATCTCGGTTGCGGTGGCTGGCCTGGTGTTCCACGCCCTCGGTGGCACGTCCCCCCCCTACACGGGCTGGACGCAGTTTATACCCCTTCTGGCAACGTTCCTCGCATACGTCATTGTCAACACTTCGCTGGTAGCGACGATCATCCATCTCACGGAAGGCGTGCAGCTCACCTACCTCCTTCGGTTTGACCTTCGCCATCTTCATGTTCAGCTGTTGACTCTAGGAGTGCTCGCGATCCTGATGGCGATCGTGTACCCCCTCTCCCCGTGGTACGTGCTTTTGGTAGGGAGCCCTCTCATGGTGGTGCAGATCTCGATCCGCAGCTACGCACGGCTGCGCGAGCAAGCAAAAGAAGCGTTCGAGAGGATCGGCCGCATCGTGGGGGAACGGGACCCTTACACGGGCACGCATTCCGCGGACGTGGCAGAGCTTACCGTTAGACTAGCCCGTGCATTGCGACTGCCGGACGAGGTGGTGGAACAGCTGGGCGCCGCGGCTCGAGTTCACGATCTAGGGAAGATCGCTGTCCCAGACAGCATCCTCCTCAAGCCGGGAGAACTCACCGAGGATGAATGGGCGGTGATCAAGCGTCACCCGGTGACGGGCGCTGAGATCCTTCAGGGCCTGGAGATCTACGAGGGGGTTGTGGACATCGTCCGCCACGAGCACGAACACTGGAACGGCGGAGGTTATCCCGACGGCTTAGTGGGGGAGAAGATCCCCCTGGGTTCCAGAATCCTCGCCGTGGCTGACGTATGGAACGCCCTCACCACCGATCGCCCCTATCGCCCAGCCCATGCCGCAGAGGAAGCCCGCAGGATCCTGAACGAAATGGCGGGCAAGGTGCTCGACCCGAAGCTTGTGGAAGCATTCCTCACAATCATGAGCTGACCTGGGATGCTCGACGTACCTCGATTGCAGCAGACCGGAGGTGGGGAGTTCGTAGCGTCGGGCTTCATGCCCGACGGCAGTTCGGGGGAGGAGTTCGTGCGTTGCCATCACGCTGACCCAGAGACCGTCGCACACAAGGTGCGATGCTACAGAACCCTCGGGAGGCCCGTCGCAACCCAGTCCTTGGCGATGGACGCGGGGTGAGGGAATGCCATTACTGTGGGCCGTCGGGATCGGTATCGCGGCCGGGCTCCTCCGTCGGGGGAGGTTGGCCAACCTCGGCCGGCTGAAGCTGCGGGCGCCGTGGCTCATCCTCGCCGCCCTCCTCATCCAGGTGCTCATCTTCCCGTTGGGGGATGTCCCTGTTCTGCAGGTGGGTACAGCGTACTTCCACTTTCTGTCGTACGCGCTATTGCTGGGGTTCATCGCGTTGAACCGGCGGTACCCCGAGATCCTCGTCATGGGGGGTGGGCTGCTTCTCAACCTGATCGTCATCGCTGCCAACGGCGGCTACATGCCCGCCTCGGCGACAGCCCTCACCCAGGCTGGGCTCCCTGAGGTGGCCGCGGCGTTGGAGGAAGGTCTCCGTCAGGCGAACACGGTGCTGATGGGAGAGGGGACACGGCTCAACTTCCTTGGGGATTTCCTGTACTTGCCGACAGGGGTCCCCCTAGCATCCGCGTTCAGCATCGGCGATGTCGTGCTCGGCCTGGGTTTGGCGCTCTTCCTCGCCCGGCGGATGGTCCACAGAAGCTAAGCCCACCCGTCGAGGGAGAGGTTGGGATCTGGCGCCAGGTCAAGGGCGCCGGGATAACCAAGAACGGTAAACCGATGGTGGGCGCAGGCGGCGACGATCGCCGCGTTGTCGGTACACAACGCTGCGGGAGGGTAGGAGACCATGATCCCACGCTCGTTAGCCCTCTGGGGCAGGACCTCCCGTAACCGACGGTTGGCGGCCACGCCGCCTACGACTACGATCCGATCGAGCGACAACCGTCGCGCTGCACGGACTGCCTTCTCGGCAAGGACATCCACCACCGCTTCGAGGTAGGAGGCGCACAGGTCGGGAATTGACGTCTTCGGGCGGTCGCGCAGCCAGTACACGGCCGCGGTTTTGAGCCCCGCAAAGCTCATGTCCAACCCGGACTCGATCATTGGCCGGGGGAAAGGAATCGCCGTGGGATCCCCATCGCGAGCCAGCTCGTCCATCCGCGGTCCGGCGGGGTACCCAAGCCCCAAGAGCCGCCCTACTTTGTCCAACGCCTCGCCCGCCGCGTCATCCCGCGTCCCACCGACGACCTTGTACTCTCCCCATCGGGGTACAACGACGAGCAGCGTGTGCCCGCCGGAGACGATGAGCCCCAGGAACGGAGGGTCGATCGCGGGTTCGCTCAACTTGTGGGCAAAGAGGTGGGCGGCGAGGTGGTTCACCCCAACGAGAGGCACGTTGCACGCCACGGCCACTCCCGCTGCATGGGCCATTCCCACCAGAAGCGGGCCAACGAGGCCCGGGCCGTAGGTCACCCCAACGAGGGCGATCTCACCCCATCCGATCCCGGCTGCGGCGAGGGCCTCGTCGAGGAGTCCAGGGAGCTTCCGCAGATGGTCCCGCGACGCCGCCTCGGGCATCACCCCGCCGTACCGGGCGTGGAGGCCGGTCTGGGAGTAGATGAGGTTCGCTAGGATCTCTCCTCCGTCCTGGAGGACGGCGACGGCCGTTTCGTCACACGAGGTCTCGATCCCGAGGACGATCATCGGTCCGTGTTCCGTATTCCGTGTTCCGTGGACCATTGGGGGGCGGTCCCGCAATCCATCACGGATCACCCGTCACGGATGTGCTCCGGCTTGAGGATCCCCACAAACGGGAGGTTCCGGTACACCTCGGCGTAGTCCAGGCCGTACCCCACGACGAACAGGTTTTCCGGGAGGACGAACCCCGCGTAGTCCACCGACACCTCGACCTCCCGGCGGTGAGGTTTGTCCAGCAATGTGCACACGCGGAGGGTCGCCGGACCGCGGGCGGAGAGACCCCTCAGGAGATGCTGGAGCGTGCGGCCCGTGTCCACGATGTCCTCCACGATGAGCACATCGCGCCCGCCGATCGCGCAATCGAGGTCCTTGAGGATCCGTACCTCACCTGGGCTGGTCCCGTTGCCGTAGCTGGACACGGCCATGAAGTCGTACTCGATCGGAAGGTCGAGGGCTCGAACGAGGTCCGCCATGAACGGCATCGCCCCCTTGAGGATCCCTACCACGAGGAGGGACCGGCCACGGGGGTCCTTCCCCTCCGTACCCCGGTAGTCGTCGGAGATCTGCCGTCCGAGCTGGCAGACCCGGTCCGCAATCTCTCCCGCGGAGATCACGACACGTTCGATCCCGTCCGTCCACACTGTTGCCACACGCCCTCCCGACGAAACACCTTCCCCACGAAAACAGTCATGGGGAGAAACCCCAGCATACCGCGGCCTTGGCCCACCCGCCACCGCCACAATCAGCCAGTTGGGCTACCCGGAAGCGAGGTCGAGAAGGAGGTTTCCAGCCACCTGCCGGCGGTAATCGGCCGAGGCACGGAGATCGGAGATCGGCCGCACCGCGGACGACAGGGCGTCTCGGAACTCTGTCAACGCCTTCACCGTGAGCGGCCGATTCACGAGCATCCCTTCCACCTCCCGCGGGCGAACGACCGTGGGTGCAACGGAACCCAGCGCCAGCCGCGCCTCCCGGATCACCCCGTCGTCAGCCCATACCAGGGCCCCGAGCGAGGCTACGGCGATGATGAGAGCCTGCCTCCTCCCCACCTTGCGGAAGTAGGCCTGAGCTCCGTCCCTGGGGAACGGAACCGTGATGGAACGAACCAGCTCTCCCTGACGGAGGGCGGTCTTCCCCGGCCCAAGGATGAACTCCTCCACCGCAAGCTCCCTGGTCCCATGGATGCTAACCAGGCGAACCCGCGCTTCGTGGAGGTAGAGCGGAATCAGCCCATCACCGGCTGGGGAGGCGTTGGCGAGGTTTCCCCCGAGGGTTCCCATCGCTCGGATCGCGGGGGAACCGATCGCGCGCAAGGCGAGTCGAAGGACAGCAAACCGCTCCGTCGCGGGATGGGCGAGGATCTCGGCGTGGGTCTCCGCCGCGCCAATCTCAATCCCGGTCTCTGTTTCCCTTACCCCACGCAACTCCTCAAGCTCGCCGACGAACACAAGGCACGGGGCTGTCTCTGTTCCTCTGCGGACGCGGACAAAGAGGTCGGTGCCCCCGGCGAGGGGCCGCCCCCCGTCAGCGACCAGGCACAGCGCCTCCCCAAGGTATCGAGGATGGACGATCTCCACGGTTCCTGTCCTACGCATGGTGGAGGTCCTCCACCCGATCCACGTCCCGAATCACCCCGTCGTCCGGCCACGGGACGAGTTGACATCCCCCGAGGAAATCCCGCGCCCCCTGGTCGCCACGGAGGCTCCGGAGCGCCGGGCGGAGGACCAGGGGAAGGTACACGGGGAACCCCCGCTGTCCCCGGTAAGCGGTGGCCACAGGCCGATCCCCGGCTCGGGCGATCACGGCCCGCGCCGCCTCTTCCGGGACCCACGGCATATCCCCCAGAAACACGAGCATCCCGCCTTCTGCCTCCTCCGCGGCCCGACGGAGGGAACTCCCCATCCCCTCCGACCAACCCTCGTTTAGGAGAATGCGCCACCTGCCCCTCTCCCCCTCTCCCCGGCGGGGGAGGGGAGCAGGGTGAGGGGGAAACATGGTCTGAACGATGGTCTCCGCCTCGGCCCCGAGGACAAGGAGGCGCTGATCGAGGGGAAGACGCTCCACGAGTCCCACGACCCACGCGAGAAGCGGCCGCCCGCTCAAGGGGAGAAGGAGCTTCGGCCGGCCCATGCGCGTCCCCGCGCCCGCAGCAAGCACGACCCCGGTCATCGGAGCCGCTCCGCGGCCAACTCCACCGCCTCCGCCACCTGGGCGTACCCCGTGCACCGACAGAGGTTCCCCGCCAGGTACTCCCGGATCTCGTCCCGGGTTGGACGGGGGTTCTCCTGGAGGAGGGCGTAGGCGGCCATGATCAGCCCGGGGGTGCAGAACCCGCACTGCACGCCGGCGGTGCCGATGAACGCCTCCTGCAGAGGGTGGAGCCGACCGGAGGAGGCCAGACCCTCGATGGTGAGAACGTCCTTGCCTTCAACCTGGATGGCGGCGGTGAGGCAGGCCAGACGAGGTTTTCCATCCACAAGCACGGTGCACGCCCCGCACTCTCCCTCGCCGCATCCCTCTTTCGTCCCGGTGAGCCCGAGGTCCTCGCGGAGGAGGTCGAGCAGCCGCCTCCCCGGCGGTGCCTCCACTGTCACGGCCCTCCCGTTGAGCCGGAAGCGGAGGGTCATCCGAGCGCCTCCTCCACCGCCGCGATGTCGGGGGGGATGACCGGCGGCTCGGGCACGCCCGCCAGGCCGCCTTGGGGATCTTTGAGCCCGGAGCCGGTGATGAACAGAACTACCCTCGCTCCAGGTGCGAGCGCCCCGTCCGCCGTAAGCTTGCGCAGACCGGCCAGGGGGGCCGCGCCCGATGGCTCGGCGAACATCCCCGCCCGGCGGGCGAGCTCCCGCACCGCAGAGGCGATCTCCCCGTCGCTCACGGTCACGAACCCGCCACCGGTCTCCGCCACCGCCTTCACCGCGCGCAGGGCGTCTCGGGGCTCGCCCACGCAGATCGAGTCCGCGATCGTCTTCGCCCCCGCGGAGGCGGGCAGGATCGGCTCCCCGGCCTGGAATCGGGTGAAGGCGCGGGCGATCGCCGCCGCGCCCTCCGCCTGAACCCCATACACCGTTGGGACACGGGCGGCCAGCCCCACCCTCTGCAGTTCGAGGAATCCCTTCGCGATCCCCGCCACCACCGACCCATCACCAGCGGAGACCACCGCCACATCGGGTAGCTCCCACCGCAGGTCCTCGCCCACCTCAAGGGCCGCGGTCTTGTTCCCTTCGACGATCATCGGGTTCTGGCCGTCGGACCGGTTGTACCACCCGAATCGGTCGCAGGCCTCCAGGGCCAGGGCGTAGGCCTGATCATAGGTTCCATCCACCTTGAACACCACCGCGCCGTAGGCCACGAGCTGGGCGACCTTGGCCGGGGGGGCGGCGCGCGGGACGAAGATGTAGCACGGGATGCCCGCCGCGGCGGCGAACCCCGCCAAGGACGAGGCCGCGTTTCCGGTGGACGCGCAGGCGAGGGCGGGCCGGTTCAGCTTCCGCGCCGCAGCCACCGCCACCGCGGTCCCCCGGTCTTTGCACGATGCCGTGGGGTGGAGCGTGTCGTCCTTCGCCCACAGCTCCTCAAGCCTTAGCTCGCGCGCCAAAGCGGGAAGAGCGTAGAGCGGCGTCCACCCCGCCCGAAGCGGGACCGCGTAGTCCGCCGAGACGGGGAGAAGGGCTTCGTAGCGCCAGAGGGAGAGCTGCCGTGTCTCGGCGAATGTCCCTCGGCCGAGCCGCTGGGAGAGGAGGCGATAGTTGTAGACGAGGTCCAACGCGCCGGCCACCGGGCCGCAGTGGGGACACAGGTAGTCGTGCGCCCACGGCCGGTACTCCCGATTGCAGCTGAGGCACCGCAAACTCAACGGCTCACCCATCGCTTCCTCCTACCCACGCCGCTCCTCGGAGCCCCGCGAGGATCACCGCCATCTCCGCCGCGGGTCGGAGCGACTTGCGCCCGACAAACCCGCGCTTGAGGCGGAACTCGCGTGGCCGGAAGTCTCTGTCCAGAACGGCCACGATCTCGTCGTCCTCGTACGTCCAGGGGCCGGTTCCGGAGAGCTGCTCCTCGCGGCCATCCTCCCGCCGGACGAGCGTGTCGCCTGCGAGACGAAACGCCCGGCCCTCGGCCCGGCGGAATACACCCTCGTCGAGGTACAGCCGGGGCTTGTCCACGAACGGTCGGCCCTGGTGAACGCAGAACGTACCGCAGTTCTCACACTCGTTGCACAGGTCGGTCACGTGGGCGATCTGGCGGCTTTGGGCGAGGACGAACGGCTCCTCCCCAGCCACCACCACCACCCCGTCGCGGGCCTCCACCGTAGGCACCGTCCACCGAACGGGTTCCGCGGTCCACGCGAAGTTGGCCCGATTCGGGCACACCTCGACGCACTTGTCGCACAGGGACGAGCACTGGAGGCAGCGCCGGGCTTCCCAACGCGCTTCCTCCGGCGGTAGCGACACCTCCACGGGAGCCCCCCCCGCTCGCCTCTCACGAGAAAGCGTGGGAATCGGCCGCCGTCCCTCACGGCGGGTGCGAGCCAGCTTTGCCGTGCGCACCTCGGCCGGAGCGAGAACGGAGAACGCCGTCGGAGGAGTCCAAAACGGGATCCCGAGGTCGCGGGCGATCGCCTCGCCGGCCCGCCGGCCGTCCGCGCACGCCTCGACGATCGTCGCCGCCCCGCGCACGAGGTCCCCCCCGGCGTACACGGGCCCGGACGAAGCACGGCCCGTCCCTGGCTCGACCCGGACCTGACCGTCGGGTGTCCTCGAGATCCGGCTTCCCGCGAGGAACGGGGCGTCGGCCCGTTGGCCGACGGCAACGATCACCGTGTCCGCGGGGATTTCGAACTCCGACCCGGGGACGGCCTCGAACGCCCGTCGCCCATCGGCCCCCGGCTCTCCGAGGCGGGTCCGCATCTGACGCAAGCCGACGACCTTCCCTTCGTTCCGCAGCACCGCCACCGGGGCGGAGAACTCCAGAATCTCGTTCCCCTCGTAGAGGAGACCCTCGATCTCTTCCCGATCGGCGGGCATCTCCATCCGCGAGCGGCGGTAGGCGACGGTAACCGGCCGTCCGACGAGGCGCGCCGCAGCCCGGGCCGCGTCCATCGCCACGTTCCCCCCGCCGACCACGACCACCTGAGTCCCGACGGAAACCGCCTCTCCCCGGCGGATCCGACGCAGGAAGTCCACCGCGCCGTGCACACCCGGGCCGTCCTCACCCGCAATCCCCAGACGGGCGTCAGACGGAAGGCCGACGGCCACGAACACTGCATCGTATCCTTCGTCAAACAGGCGTTCCGGAGGCTGGGCCACGGGCGTCCGAAGGCGTAGCTCAACCCCCAGCCCCCGGATCCTAGCCACGTCGCGGTCGATGATCTCTTGGGGAATGCGGAACGCAGGGGCGAGGGCGGGCATCCCGCCGGCCCCGTCGCCAGCCTCGAACACGGTCACCGCGACCCCGGACAGGGCGAGGAAGTACGCCACAGAGAGCCCTGCCGGCCCACCGCCGATCACCGCGGCCCGGCGACCGGTGGGGGACGCCGGGCGGAGCTCCGGCTCGCGGCCCCGGTCGAACGCGGCGCGCTTGAGGGACCGGATCGCCACCGGTTCCTCGTAGCTGTTCCGCGTACAGCGGGTTTCGCAGACGTGGGTGCAGATGTACCCGAGGACCCCCGGGAGCGGGTTTCGGGCGAGGACCACCGCCAGAGCTGCGTCGTACTCCCCGTGCGCAATGGCCCACGCGTACTCCGGGACGTTCTGGCCGATCGGGCACTTCTCCACACACGGGGCGGCGATACAGTCGAAGGAGTCCAGGGGCCGCTCGGTTTTGGGGAGACCGTCGGGGAAGAGCTCCTTCCGGTAGCGGGGGGCGCGAACCGCGTCTGCTGCCGCCTGGGCCAGGTTGACTCTGGGGTCGTGGGCCAGCTCGTGCAGGGACCGAGCGCCCCGGGCTTCCATCTCCTTCTCGATCTTGGCAAGCCAGTCCCGTAGCCGGCCGTACCCCCCGGGCTTGAGGAGGTCCGAGGCCGCGGTCACCGTCCTCGCCCCGCAGGCGAGGATCGTCGGGACGTTGATCGCGTCTGCTCCTCCGGAGTAAGACACGGCGAGCCCGCCGTCGAACTCCTCTTCCAGACGCTGGAATAGGGACATCGTGACCGGGTACAGGGGCCGGCCCGACATGTACACCTCGTCCCCGGCGAGGGAGCGCTTGTGGTTCGCCATGGCCAGGGTGTTGGAAAGCTTGACCCCGAACGCAAGGCCCTTGTTGGCTGCGACCGCCCGGAGCTCGCAGATGAGGGCGACGGCCCGGGCGTACTGCAGGTCGTGGTCGAACACCCGGTCCGGGATCTCGATCTCCCGGAACCCGAGCCGGTCGTGGAGGATCCCGAGGACCTCGTCCTTGCCGAGAAGCGTCGGGTTGAGCTTGATGTACGTGTGGAGGCCGCGCTCGGCGAGGAGGTACCTCCCGATCCTCTCGATCTCATCGGGCGGGCAGCCGTGCATCGTGGACAGGGTCACGCTGTCCGTGATCCGGGTTGGGATCTCGACCTCGGCAAGCTGGGGGAACCGCGCCCGCAGAGTCTCCCGGATCCGGGCGATCTCCGCGGATGCGTCCCGCAGCCGGTCCATGAACGCGGTCATGTGCGGGCTCCGGATCCCCTCGAGGTTGTAGCCGACGCTCATGTTGAACACCGTCCCCACCAGGCCGGGGAACCCGAGGACCCGGTGCAGGATGTGGACGAGCACCCACGCCTTCACGTACTCGCCCCCGGACGCGTCGAGCTTGAGTTCCTGCGACCACTCCACGTTGTACCCCTCGTCCTCCATGTCGATGCACGGCCGGGGGATTTCAAGCTCGTCCATGACCTGGACGGTCTTCAGCTCGATGAACCGCCCCCCACAGAGCCAGGCAGCGACGATGTTCTGGGCGAGCTGGGTGTGGGGCCCGGCAGCCGGCCCGATCGGGGTGAGGAGCGGATGCCCGAAGGCTTCCGATCGGTACGGAACGTCGGGGCCGGGGACCCAGAACGCCTCCCGGGGGATCCCGTAGATCGCCCCGTCGCAGTCCAGTTCGCGCAGGGCCCAGCCGAGAAGCATCTCGAGCGAGAGCGGGCGCATGCTAGATCCTCCCCCACAACTTCCGCGCCACCTCGCCCGCCTGCGGCGAGGGCGGCTCCTTCGCCGAACCCCGTCACGACGTCGTCCCGGAGCTTGGGGACCCCGGCGACGAGCACGGTTCGCGGCCGGATCCCCTCCGAGATCGCGCCAAACAAGAGGTGGCCGAGGAGGCTTCCCGCGTCGAGGGGGGTCGGCGGGACGTAATCCCACACTACCAGGTCTGCTGTGTACCCTGGAGCGACCTTCCCCATCGGGGCTCCGAACGCCCGCTCCGCGAGGGCGTAGTTCTCCTGGAGGAGGGCGAGGAGCTGGGGGTCGGGGAGCGTCGTCGGGTCGTTCGAGGCGTGGTGGGCGAGGAGCCGCGCGGTAAGGGCCTCGGTGAGGATGTCCGACCCGAATCCGTCCGTCCCCAGGGCGACCCGAATCCCCTTGGCCAGCATCGCTGGGACCGGGGCGACGCCCACGGCGTTGTTCATGTTCGAGCGGGGGTTGTGGACGACCGTTCCCCCGCGTTTGGAGAGGAGATCAAGCTCCACGCCTGAGACCTGGATTCCGTGAATGAGGAGCGACCCCTCACGCAGGATCCTGAACCGGTCCAACCGCTCCGCGGTGCGGACGCCGTGCTTTCCCAGGGCGTCCACCGGGTCCTCCTTCCCCTCGGCGAGGTGGACGTGGTACCCCAGACCGAGGTCCTCCGCCGCAGCGCGCGCCTTCGCCAGCGCGTCGTCGGACAGGGTGAACGAGGCGTGGAGCCCCATGTGGGAGGCGAAGAACCCGGGAACCCGTTCCTCGCGGGCAAACCGGACGTTCTCCTGGATCCCGGCGTTCCGCTCTGCCGCTCCCCCGCGGTCCGTCACCTCGTAGCACAGATCGGCCCGCAACCCCACCTCTGTCAGGGCCCACTTGAGCTGGGTCAGCGACCCCTCGATCGCGGCGGGAGAGGCGTGGTGGTCGAACAGGGCCGTAACCCCGGACCGGAGGTGGCCGAGGGCCCCCACAACCCCCGAGCGGTGCACGGCGTCCAGATCAAGCGCCCGATCCAGCTTCCACCACAGCTGCTCCAGGATCTCGCCAAACGAGGTGGGGTCGAAGCGTTTCAGGGGGATTCCCCGAGCGAGGGCGGAGTAGAGGTGGACGTGGGCGTTGACCAGCCCCGGCGTCACCAACCGCCCATCCGCGTCTAGGACCTCCGCGCCGGGCACGTCCGGCGCGGGCCCGGGACCGGCGCGCGCGATCCGATCGCCCTCCAGGACGATATGTCCATTCTCCCAGTACGTGCCGAACAGGTCGCCGACCCGCGCTCCCGTGATCACTTGTGCCATGACCTGAGTCTACCCCCCTCTGACGATCTTCAAGCTACGCAAACGGGGAGATGATCGTTCCCCGCTCCACGTCCACCAGGCCCTTGTCTGTCACCCTCAACGCGGGGATCACGGGCAGGGCCAGCAACGATAGCGTCATCAGGGCGTCGGCGAGGTGCACCCCGCACGCCCGGAGTGCGGCGTGGATCGCGGCGAGACCTGCCGCCACCTCTTCAACCCCACAATCGGAGAGGATCCCCGCGATCGGGAGGGGCAGAGACGCCCGGACCGCCTCCCGTTGGACGACGGCGATCCCGCCCCCGGCCTCGGCCACGTGGTTCCCCGCCCGGGCCATCGCCGCGGGGTCCGTCCCCACGAGAAGGAGGTGGTGAGAGTCGTGGGCGACCGTGCTCGCCACGGCGCACCCCGGTTCAAGCCCCAGGCCGATGAGAACTCCTTTCCCGATCCGGCCACTGGCGCGGTGGCGCTCGACCACCACCACCGCTGCCACCCCGGGGACGAGCTCGATCCTCCCCGCGCGGACGGGAAGACGAACCCGCTCCTCGCGCGTCGTGGCCTGGTGCTCCACGAGTTCGATCGCCCGCACCTCCACCTCGCCCTCGTCTGCTGGCGCCTCCAGAGCGAGGTCGTCCGGTCGCAGCGGCCGGCTGAGCCGCACCGTTCCCCACGCCCAGTCGGGGTAGCGGAACACGGGAAACTCCCCTTGGAGGACGCCTCCCGCGGCGACCACCGTTCCCGAGGCCACAACCACGTCCACGACGAACTCCGCCAAGTCGGACACGATGAGAACGTCGGCGATCCGGCCCGGGGCGATCGTCCCCACCTCCCGGTCCACGCCGAAGTGCTCCGCTGTGTTCAGGGTCGCCATCTGGATCGCCGTCATCGAGGAGACCCCTGCTGCGATCGCGGTGCGGACCACGTCGTCCATGTGCCCCTCCCGCAGGAGGGTCTCGGCAGAGCGGTCATCGGTGGCGAGGAGAACGCGCCGGGGGTCGATCCCGAACTCGGTGACAGCCCGAAGGCCCTCCGCAAGGTCGCGCCACGCCGATCCCTGGCGGAGGATGGCCCGCATCCCCTGCCGCACCCGGGCTACGGCATCCTCCTCTCGTGTCCCCTCGTGGCAATCGGCGGGCCCGCCCGCCGCGTAGGCGTGGAAGGGTCTGCCCAGGTCGGGGGACGCGTAGTGGCCTCCCACGGTTTTGCCGTGGCGGAGGGCGGCGGCGATCTTCGCGTGGACGTCGGGGTCTCCTGCGATTACGCCCGGGTAGTCCATCACCTCCCCCAGCCCGACCCCCCCGGGCCAGGCCAGGGCCTCCGCCACCTCCTGCGGGCCGATCTCCGCTCCCGGGGTATCCAGGCCCTGCACCGCGGGGACGCAGGATGGAACCTGGAGGTAGACCTTGAGCGGGAGCCGGCGCGCTTCCTCCACGAACAGCTTCACCCCGCGCAGGCCCAGAACGTTCGCAATCTCGTGAGGGTCGGCGAACACGGCCGTCGTCCCCCGCGGGAGCACCGCGCGCGCGAACTCGGTCGGGGTGACCATCGCGCTCTCGATGTGCACGTGAGCGTCGAGGAGCCCCGGGACGAGGTAGCGGTCCTCGGCCTCGATCACCCGGGTGTGCGGACCGATCAGCGGGTTCGCGTCGGGGCCGCAGTAGGCGATCCGCTCCCCGAGGGCAGCGATGTCGGTTCCCGAGAGGATCTCTCCCGAGCACACGTTGACCCACCGGCCGTTCCGGATCACGAGGTCGGCGGGCCGATCGCCCCGGACGACAGCTGCGAGTTCCGTCGTCCGGTGGAGGGACCGTACGTCCGTGTGCATGGTGCAGAATACGCCTCCCCCACGCTGACGGTCAAGTTGCCTGACAGGCTGCGACCTCGCTATACTGCCGGCGGTGAACGGGATGCACCGCACAGGAATCCGCCGGTTTCACCTGGCCCGGGACGTGGAAGAAGCGTTGTCCCTGCTCTCTGCCTACGGCGACGGAGGGGCTCTCCTCGCCGGCGGCGTGGACCTCCTCCGTGGCCCGCCGGGCCAGGTCGAAGGACTGATCGACATCACGGGGATCGGCCTATCCCAGGTTGGCGAGGCCCGAGGCGGGCTCGCCGTGGGGGCCACAACCACGCTGACCGAGATTCTGAAGAACCCGGCGGCGAGCGCGTACGTGGGCGGGATCCTATGCGAGGTGTTCCGGCAGGTGGCGGTCCCACCGCTGCGGAACATGGCCACCCTCGGGGGGGCGCTTGTCTCCGCTCACCCGTGGGGGGACATCCCGACCGCCCTCGTCGCTCTGGGAGCCGAAGTTCGCTGGCGAGGCGAAAGGGAGGGGAAAGCACCCGTGGAAGAGCTGTACCGGGGCGAGTTCCGGGGGCTGTTTCGGAGCGCCGTGGCAACGGAGATCCTGTTCCCACCGTGGAACGGAGCATTCGCCTACGAGAAGATCGGCCGCGCCCGGTACGACATCGCCCTCCTCAACTCCTGCTGCGGGGTCGGTATCAGGGATGGCGTGGTCGCATGGGCCCGGGTGGCGGTGGGCGCGCGGCCGGATCGGGGAGAGCGGCTCCCGTGGGCCGAGCAGGCGCTCGTCGGGCAGAAGCCAAGGGAATCGTTGTGGGGCGAGATCCAGGACCTCGTACAGGGCCAGGTTGAAGTCGGTGACGACCGGCGGGCCGGGGCCGTTTGGCGGCGCCACACAGCCGGGGTCCTGGTCCGACGAGCACTGGTCCGAGCAACCGAAAAGGCGGGACGATGAAGATCACCTTCAACCTCAATAGGGTCCCGCAGTACCTCGACGTGGAACCAGGAGAGCCGCTTCTTTCGCTCCTCCGGCTGCTGGGGATGAAGTCGGTCAAGGAGGGGTGCGGTACCGGCGACTGCGGGGCGTGCACCGTGCTCGTGAATGGCCGCGCCGTGCGGTCGTGTCTCATGCTTGCCCCCCAGATCCAGGGCAAGAAGGTCCTCACCCTCGAGGGGTTGGGCACGGTGGATGACCCGCACCCTCTGCAGAAAGCGTTCCTCGACAGTGGGGCCGTGCAGTGCGGGTTCTGCACGCCAGGGATGGTCCTCGTGGCCTACGAGCTCCTCCTGCGCAATGACAACCCGACGCGGGACGAGGTCGCGGAGGCGATCTCGGGGAACCTCTGCCGGTGCACCGGGTACGTGAAGATCGTGGACGCGGTCCTGTTGGCCGCCCAGTGGAAGCGGGAGGGGCGATGGCGGTAGAGACGCGCCAACGGGGCGCTGTCGGCCAGAGCGTGACCAAGGTCGACGGTCCGGCCCTGGTGGCGGGGAAGCCCGTGTTCACCCTCGACCTCGACGTCCCCGGAACCCTGGTCGGAAAGATCCTCTCCTCGCCCCACCCCCACGCCGAGATCGTCGCTATCGACACCTCCGAGGCCGAGGCCGTGCCCGGGGTGCGGGCGATCCTCCACCACGGGAACGTTCCCCGCGTCCCGTACACCACCGCCGGCCAGGGCTGGCCGGAGCCCTCGCCCTACGACACCGTCCTCTTCGATCGCAAGGTGCGGTTCGTCGGGGACCGGGTAGCGGCGGTAGCGGCCGAGACGGAAGAGGCAGCAGACGAGGCACTGGCGAAGATCCACGTCGAGTACTGGGTTCTGCCGACGGTCTTCTCGCCCGAGGAGGCCCTCGCCTCCGACGCTCCGCCCCTCCACGACGATCCGGATGCGGAGGGCATCTACGACGCGAAGAGGAACATCGCCGCCGCGGTGGATATCCCGGTCGGGGACATCGCCAAGGGGCTTGCGGAAGCGCCCATCGCCGCCGATGCGA
>DYGJ01000014.1:0-2476 GCA_020724765.1 Thermotoga sp. | reverse complement strand
CGAAGCCGCGAGAACGGCTGAGGTGACGTGCGAGATCCCGTACTCCCAGCACGCAGCGCTCGAACCCCACTGCGTGATCGCCTACTTCGACGAGGGAGGGCGGCTTGTGCTGCGCACTTCGACCCAGGTGCCGTTCCACGTGCGGCGGATCGTGGCCCGCGTCGTCGGGCTCGACCCGGCCCGAATCCGCGTCGTCAAGCCGCGCATCGGAGGGGGCTTCGGCTCCAAGCAAGAGGTCCTCTTGGAACCGGTGGCGGCGCTGCTCGCCCTGAGGACGGGCCGTTCCGTGCGGATGGCCTGCACGCGGCAGGAGGTGTTCGTGGCGAGCCGGACCCGCCACCCGATGCGGGTAACCGTACGACTGGGAGCCGGCAAGGACGGAGTCCTTCAAGCCCTGGACATGGAGGTTCTCTCCAACACCGGTGCCTACGGGGCCCATGCCCTGACTGTGCTGTCCAACGTCGGCTCGAAAACCCTCCCCCTCTACAACAAGGCGCGCCACCTCCGGTTCCACGGGAAGGCGGTGTACACGAACCTTCCCGTGGCCGGGGCCTACCGCGGGTACGGGGCGACGCAGGGCTACTTCGCCCTCGAAGTGGCGATGGACGTCCTCGCCGAGAACCTGGGAATGGACCCGATCGAACTGCGACGGCGGAACCACATCCGGGTCGGGGAAACGTCGCCCATCTTCGAAAAGATTGGCGAGGGCCGCGAGGGAACAGCGCAGATCATCCGCTCCTGCGCACTCGCCGACTGCCTGCGGATCGGCGCCGAGCGCATCGGGTGGAAGGAGAACCGTGGCCGACGCTGCGAGGACGGACCGTGGGTCCACGGGCTGGGGATGGCGTGTGCGATGCAGGGGTCGGGGATCACGGGCGTGGACATGGCCGCGGCGACCCTCGTCATGCAGGACGACGGGAGCTTCCGTCTCCTCGTCGGGGCGACCGACCTCGGGACGGGTTCGGACACGATTCTCGCCCAGATCGCCGCTGCGGAGCTTGGCGTTCCCGTGGACCGGGTCCTCGTCTACTCCTCGGACACAGACTTCACCCCGTTCGACACCGGCGCCTACGCCTCAAGCACGACCTACGTGTCGGGAAACGCCGTCCTCCGGGCAGCGCAGGACGTACGGCAGCAGATCCTCGACGTGGCAGCCGCAGCTTTGGGCGAGAGGACCGAGGTTCTAGAGCTCACCGACGGCGCGGTGCAGAGCCGGAAGACAGGGAAGCGCCTTACTCTGGGTGAGATCGGACATCGGGCGATCTATGTGGTCGACCAGAGGCAGATCGCCGCCACAGCGTCGTTCCTGTGCCCGGAGTCACCGCCGCCGTTCGCGGCGTTCTTCTGTGAAGTCGCCGTGGACCGCGAGACGGGCGTGGTGCGGGTGGAGCGGTTCGTGGTCGCCGCGGACTGCGGGGTCGCCATCCACCCCAAGGCCGCGGAGGGCCAGCTCGAAGGGGCGATCCTCCAGGGGATCGGCCACGCCCTGTGCGAGGAAATGCTCTTCTCCAAGAGCGGGCGCTGCGTGAACGCGGGGTTCTTCGACTACAAGATCCCGTCTTCTCTCGACGTTCCAGGGATCGAGGCGATCCTCGTCCCGAGTGAGGAACCGACCGGACCATGGGGAGCGAAGTCCATCTCCGAAATCGGGATCAACGGCCCGCTTCCCGCGATCTCCAACGCGATCTACGACGCGGTGGGCGTGCGCATGATCCGTGCCCCGTTCACGTCGGAGCGGGTGCGGTTTGTCCTGGGGGCAACCGCCTAGAGAACCTGGCCTTGAGCACAAAAGAGAAGACGAGAGGATCATGCCTGAAGAGGCGTTCAAACTTCGCCCGAAGCCCGACACGGCTGCTCGTGTGGGGGGCGCTTGTCTTGATCTCTGTGGGCATCCTCGACCCCGTATTCGGCCGAACGTTCCTCAATGCGCCGCCCACACAGGGTCTGTACAAGCCCACCGCCTACACTCTCGCCCGGGGAGAGACCCAGATTCAGTTCTTCGCGTTCACCTCACCCACGAACCCGTTGGAGTTCTTCGAGTTCGAGTACGGTCTAACCGACGCATTCCAGCTCGGGATGCGCCCCGTCTCGGCGCTATTCGGCGACGTACGGGTATGGGGCAAGTACCACGTCGGAACCACTGGTCCGATCTCACTCGCAATCCCGTTCGGCGTTGATGTCCTCATCCCAGTGCCGTCCTGGGCTCTACGCGGCGGATGGGTGCTGAGTTGGCAAGTTCTCTCCTTTCTCACCCTCCATCCCGGACTCGACCTCTCGTTCACCCCAGCGATGGGCGTCCATCCCTACCTCGGCGTGGACCTCGATGCTTGGCGGAACCTGAAGCTGGTCGCAGAACTCGATGGAGAGGAGCCCTACGTGCATGTGGGAATCCTTATCTGGGCGTTCGGTTTCGTGCGGCTTCAGGTGGATACCCCTCTCCCCATCATCAGTCTGCGGATCAATGTCACCGGTCGGT
>DYGJ01000013.1:24641-28767 GCA_020724765.1 Thermotoga sp. | reverse complement strand
CACGTACATCCGGTAGATGGACGACAGGGCCCGCTCGAAGGTCCCCGGGCCGTGGATCATGTCCACCATCGGCGTGTCGAGCCACACCCCGACCATTCCCGTGGGGGTAACCACGCCCAGGCCGCGGCCGCCCTTCTCGGGAAGCGCGCACTCGCGGATGAACGCCGCCGACTCCACGTCGCGCGGCTCCAGCGGGTGGACGAACACCTCTCCCAGCCGGTTCAGGGGCTGGGCGTCCATCCCCCGCACCTTCTCCGTGATGAGGAGCCCCACGAGCTGATCCGGGTACGCGGCGCCGGTGGGGTGGTACTGCACGGCGTCGAGGTCGCGCAGCTTCGCCCCCGCGCGGTAGGCGAGGACGAGGCCATCCGCGGTGGCGCCGTAGTGGTTCGTGGTCGGGAACCCCTGGATGTGGAGCCGGCCCCACCCGCCGGTGGCGAGCACGGTCGCCTTGGCCCGCACCACCGTGTACTCGCTCGTCTCCAGGTTCCACAAGACGGCGCCCACGACCTGGCCCTGGCCGTCGGTGAGAAGCTCCACCGCGGGGGAGAACTCGATCGTCGCGATCCCCTGGGTCCGCGCCTCGTCGCGGAGCACGCGCATGATCTCCAGGCCCGTGTAGTCCTTGGCCGAGTGCATCCGCTTCCGCGACGTGCCGCCGCCGTGGATGGTGGACATCGTCCCGTCGGGGGCCTTGTCGTACATCACCCCGAGGTCCTCGTGCCAGCGGATGAGCTCCGGTGCGTCCTCGACCATCGCCCGTACGAGCTTGGGATCGTTCGTGAAGTGCCCGCCGCCGAGGACGTCGAGGTAATGGATCGCCGGCGAGTCGTGCGGCTTGTCCGCGGCCTGGATCCCGCCCTGGGCCATGATCGAGTTCGAGTCGCCGTGGCGGAGCTTCGTGGCGATGAGAATCCGCTCCGCGGGGACGCCCGACCTGTGGGCCCAGATCGCCGCCACGGTGCCCGCCCCGCCCCCGCCGATCACGAGGAGGTCCACGTCGTGGTCGGGCTTGGAGACATCCACAGACCCCGGATCGAGGAGTGGGTACGCCTCGACAAGGTCGGCGAGCTCGTGCGGTACAGGCTCGCCCCACGACGCGCCGACCTTGAGCTTGCGCTTTCCCTCCGCCCGGTAGTCGGGGTGGAACCCTTTGAGAAGGGTCTCCTGCTCCTGGAGCGTGAGCCTCGCCGGCTTGTTGGCGAGCCGCGCCGGCCGTGTGGCCTCGACGCGCTCGATGGACTCTTGGATCTCTCGCGGATAGGTGCCCACGGCTCCCCTCCTTACGCCTCGATCTGGCGGGCCTTGTACGCCGCGACCAGCTCGTCCTTGGTCATCGTCACGAGCTTATCCAGCTCTCCCTTGAACTTCCCTGCGGCGATCTCCTCGACCCGCGTCTTGACGTGCTCCGCACGCGGGGTGAGGTACGCCCCGTTCAGCCGGCGGGCGAGCTGCCACACGTGGTGGTGGGAGATCTCCGCCGGGCAGCGCATCGTGCACAGGCCACACGAGACGCAGTCGAACGTGAACTCCGCCACCTGGCGGATGTCTCCGCGCAGGGACGACTGAACCGCGTCCATAACCTCCAGCTTCTGCGGGCAGGCCTTGGTGCAGGTGTTGCACGCCACGCACCGCGCAAGCTCTGGGAACAGAGCGAGAAGCGTCTTTCCATCCGGGGTCAGGTTCTCCAGCGCGTACGCCGGCCGCTCGGCGGGGGTGAACGGGAGCTGGGCGATGTACATCCCGTCCTGGACCGGGGTCTGGCAGGCGAGGTCCGCGTAGAGCTTGTAGTCGCCCGGGAGCCGGTACACCGTGGCGCACGCCCCGCAGTACCCGCCCCGGCAACGCAGCCGCGGTTGAGCAGGTACCCGGCGTACTCCATCGCCTTCATGATCGTCAGGCCCGCCGGAACGCGGTACCCCTTGCCCATGATGAACACCGTGATCTCGTTCACGTCACACCCCCGAGGGAACCGGTTTGCCGGTTGCAGGTTCCTTGCTTACCAGAGCGGCGACCGCAGGTTCGTCCACTCCCATCGCCCACGCCAGGAGCTGCCCGAGGTAGAGCACAGGCAGGCTTGGCGCCCCTGCGGGCCGGCGCTCGTCGAGGTTGAACTGGCACAGGGGGCAGGTCGTGACCACGAGGTCCGCCCCGTTGCCCCGCGCCGAGCGGAGGATCCTCCCCGCCCGATCTGTCACCACATCGGATCGTCCCACCGTGAGGTACGCTCCGCAGCACTCCATCCGCTCCGGGAACACCGTCGGCGTCCCGCCCATCGCTTCGACGACCCGCTCCATGACCTCGGGCCTCTCCGGATCGTCCACCGCGAACTCCCGGGGCCTGAGGAGGACGCACCCGTAGTACGTGGCGACCTTGAGCCCGTCCAGGCTTCGCTTGACCTTGGAGGCCAGCTTCTCATAGCCCACCTCGTCGCGGAGGAGGGTCAAGAGGTGGACGACCTCGATCCCACCGCGGAAGTCGTCCTCCGTGTCCATGAACGCGTTGATCCGCTCCAGCCGCTCCGGCTCCTCGACGAACCGCGCCGATCGGGTGAGCGTGCCGTAGCACATCGCGCACAGGGTGAGCACCCGCTTCTCGCCCATCCCCTGGACGCGGACAAGGTTCCGCACCGGCCCCACGTGGCGCATGAGGTCATCCTGGGCCAACGAGTACACCGTGCCGCAGCAGTTCCAACGCGGGATCTCCTCGACCTCGTACCCGAGGATGGCCAGCGCCTGGAGGGCCCCGTTCTCGTCCGGGCGGGCCTGATCCTTCATCGCACAGCCAGGGAAGTAGGCAAGCTTCTTCATGGTGTGAGTTTCCTGAAGGCCCCGACGAGGGCGATCTGCGGACAGGGCCGGTCCGGGGTCGCCGGAGCGGGGGAGATCCCCTTGCGCAGGGCCAGGAGCCGCAGCGCCTCCATCGTCTTCGCGATGTCCACGCCCTTGGGGCAGCGCACTCCGCACGCAAGGCACGACGCGCAGACCCACGGGGCGGAGAGATCGAGGGCGGACTCATCGCCAAGCTGGACCAGGCGCAATACTTGGTTCGGGAGCACGTCCATGTAGTCTGCGAACGGGCATCCCGCGGAGCACTTACCGCACTGGTAGCAGGCGTACGGGTTCTCGCCCGACAGCTCCTCCACCCGCCGGGCGAACGGCGCGTCGAGCCGATCTCGGGACAGGTCTAGTTCGCTAGCCACCGGTTCACCTCCGCTACCGCCGCGGGCACAGCCCGGGCCACCTCCGGGGAGAGCCCCCTCCGGAACGGGAGCGCACCTTCCACGCCGATCGCGAGAGCCCACGTCTCGGGGACGCAGAACCCCGCGGTCCCCAGCGCTTCCAACGCTTGGGAGAGGCCCATCCCGTGAAGCCAAGAGCCGTGATCCGTGGTCCGTGGTCCGTCTGCCGTGAACAGCGGGATCAGGGCCACTTCGCCCACGGCGAGCGCGGGGCAAGCGTCCACCACCAACGCCCGATCGAACCCGACGAGGGCCTGGGCGAGCGGCAATCCACCGCGGATCGCCTCCCACACCTCGACCTCGGGCAGGGCCTCAATCGCCTGGATCACGGCCGGTCCCACGCCGTCGTCGGCCCGGTCCGGGTTCCCCAGCGCCACCACCACGGCTCTAGCGGGAGATCCGGCGTTCAAGGTTCCCCTCCTTGTCGTAGATCTCCACCACGAGCGGCATCTCCCCGGGCAGGAAGTGGGTCGCGCACGCTAAGCACGGGTCGTAGGCGCGGAACGCCATCTCGATCCGGTTGAGGAGCGCTTCGTCGAGGTCTCCCTTCCGCACCACATCCTCTGCCATCTGCTTCACGGAGAGCCCGATCCCCGCCGCGTTGTGGGTCGTGGCGACGATCAGGTCGAGGTCGGTCACAAGGCCCTGCTCGTCGAGGGCGTAGCGGTGAAACAGAGTCCCCCGCGCCGCCTCCACCACGCCCACCCCCTGTCCGGGAGCGCTCAGCTTCCCTCGGATCTCGGTTCCCGTGAGTCCCTTGTCCGCCGCCAAAACGGCCGCGGCCTCTGCCGCCTGGACCATCTCCACGAGCCGCGCCCAGTGGTAGGCGAACGTAGCGTGGACGGGCTTCGTCCCGAAGAAGTCGAGGAACCGCTCGTACTCCTC
>DYGJ01000013.1:0-24631 GCA_020724765.1 Thermotoga sp. | reverse complement strand
CGGCGTCGCCATCCGCTCCGCAACGTTGAGCCGCGCCAGCGGCCCGACGCGGTAGATCCCCGACCCGGGCCCGGCCTCAAACCCGGTCCAGCCCGGCTCCTTGAGGTAGGGGAACCTCACGTACGTCCAGGACTCGTTCCGCTCGGCGATCTTCCCCAGGGCCCCCGCTCCGTCCAGGCGGAACAGCTCGTGTCCGTCGGAGGACACGGCCCGCACCTCGCCCCGGCAGAAGTGGGGCGCGGTGTTCTCGTCCACGAGCCCCATGTAGTGCGTGGGGAGGTGGGCGTGGGGCGAGGCGAGGAGGCTCTGGTACCCCGGGTCCGGGAGGACCTCCTCGTGGAAGAAGGTCACGAACATCTTGGCGAGCCCGACCATCGCCTCCGTGTGTCCCGCGACTTCCTTTCCCTCGTCCGCGGAGAGAGAACGGGCCACGCCGCCGGGGAGGGCGAACACGGGGTGGATGGCCCGGCCGCCGATGATCTCCAACACGCGCTGCGCCCGCGCCCGCACCGTGACGATCTCGCGGCCGAGCTCCGGGTACGCCTGGAGCACGCCCAAGACGTTCCGGTTCGCCTTCGGGGTGTCCGCGGGGAGGAGGAGGTCCGGTCCGCCGAGGAACACGAGGTGCAGGAGGTGGTCGGCGAAGATGTAGCAGTTGTAGAAGAGCTCCCGTTGGATCCACGCCGCGGGCGGGACCGTGGCCCCGTACGCCTCGTCCAGGGCCCGCGCCGATGCCAGGTGGTGGGCCTCCGGGCACACCCCGCAGATCCGCTCCGTGATCTGGGGCATCTCCTCTCCCCGCCGGCCGCGGCAGAACGTCTCGAACCCCCGCAGCTCGGGAACCTGGAGGACGGCGCCCTTGAGCCCGCCCTGGTCATCGAGGTAGAGAAGGATCTTCCCGTGTCCCTCCAGCCGCGTGATCGGGTCGATGACGATCTTCTTCACCGGTCGCTCCTCTTCCCCGCGCCGCGGACGTAGGCGGGCAGGGAGTACTTGTAGAACGTGCCGAGCGGGTCCACGAGGGCGTCGAGGAGCTTGTCCTCCGCGGCGAACGACGCCGCGCCCTCCTCGCCAGCCCGGACGAGGGATCCCAGGGCGGAGATCATCGCCAGCCCCGGGTCGCCCGCGTTCGGGGTCGGGCCCACGCAACCCGTGCACGGCATCCCCGCCTTCGGGCACGCCGCCCCGCACCCGCCCCGAATCACGGGGCCCATGCAGATCATCCCCTGATCGAGGAGGCACACCTCCGGGTCGGGGACCATCTCGTGGGGGCGGACGACCTTCGTGAGCACCCGGTCCTCGCGCGTGCGCGGGCACTCCTCGCACAGGGCCTTGTCGTGGGCGAACACGTGGCCCGGGGCCGGCAGGTCGCCCGACAGGAGCGCGTCGAACAGGAGGCCGATGAGCGGGGGCATCGGCGGACAGCCGGGGACGACGTAGTCCACCACGATCTCATCTGACAGGGACTTCGCCTGGGCGAGGAGTTCGGGGGGAGCGTCCTCCGCGTCTCCGCCCGGCGGCGGGGTGGGGTGGAACCCGTTTCCGCTCATCCGGTGGAGGATCTCCTCGCGCGAGGAGAGGTTGGCCAGCCCGGGCACGCCGCCCTGGTAAGCGCAGGCGCCGAACGCGACCACGAGCTGCGACTTCTCCCGGAGGAGGCGGACCATCTCCACGTTCTCCTCCGTGCGCAGGGTTCCGTTCACGAGCGTGGCGGCGATGGATCGCGGGGCGAGCGCCTCGACGTCGGAACGCTTCGTGTCCACGAGCGCGGGCCAGAACACGATCTCGATCTGAGACAGGACATCGAGGAGCGCCGGCCCGAGTTCGAGGAACGACACGTCGCACCCGCCGCAGCCCCCCGTCCAGTAGACGGCGATCTTCGGCCGTGATCCGTGATCCGTGGTCCGTGGTCCGTAACCCGTGGACTGCGGAAGCCCCGTGTTCGGCTGACTAGCGCTCATCCTTGGGCTCCTTCTTCAGATGTCGAATCAGGCCGTAGATCACCATTCTCACACGCTCAACGTCGGCCGTGATGCCGCTGTCTCTTATCCACCCAAGGTTCTCGGCCAGCGAAACCTGCGTGTCTATCTCCGCCAGGGAGCCCAGTGCGTGGTGAAGAAAGTGAGCGAATTCCTTCCTCGATGCTCTTGCAGACCCCTCGGCGATGTTGCTGGGGACCGACACGGCGGCCCTCCGCATCTGAGCCGTGAGGCCGTAGCGCTCCTGGTCCGGGAGAGCCTCGGTCACCTTGTACACCTTCTGGGCGAGGAGCATCGCTTCCTTCCAGGCATCCAAATCCCGGTGGGTCCTAGGTGCCAACGCGTGTCTCCCTCTGCCGCTCCGCAACCACCGACTCACGGTGTTCGGACGACGGACCCCGGTTGACGGACAACGGATCACGGCCCACGGACAACGGTCCCAGCTCCTTGAGCTGGACCACAAACTCCTTCATCACCCGGGCGAACTTCGCCCCCTCGGTGGCCGACACCCACTCCAGCCGCACCCGCTCTGGCGCAATCCCCAGTTCGCCGAGAAGTTTCTTCAGGAGGTAGATCCGCCGTCGGGTCTTGTAGTTCCCGGACACGTAGTGGCAGTCGCCGGGGTGACAGCCACCGATCAGGACGCCGTCCGCCCCCGACCGGAACGCCTCCATCACCCACTCCGGCTCCACGCGCCCCGAGCAGTTGACTCGGATCGGGATCGCGTTGGAGGGGTAGGCGATCCGGCTCGTCCCGGCGAGGTCGGCCCCCGCCCCGGCGCACCACCGGCAAAGGAACGCCACGATCCGCGGCTCGAACGGTGCCTCAGGCACGGCCCACCTCCACCGGCTCCACGTCCAGGGCGACCTGGATCATCCGCTTGACCTGGGCGTCGGTCTGGTTCTTCATCCGCATCGCCCCCGACGGGCAGGCGGCGACGCACGTCCCGCACCCCTCGCACAGGAGCTCGTTCACGTGGGCCACGTCGCCAGGGGTGATCGCGCTGTACGGGCACTGCGGCACGCACACCGCGCACCCCGAGCACAGGTCCTCGTCCACCTCCGCCATCTCCGGGGAGTGGGTGAGGGTCGGCGCTGCGAGGATCGCGATTGCCTTCGCCGCCGCCCCCGAGCCCTGGGCCACCGCCTCCGGGATGTCCTTCGGCCCGTGGGCCGCACCGGCGAGGAAGATCCCCGCGGTGAGGGCCTCCAGCGGCCGGAGCTTCGGGTGGGCCTCCTTCAGGAACCCCTCCCCTCCGCACGCGATGTGGAGCTTGCGGGCCAGTTCCTCCGTCCCCGCCGACGGGACCATCGCCTGGGCGAGGACGACCAGGTCTGCCGCGACCTCGATCCGCTTCCCGGTGAGGGTGTCCACGCCCCACACCATGACCTTGTCCCCGTCGCGGAACACCTTCGCCACCTTGCCCCGCAGGTAGAGGATTCGCTCGTCCTCCATCGCCCGGACCACGAACTCCTCGTACTCCTTTCCCCCCGCGCGGATGTCAATGTAGAACACGTAGGCCGTGCCGTCGTGCACGTTGTGGCGGTAGAGGAGGGCGTGCTTGGCGGTGTACATGCAGCAGATCTTCGAGCAGTACGACTTGTGGAGCTCGGGATCGCGGGACCCGGAGCACTGGATGAACACGACCTCTTTGGGGACCTTCCCGTCGGACGGGCGCCGGACCTCGCCTTTCGTCGGCCCGCCCGCGGACAGGATCCGCTCGAACTCCAGGCCTTCGATCACGTCCGGGACCGTTCCGTGGCCGTACTCGCCCATCATCTCTTTGCCGTACAGGTCGTAGCCCGTGGCGAGGACGATCGCTCCCACGTCCTCTTCGATCAGCTCCTCGCGCATGTCGTAGTTGATCGCCCCTACCGTGCACACCTTCGAGCACTCGCTGCACCGGAGCGGGTTCAGGCCGAGGCAGTTGACCTCATCGAGGGTGTAGGAGGAAGGGACTGCCTGCGGGAATGGGATGTAGATCGCCGCCCGCTCCGACAGGCCCTGGTCGAACTCGCTCGGAACGCGGATCGGGCACGCCGCCACGCAGTCCCCGCACAGGTTGCACTTGTCCGGGTCCACGTACGTCGGCTTCTTGCGGATCTTTACGTGGTAGTTCCCCAGGTACCCCGTGACCTCGGAGACCTCAGAGTAGGTGAGGAGCCGGATCCGCGGGTGGCGGGACGCCTCGACCATCTTCGGGGTGAGGATGCACTGCGAGCAGTCAAGGGTCGGGAACGTCTCCGAGAGCTGGGCCATCCGCCCGCCGATCGACGGCGAGCGCTCCACGAGCAGGACCTCGTACCCGGCGTTGGCGATGTCCAGCGCGGCCTGGATCCCGCTGATCCCCCCGCCGACGACGAGGCACTTCACGGCGTGGTCGACCTCGACCGGGACCAGGGGGTGGTTCCCCTTCACCTTCTCCACCATCGCCCGCGTGATGCGGATCGCCTTGTCCGTGGTCACCGGATCGTTGTGGACCCACGAGCACCACTCGCGGATGTTCGCGATCTCGACGAGGTACGGGTTGAGCCCCGCATCTTCCGCCGCGTTGCGGAACGTGGTCTCGTGCATCGAGGGTGAGCAGGCGGAGACCACGACGCCCGTGAGCCGGTGCTCCTTGATCGCCTTCTTGACGATGTCCTGACCGGGGTCCGAGCACATGTACTCGTGCCGGGCGGCGTAGGCAACGCCAGGGTAACTCGCGAGGGCCTCCACCACCCGCTCCACGTCCACCGTAGTCGCGATGTTCTTCCCGCAGTGGCAGACGAACACGCCGATCCGCGGACCCCGACCCGTGGTCCGGAATCCGTGGTCCGTGGTCCGTGGTCCGTGGTCCGTGGCGGATGACGGCCTACGGTCAACGGCTGACGGGTTACGGTTCACGGAAGACGGATCACGGTCAACGGCCGACGGATTACGGTCAACGGTCAACGGTTCACGGCTCACGGTGATGCTCCTTCACGTACGCGTACCCGGCCTCGAACGCCTTCTGGTTGAGGTCGCGGGTGTGAGGAGGAACCGCGGCGAGCACGGCCTTGAGCAGAGCGTCCTTCGACAGCGTGGAGACCGCGGCCGCGAGCGCGCCGAGGACCACCACGTTCGCCACGATCTTCCGTCCCAGACCTTCCGCGATGCGCGTTGCCGGGACAAGAAGCAGGCGCACGTCCGTGCGCGGCTCGTGCTCCACGAGGTCCTCGTCGAGGATGAGCGTGCCCCCGGGCTGGATGTCGCGGCCGTAGGTGCCGTACGCCTCCTGGGACATGATGACAGCCACGTCGGGCGTGCCCACCACGGGGTAGTCCACCGAGGTGTCCGACACCACGACCTCGGCCGCGCACGCCCCGCCGCGGGCTTCCGGGCCGTAGGACTGGGTGAGGACGGCGTGCTTGCCGTCGAAGATAACCGCTCCCTGACCAGCGATGCGGCCTGCAGAGATGATGCCTTGACCACCGAACCCGGCGAACCGGATCTCTTGACGCATGGTCCGCTGAAGATACCCCGCCCCTGGTGGCGCCACCATGACGGCGATCATGCCATCGCCTGACAACGGACAGGGAGTTGAGGCAAGGGACGGTCCCTCCCCGCAGGTAGATGCAATCGCGCCGTGCTGGAGCGAGCTACACGAGGGCTGCGAACTCCTCCCTGGTCATCTCGCAATCGCGAAGGACCTTCGCCAGCAGCCCCGGGCCAATCGTCTCCCCGGCGTGCACCGGTACCACGGTGGCTGCCCCTTTGTCGCTCAACATCGAAGCCCGCTTTCCTGAGCGCTGCCACCAGGTCCTTGCCCGTGACCCGGGCGATCCAAGCTGTCATCCGACGGTGACCTTCTGGACTCCGACGAAGTCAAGGACAGTGCTGGAGGCTCCCTCGCGTTCTAGGCACAGCTCGACAGCTTCGTGGATACGCTCCATCAACTCATCGAGCGACCGCGCCTGGGTATGGCAGCCTGAGAGCGAGGGGACGGAGCCAACATAGTAGCCCTCGCTATCGCGCTCGATCACCACGCTGAACTCACGCGCCATGGCCCACCTCCTGGTTCGGCATCGGATGGTACAGCACCGTGCAACTGACATCCCGCCCAAAAAACGACCGGTTCCTCATCGTCTCCGCAGAGCGCCCCGGATTCCCGCTGGAGGTTGGACTTCCCACAGGCTCTTCCCTGAGCCCTACGCGTCGTCGGCGAACGTGTTCTTCCACCGCACCCTCGGGTCGTCGAACTCGACCTTCGCTGGGTCGAACTCTTCCGGGTCGTAGCTTCCCCCCACCCAGTCGAGCAGCTCCTCGTGCTTCGGACTGCGCGGGTCAGCGATCTCCTCGACGCGGCGCGAGTGTCCGGAAATGTCCGGTTCCCAGCGGTGCCTCTGGGACCATAACCGCGTCCCAAAGAGACTTCTCCCGATGCGGGAGACGAAGGACCCGGCGCCGCACGAGCCGGCAGCCGATCAGGGGTCATCACGGTCCGCGCTCCCCGGCGGAACGATGTCGCGTCGCTCAGCCCCCCAGCGCGCTCCCACAGTCTTGGCCGCGGCGTCCAGCACCCGCGTTGCGGCCGAAATGCGCGCCGACGCAGAGACATTGGGGTCGTCCATCACCCCGTCCAACGTCTTCACGGCCTTGGCGGCAACGGCCACCAGCCGGCGGCCGATCTCCCGCGTTGCGTCATCCAACGTCTCGTCAAGTGCGGTTGTGAACCCAGGCTCATGAATCCAGCGACGTACGGTGCGGTCCGAGACCCCCGCGGCCCGCGCCGCACCCTCCTGGGTTCCGCCACCCGCCAGCACGGCGATCGCCTTCAGCATCTTCCCATCCAACCCCCCGTTGCTCCTCTCTGTGCTCATGGCAACCCCACCCCCCGTCCCGCGCCGAACCCACGCCCACCACGCAGGACGCCCCATTTTACACATTTCACTTGTACCAGTCAACCGCTGCCGGTATACTGGGCCTCTATTATGACGTACCTTCAGGAAGACGACCAACCGCGGAGCCGAACGCGCCCGGCCGACCATCGCTTGGAGGCTCTGTCCAGCATCCTCGCCCTCGAGGCTGCGCGGTGGCCGGACGTCATCCGGTTCCGCGGTCGACATCTGGGGGCCGAGCTCCTGTTGCTCGAGGAGATCCAGTCGTGGGTCGAGGCGCTCTCCCAGCGCGAGGGGACTTCTCTCTACGTCACCGTTGCTCTGCCACGCGAAGCCTGCCCGGAACCCGGCTCCGCCACAGACGACCGGGCCATGGAAGCCCTGCGCTCCAACCTCGCCACCGCCATCCCGGCAGCTGTCGAGGTGCGCACCCTTCAGTTCCCGGCGGCAGGGTCGAGAACCGCGACCCGTTCGACGCCGGTTCGGGCGCGGGGGGTTCTGGACGAGCTCCGGAAGCTCGCCGATGGGCTGAAGGACGCCTTCGGGTGGTCCCAGCCCGAGGCAGTGGCGTTCGTCCTGGCTGGGGCCACGCCCGCCGTGAGACCGGGGACTGCCACCGTCGGCTTCTCCCCGTGGCTCGACCGGCCGAAACGGATCACGATCGAGCTCTCCGGCTGGGCGACCTTGGACGATCTGCTGATGCTGTTCCGGTGGGCGCGGCGCCAGACCTTCCTTGGGCAGCGGCTTCGGTACCGCAGGTACAAGCCGGTGGGTCAAGTGCACGCAGAGCTGGGCGTGTTCCTCGCCGCCACCCCCGAGCTCAGTTGGCGGGACCGGCAGGAGAGGTGGAACGCCGACCGGCCCACGGATGCCTACCAGGACCCGCGCAACTTCAGGCGGGACGCCAGCGCTGCCTACCAGAGAATCACCGGGCGGCCCTGGCGACGGCCACGCGAGGCAGAGGTCGACCCGCAGGATCCGACGACCGAGGGGAGGTGATCGATGGCAGACTGGAGCGTATTCATAGAGCCACCGAAGACACGGCAGCGGCAGAGCGTTCATCCTTCCGTTCAAGCAGGGCCAGACCCAGAATCCCAGACGTTCGATACCCCGCTGCAGTGGGCAGAGAACCACCGGTTCATGCCCAACGGCAGCACGTACTCCATCACCCATCCCCGGCACCGCATGCCGTACCTGGCCGATGCGTACGCCGAGATGGGCCAGTTGCCCGTCGGCGGACGGATCGTGGTGATGAAGTGCGCGCAGACCGGGTGGACCGAGAGCGCCATCAACATTTCCCTGTGGTTCATGCAGACCAAAGGCGAGGGTGTGTTGTACATGCTGCCAAGTGACCGCGCGCTCGCCGACTTCAGCCAAGCCCGGCTGGATCGCGCGATCCGAGCATCGCCCTACCTGAACAGCCAGTGTCAGAGCGTGGCAAACACCCAGTTGAAGATGATCTTCGGGTACCCCCTCTACCTGCGCGGCGCGCACGGGCTGGAGAAGCTGCGCGAGATCAGCGTCGGCATGGTGGTACGCGACGAGCTACAGGTGATGTCTGAAGAGGGTGCCGAGCTCGCTCTGCACCGGCTGGGGGCCAGCCGGCACAAGTACACGTACGATCTGTCGAACCCGGAGTACCCCGAGACGGGCATTCACCTGGAGTACCTCGGCGGGACTCAAGAGACATGGACCCTGCCCTGCCCCCGGTGCAGCGAATGGCACGAACCCCGCTGGCCCGAGTCGATGGACTTCGTTAGCGAGGCGTTGGTGTGCCCGAACTGCGGGAGCGCGGTGGACAAGGCCGTCGGGCGCTGGACCGAGACGAATCCAGGTGCGCCGTACCGCTCATTCAGGATGAGTCAGCTCGTGTCCCCCACGGTGGCCCCGGGGGAGCTGGTTCAGAGCTGGAAGGCTGCCCAAGGCAACGCCACCCGGGAGCAGGTGTTCTACAATATGACCCTCGGCCTGCCCTACGCACCCGAAGGTGCCCGGATCACCGAGGAGATCCTGGCCGCGCTACCGCGGTCGGGCGAGATGGTGGCCGGCTACACACGCCCTACGGTGATGGGGGTAGACGTCGGCGCGGTCAACCACGTGATCATCCGGCGGGTCGAGGGTGGCGTACTGTGGGCGGGGACGTGCCAGTGGCACGAGCTAGACCGGCTGATGGGGACGTACAACGTGCGGCACTGCGGGATAGACGCCATGCCGGAGACCACGATGGCGCGCCAGTTCGCACAGCGATGGCCGGGCAAGGTGCGTATGGTCCGCTATCTGCACCCGACGGCCAGCGGCAAGCGGGAGACCACCGAGGACGGCGTACCTGTGCTCCAGGTCTCCCGTACCGAGGCACTGGACGCGGCGTTTGCCCGGCTACTACAAGGAGAGGAGCAACTGCCGGTCAACCTGCCGGCGGACGTTCGGAAACACTGGGGCGCGCTGACGCGGCAGATCGTCAAGACGGGTAAGACCGAGTACGCGGCGTGGGTCGAGACGGGCCCGGATCACTACGCGCACGCTCTTGCGTACTCCGAACTCGTGCGAGACGACCGGCCGCCGTGGGAGATCGCGGGGCTGCACTGAGCCAGCCGTCCGGAAGCGCGGGCAAGGCTACCGGCGGTGCAGGTTACGCCCGAACGAACGCGCGACCTTGCCGCAGGGGCCCTGCAACGCGACGCGTTGCAGGCCCAGTGTGAACGGGGCCTCGCTCATCCACGGAGCAAGATCTGACGCCGCGGTGCTGGCGCGAGCTGGGGCCACTCCAGCCGTGCTGACAAGGGCTAGCCTGCTGTGCTCCACTCTTCCTTGAGGATTCCGTAGAGATCAAGATCCTCAAGCTTGTCCCACTTCTTGGCGTGACACCTGCGGCAGCCCTCGTACTTCATCCCGATCTTCCGCATGACGCGTCCTGAGGCGGGATTGCGGCTGAAGTGCGAGGCATGCACCCTCACCAGACCGACTGCGCCGAATGCGTAGTCCAGAAAAGCCCGTGCGGCCTCCGTGCAGTAGCCGTGGTTCCAGAACGGCTCGCCGATCCAGTACCCGAGTTCAGCTCTGTGGCCTGCGGTCATGTCCATCAGGCTCACTGCCCCGAGAAGCGCACCGTCCGATCTGCGAGTGATGGCGAGGGTGAGTCCCTTGCCTTCGTCAAACGTTCCTTACGTGTGTCGCGATCCATTCCTCCGCGGCCCCATCCGGGTAGGGGTGCGGGATGTTCAGCGTCATGTTGGCAATCGCCTGGCTCCCGGCAAGACGCTGCACCTCCTGTGCATCGGACGCCACGAAGGGGCGAAGAATCAGGCGGCCCGTCTCGATCGTCGGCCGGTTCATGGTCCTCTCTGCGGGAGGAGCGTTTCGCCAGCCCTACGCCCACACGTGGTCTGCGGGTCTCCGGGCATCATCATCTTCACGACCGTTGTCCCCGGCGCGCCTCTCCCTGTCATCCGGCTCCCTTCACTCTGCTATGGTACCTGGCCTGGCTCCCTGAGATAGGTCATCGTCGAGAGCCGGGATCTGGGGGAACGAGGTAGGGGATGCCGAGGAATCGCACCCAGGCAGTGCCCCCAGATCTCCTCGGGATCCATGAACTCCACCTGGCCCCTAGGGTGTCGCCGGCGAGCTGCCCCAGCAGGCACCCCTGGGCACGGTGGAGCAGCGGGTTCAGCGGGTCGGACGACGTCATCTGCGCTTCATCGGGACATCGCGTGGGCTGAAGTGTTGGTGGGGAGGCATCTTCAGTCTATGCACGGAACAAGATCTGACCCCAGGCTATGCTGTTCCCCCATCGCCAAGCTGATAGTAGCGCATGATGGTCCTTGTTAGCTCGCGCTCAAGATCGATGGTCTCCTTGAAGCGGATCTGCTGGATGTCGGCCAGGTTGAAACCTACATCTCCCTGCATGGCCTTCTTGCCCCGGTCGCGAACGATCAGCACGAAGTTGTCCTGTCGCAAGCTCCGCCCACGATTCAGCCCCATGAGATAGCCGATTTCGTGGTACACGTTCTTGTTTCCGTACGTAAGGTCGGCAATCAGCAATCCGGACGATTCGAGCATGTCCAAGATCTCATCGGTAATCGCGTAGGAATGCCCCTTGTTCAACTTGTCGATTCGGATGGGGCGTATCTCTATCGGCGGGTTGCACTTCGCATTCACCTGGGCAATGACCTTCTCGATTGTCTCAAAGGTTGCCCTTGTCTCGTCGCCGAACTGCATCGATACAAACACCGTCCGGGTCTTGGCCAAGTGAACCTTCTCGAATACTTCGACTAGCGTCGCCGCGTCCATGCCCCGCACGGCGGCAAGGTGATTGCCCTTGACCCAGTAGCGGAACGGATCAAGTCGATGGTATTCCGCGTCAGTCAGGCAGAAGTAGGCGAAGGCCACAAGAAGACCGGCACAGGCATTGATCTTCAAGCTGTCATCGCCGGCGTACAGGGCGTTGACCTTCTTCACACAGGCGAAGACCTTCTCAAGTTCCGATTCCTTGGCGGCAATGGCCTTGCGGTGCAACAGGAAGCGAGATAGCTCCACAAGGACGGCCCGCTTGTCGGCCAGCAAGTGCTTGATCGCTTCCAAGTAGTCGTCCTGAATCTTCTTGGCCAAGTGCCGGGCGAAGAAGTATTCCCAGCCGAACACGCTTGGGTCCTTGAGCACGGCATCGGGCCAAAGGGTTTCGTCGCCCAGAATGATCTTCAGGTTTTCTTCGGGCGTCAGCGGGACAGCTTTGGAATTGATGTTGTGGAAGATCGTCTTGCTATGCCGTGTGCCCTCGGCGTCGGCCTGGAACAGCAAGATGCAGTACGGGGTCATCAGGTCCTTGAAGGTCGCGTGCTTCGCCGCCGCGCTCAGCCGGTGGTTGCCGTCAATGCGAAAGAAGGGCAGTTGCACCTTCCGGCTAAGCAAAGCGTCGGGCACGTTCAGAGAAGCAACCCGAAGCAGGTTTGGCGTGCGGGAATCCATCGTGCCCCGAAACGGAATTGACCGGACGGCAACGGTAATCTTGTCTACGTTGGAATAGAAGTTCCGCCCGCCCAGGATTTCCGCCAGCGGGTCAAGGCCCGATTTCGCCTTGGGCTTGTTGAAGTCGTATCGCAGGATGCACGCCAAGATGATTTCCGGGAAGAACAGGTATTCCCTGTTCCCAAGAAACTTGACGATTTCCTTCTCATGGTCTTTCAGAAGGTCGCGCTGGTAGCTCGGATCGGCGCGGGACATATCGGCAAGCAGCCCCAGCGGCGCGTTGCCCCGGATGCAGACAAACCCGCCCAATGACCGCTCAAGAAGTCCGCGCAAGATCATGCCTTGCTACCCCCTTTCTCGCCCTTGGCCAGCAACTTCCGCTCGAAATCCTCAAGGGCCTTCGCCCAGAGCGCCGCCGCTTCGGCCCGGAGTCTATCGGCGTCCACGTATCGCTGGGCAACAATGGCGACAACCTTCCGTTGCAGGCTCAGCGGCGGAACGGGAACGCGTAAGTCGCCAAGGGTTGCCGCGTTGATGCCCGCCTGATTGTTGAAGTTCGTGGATAGCAGCCCAAACAGCCCCAAGCCCCGAAGGGCATTGAACAGCGCGGCCAGGTACGCGGGCAGCACGCGCGATTCGTCAACCGCAAGCCGGGTGATATGGTTTGAACAGGCACAATCGCGCCCGCCTGGAAAGACGGTCGTTTTGCCTACCCACTCCGTCGAATTCGTGTTGTTGAAAAGCACTTCGCCCTTGGCCAGCATGTCGCCCGGCTTCACGCTTGCCCTGGGAACGTACTTTGTTCCGTCAAAGGTCAACTGCCCCCGCCCGGTGATGTTCAAGGGGCGAATATGCGGCACGCCATCGGTTTGATCTTCGGCTTGGTCTTGTCGGCCAGCGGCAAAGCCACTTTCGATACGGCGGCACAGATCCTTCACAGAGCCGACGGAATGCTTGCCCGCCTCAATGGACTTCCGCAACGCGCGGAAGCGCGGGCACTGGTAGTCTGCATCGCATCGCGTCTTGAGTTCGCCCAGCCGGACGGCGAAGATGAATCGGCCATCCTTCTTCGGGGCGACAAGCCCCAACTCCGCCAGCACAAGATCGTCGATGCCGTCTAGCAGCGCGTCAGCCTGGGCGAGTTTGCCATCGCGGGCGCTCCGCGCCTTGTCCAGGTTCGTCACTAGCACCTGTTGCCCTTGTACGTCGGGAATGAGAATACAGGCAACATCTTCCGTCGTGATCTTTCCCTGTACTTGCCCGCTCTGTGCCCGCTCCAGCTGCTTTGCCCCAAGACGGCAAGAGAGAAAGGCTTGAATGTACCGCGGCAACATCCCTGTAGGCTTGCTCACGGCGATAAGATTGGCGGAGATGTTCCACTTGGGATACCTGGCAGGAACGACGGCAGGTATCCCTAAAGTGCCTCGTTGAGAAACAACAAGATCGCCAGGTTCCACTTGTGTTGACGCTAAGGCGCGCGCCTTGTCGTCTGACAGAAAGACAAGCTTGCGTTCGTCAATCGTGCCCTGTTTTGTGATGTTGGAAATACGAAGCAACGGTATGCCGGCATCGTGATAGTCTTCTTGCTTGATTGCTGTGCCAAATGGTCCGCAGAAGACGCTTGCATATGCGTCAAGCCGCTTGACCTGTGGATAGCGTGCAAGCAGTTCCTTGACAACGAGGCGAAACTCCGGCTTGCTGTAATGAGCATCGGCCCTTTTCCTGATTTCTCCCCGTCGGACGGCGAAGCATTGAAGCTCGCCGGGTCCGGCGGGGCTCAGACGAAAAAAGGTGTCTTGTCCTTGGCCTTCTCAAAGGCCCGGTATTCTTTCACCACGTCGTCAAGCTGATTGGCGCACTGGCGGCCCGTGGCGTCATACCCAATGAATTCCGGGGCTGCCATGAAGACCGCTTCGCCATCGTCGGGCTTCTCGCCGCCGGCCCGCTTGCGAAGGAATGCCACGCTCGCTTTGACGCCCGCGCCATAGTGGGCGAAGGCGGTTTGCGGCAGGCTCACCACGGCCAGCAGTTGGAACCGCTCAAGAAGGAAGTCGCGGACGTACTGCAAGGACGAATTGGTAAGAATGCCGTCGGGCAGCACCACAGCCGCGCGGCCCGTGCCGGGTTTCAGGAAGTGCCAAATCCGCTCAAGGAACAGGATTTCCGTCTTCTGGTTGTTGCGGGGCTTACTCTCGCCCTTCGCATTCGTTTGCTTGCCAAGGTCATAGTCGCCCAGGTACGGCCGCTCTGTCGCCTTCACCTGCGCCCCGAAGGGCGGGTTGGTCAAGATCAGGTCGAACTTGTCCCTGGCGAAGCCCCGGTTGACTTCGTTGATTCGCTGCATCCGGTCCAGGGCATCCGCGCCGATGACGTTGGTATGCCCGTCATCGTGAAGGATCATGTTCATCTTGGCGACGCGGGCGATTTCCTCGTTGATCTCGATTCCGTAGAGCCGGGTCTTGGCGAAGTTGTGCCAGTGTTTGAAGTGCTCCTGCGTGTCGGGCTCGTAGTACTCGTCCGCTTCACGGCGCACGGCGTCCAGAGCGTGAAGCAGGAAGCCTCCGGACCCGCAAGCGGGGTCAAGCACAAGGTCGTCATCCGTCGGCTTGAGCATCTGCACGGCGAAGTCAATGATGGGTCGCGGCGTGAAATACTGGCCGAAGTCGCCCTTGAAGAAGTCGTCCATGAACTGCTCAAAGGCCAGGCCCTTTGTATCCAGGTCGGTCTTTGACAGGCTTATGCTTTCCAGGTGAGAGACGATGGTGCGAAGCGTTCCATCGTCGATCTTGATCGTTTCGGTGAACACATCGGGGTCGCGCTGCTTCTCGCGTTCGTACAGGGCCTTGATGCGCTCGGCTAGCTTGCGGCTGGGTTCGTGCGTCTTGATCTGAAAGTCGTAGGGATCGCCACTCTTACGTTTCGCTTTCTCGTCGCTGATCTTGACGAAGATGATCTTGCACAGCTCGCCGAAGGCCGCCGGGGGCGAAAGCCGACCGCCGCCCCACAGCGTTTGATGGCACTTCTTGATAGCAGCGATCAACTCCTCGCGCTTGACCGGCCTGATATCTAGCGCCCCGCCCAGGGTGTACTTGAATTCTTCAGGCCTTCCGTACTGAATAGGCAGGTCCGCCACGATGTTCTGCTCGCGTTCCATCGCTCCGTATTCGCCAGAGAAGTCTAGGAATCGGCGCGTCGCGCCAGCAACGACACCAACGTAGCTGGCCCGAAGTTTCGCCCATGTCCCGTTTCCGCATGCTTGTTCGACGGCCTGAGCAAACTCCGCGTCGCTGATGCCGTCACGCTTGCACTCGATGACAGCATAGGGCCGCGTATGCGCATCGTCATGGAAGATGACGAGATCAGCAGCATCCTTCGGAGTGCGGTCCGGCACGGTGATCTCGACGCCGATCCGGCCCGGTTCGTAGCCGTAGCGGTAGATCAACTCCGCCCAGTACTCGGCACGGACCAACTCCTCAGGGTCGCTGAACCGCTCGGAATGGTTGACCGCAAGGTACACGATACGCTGGAGCTTGCCTTCACCCGTCAGCTTGGCGTGGCCGTCCGCAATCGCGCGCGACAGGAAGGTTACCTCTGTAGAATTGCTCATGGTTCCGCCTCCTCCAGGGGCTCCGGCACGTAGACGTGCCTAAGCGGCAGAAGCCCCTTGTACCTAGAATCGAACTGCTCGTAGTGCTGCAGGATCAGGCCAACAAGCTCTTCACCGCCAACCAACCGCAAGTTGCTCTTGTTCCGGGCGAAGCTCGCTGCCTGTTTGGTGAACGTCCCCAGCGTGACGACCATGCCGTATTCGGTTCGCTCGACCTTGCCGTAGAGCTGGGAGACGATCGGGTCACCGATGCTGCCCTCGGTGCTCTTGACCTGCACCTTGATGATCGGCGGCTCGAACCCGAGTTCGTCCTTGTGCGCGATGATGTCGATGCCGCCGTCGGGGCCTTCCGACGAGAGCCGCGTGCGGTAGCCCATCGTCCCTAACAGGTGGGCGATGAACTCGGCCAGCGCATGGCCCTTCAGCTCCTGGGCTAGGGTCTTGAGGATGAAATCGCGCGTGTTCTGCTCGATGTCCTCCGCGACGTAGGAGATCGACTCATCCCGCTTCGCCGGCGGCGTGGTCTCTTTGCCGGCGAGGGCAGCGAGGAACTCGTCGGCGTAGTTCTTGACCTGGAACAGACTCATGGCGGAGCCGATCTCGTACAGCGCTCCCTGGGAGAACTTGGTCCTGGGAAACGACTTCAGCCACTTCACCGCTCGCCGGTGGACGTAGCCGCCGGGCGCATCAGCCACGTACTGATAGGGGCCGGAGACCCTCCCGATGTGAACCTGCCTGTCCCGCTTCGATGGGTAGATGACCAGGTCATCGGCCTGCATCTCGTGAACGAAGCGGGAGAGCTGTCCAGCTACCATCGGATACCAACCCGCCTTTCGTTCCGGGTACGCATCGAGGAGTCGTTCCCGAAACGCGTCGCGGTTTGGCGGTAGGCCCTGCAGATCTCCGGTGTGCTCCCAGGCAAGGGCAAGCTGCCTTTCCTTGAGGAAGATCGGGTCGGCATCACCTGTCCTGCCTCCATGGATCCCCCACAGCACCATGTTTCCCCGTGCCACTTCAGGCCCTCCTCTCCCTGGTCCGCGAAGCTAGATCAAGTCCAATCAATGGTAGCAGCCGGCTCAGAAGCAGACAACTCCGGGGCGACGGCACTACCGGCCTAGCTGGGGACAGCAAAAGCAGTCCAACGCGTCGTGCCAGGCCGCGGGCTTCACGCGCAGTTCTCGCGCCTGCCAAAGCTGCTACGCCGTCCACCGCGTCTTGACCAGGAGCGCCAAGCCCAAACCAATGTGCGCGCCTCTGCTGGCTGAACGGGGCGGGGTCCACTCACTCCGAGGTACCGGCGAGCTCCAGGTACCGGCAGAAGGCGTTGGCGAGCCGCATCTGCTTCGGGGTGCGGCACTCGGGCTCGAACAGCCGCGGGCTGGCCACCAGCACGCACGCGCAGCGGGCCCGGGACGTGGCCACGTTCAGCCGGCTCAGGCTGTAGAGGAAGTCCATCCCCCGCGGCGCGTCGTCGGGCGAGGAGCTGACCATCGAGTAGATCACCACCGGCGCCTCTTGGCCCTGGAACCGGTCGACCGTCCCCACACGCGCGCCGGGGGGCAGGGCTTCGAGCAAGGCCGCCACCTGCGCGTTGTACGGGGCAACCACGAGGACGTCGTCGAGCGTCAGGGGATGGGCCTGGCCGTCTTTGTCCATCCACTGGGTCGTCCCCTGAGTGAGCTCGCGGACGAGAACCTGGACGGCGGAGACCTCTTCGGGCGCGTCGTTGCGGTTCCCCTGGTGCTCCACGGGCAGGTACCACAGGCCGGCCCCGGCCCAGGGTGGGTCTCCCAGGACGGCCTGGCGTTCGAGGCTTGGCCGCGGGTGCAGCCGGTTCTCGTAGAACAGCTCGGACGTGAACCGGCACAAGGCGGGGTGGAGGCGCCACGTGGTCTCCAGGAACAGCCCGCGGTCGGCGGGGAGCGTGGCGTGCTTGCCCAACAGGTGCTCGAGGGCGCTCACAGCGGTGCCGTCGGGGTGGCTTCCCCTCTGGGGCTGCTCGAGCTGCTGGGGGTCGCCGAGGAGGACGAGCGACCGGGCGGCCCCGGACACGACGAGGACGTTCGCCAACGAGATCTGACCGGCCTCGTCGACGAACAGGAGATCCACCGCGCCTCGCGCCTCGTCGCGCGCCCACAGCCACGACGTGCCACCGGCCACCTGGGCCTCGCCGGTGCGCAGCAGGGCGAACACCTGGGCGTTGTCGGTGGTCTCGACCATCGCCTCGGACGGCGTGTCGCTCGGGTCGGTCACCTTCTGGACGCAGCGGAGGCGGTGCCCTTCCTCGGCGGCGGCGCGGACGACCTCTTCCAGCAGGTTGCGGATCACCTTGTGGCTGACAGCGGTGATCCCGACCTTGCTTCCCGCGGCGACGGCCCGGCAGATCATCCGCGCCCCGGTGTAGGTCTTGCCGCTGCCGGGCGGGCCCTGAACGGGCAGCACGCCGCCGTCCAAGGCGAGGGCGAGCTGCCGGGCGGCGTCGAGTGGATCCGGCGTGCTCTGGATGAGTTCCTCCACGGATCCGGTCTGGAGGCGGGGGCGCTGCCGCAGCAGGAGGTCCCGGCCGGCGCGGTAGGCGCCCTCGCCGTGGATCCCGCGGTCGGCCACCCACGCGCCCATCGTGAACAGGGCCCCGCGGAGGACGTCGGTGCGCACGAGCTCGTGGGCGAACACAGCGCGGGGGTGGACGTCGGCCCACCGGGCGCTCTTCTTCAGGTCCACCGTGTGCGCGACGGGGTCGAGGGCGACGACCTCGCCGATCGGGCTTGTCCCGGACTCGCGGCTCAAGACCTTCTCGCCGGGGTAGAGGCGCGTCTCCTGGGCAGGGAACGTGTACCGGTCGACCACGCCCCCGCGGCGGGTGGTCTCCACGCGGCTTGCGAACCGCAGGCCGCCGATCGCCACGGGCTCGTCGAGGAGATCCTCGTCGCCGAGCTCGACAAGGCGGAAGTACTCCCACCACGCCGCCTTGTCCTCCCGCCGGTGCCACTCAAGAAGATGGGCGAGGAGCCACTGGGCCTGTTCGGCGTCGGATCGCTCGGCCCGCTCGGTGGGGAGCCTGGCCAGGAGCCGCCCGGAGAGCTCCCGCGTTCGTGATAGGGCCCCATCGAGCACCTCGCTCGGGTCCCCGGACTTGGGCTCGGGCCGGGGGATCGCGTGGCCGGAGGCGATGAGCTCGGCCCGCAGCCCGTCGAGCCACCGTCGCAGGTGGAGGGTGGCCAAGCAGTCGTCCCGGTTGTAGCCGCGCACGGCCGCGCGGTGCTCGGGGGCGATCGTGTCGGGGGCCTCGAACTCCAGGGCGAGCTCGATCGCCCGCAGGTTCTGGGTGGCGTCGCGCAGGTCCACCTCTCGCTTGTAGCCGAAGAACCGCTCCAGCTCCTTGAGGGAGTACGACTCGACCCCGGCGCGGAGGGTCTGGCGGGTGATCGCGTACAGGTCCACGAACCGCTCGCCGCGGAGGAGGCGATCCACCTCGTCTTCGCGGGTGGCGTGGCGGCCCATCAGGCGCTTGATCGCCGCCGGCTCGTACGGGGCGTAGTGGTAGATGTGGAAGCCGTCGTCCTGGCTCCAGCGCCCCATCGCCTCGTCGATGAACCGCTCGAACGCGGCCTTCTCTTCGGCGGCGGTCATCGCCCACAGGTCGTGGTACGCGGGCGCACCGGATGCGTCGAGCGACACCCAGCCGAACAGGTACTCCAGCCCTCCCTCGCCCACGAACCGCGCCGCCTCGAGGTCGAGGTACAGGTCGTGGGGGGTCGGCTCGGGCAGGCGGAACAGGCCCAGACCCTCGGCCAGGGGGAGGAGCTCGTGGACGGGGGCGTTCTGTTGTCGTCCGGCGAGCTGGACGCGGGCCTGGTGGTGGATGCGCTCGTAGGACTCGGCAGCCCCACGCTTGGGCTTCGGGGTCAGGGGGAGCGTGAGCGAGGCCAGTGCTTCGAGGGTGGGGATCCCCCGCCCCTCCAGCTCGGCGATCTGGCCCCTGCCGATCCCCGCGACGAGCGACAGGTGATCGTCGGCCCGCCGTCGGTCTTCACACAGGCGCCACCAGCGGCAGATCGCGCACTGCTCGCAGGGGACGGGGTAGGTGTCCCCGCCGTGCCAGTAACCGTTGGCGACGGACTCCACGAGCTTGCGGCGGACGAGGCGGAAGTAGGCCATGTAGTCGGCCACGCGGTACGCCTCCGGCGCGAACCCCCTCCCCGGCGGGACGACGTACATCCGCTCCGGGAGCCGCCCCTGGACCTGGGCGAGCAGCTCGGAGTAGAGGCAGAGCTGGAGGATCGTCCGCCCGCGGGTCTCCCGGGCGAGCTTCGTGTCGAGCACCTCGTAGGAGTAGCCACCCAGGCTGGACGACGGGACCTCGACGCGGCGGAGGATGTCGGCGCGGCCCATCCACCCCTCGCCGAGGAGGGTCGGCTGGACGATCACGTCGGGGCCGTCGCACATCGCGGCGCAGGTGGCGGCGAACTCGTCTTCGGCGTAGCCCAAATCCTCCAGGGTGACGACGGACAGGTTCTGGGCGCGGAGGTGCTCGACGTAAGCCGTCTCGTGCTCGAACCCGCGCCTCTGAAGGACCTCGAGAGCGAGGTCGTGGGAGGTAGGGGCTTCCAGCTCTCCCCGCGCGACGCGGAGGTCGAGGCAGGTCAGGTGCCGGCACCCGAGGTGGTTCGCCAGATCGCTCGCCGAGAGGCGGATCCCGCTGTCTGTTGCCTTCACCGTCTCCCTCGGTTGGTCATGTCGCGATGGACTCTACCCTCTGCGACCCCTCGGAGGAAGTCGGGGCTGTGCTGGCCGCCCGCCGGGTCTGGCGAGGATCGCTACGATGACCGAGGGTGAACCGATGAACAACGCTGGCAAGGGGAAACCACTTCCGGACAGAGCACAGATCCTCATCTCCGGTCCGCAAGCGCTACCTGGAAATTCCCGTCCGGGTCCCCATCGTGGATCGAGGAAGCAGGTTGTGCCGGCCGTTGCCTCATGGCCTGTTCCGCACCTCCATCTAGGGCAGGTTGCGCACGCGTCGCTCGACCTCCCGGCTCGCTATCATGGGCACGAGGTGGCGATGATGGGCAAACCTCGGGACGATGCTAACTCTTCGGGCGGCCTTGGGACTCTCGGCCCAGCAATGCACGATGATCACCGTGAGGCCGGTGGAGTCGACCCGGGCAGCGATGGGTGGGGCGAGTCCTGGCGGCGCGGTGATCATCCGCGCCGGAGAAGAGGGGATGCGGGTATGACGGCCACGGCCCTTCGTCAGCGCACCGAAGGCTCGGTCGTGAGACTCACGAGGGAAGACGAGATCGAGCTGGCCAAGCGCATCGAGATGGACGACAAGGCTGCGCGAGAGCAGCTGATCATCGCCAACCAAGGGCTCATCGGGCACATCCTCCGCACCGAGTTCCGCGGCTTCATCTACCTGTGGGATGACCTCTTCCAGGAGGGCCAGGTCGGGCTGATCAAAGCGGTGGATAGGTTCGACTGGAGAAAGGGGTGCAAGTTCAGCTCCTATGCCGTGTGGTGGATCCGGCGCGAGATCCAACTGGCCCTCGGCCGGTGGTGGACGGGGGCGGCGAGGATCCCGGAATCACGACTGAAGGAGCTGAAGGAGTTCAAGCTGGTGACCAGGAAACTGGAGGACGGGCTGAATCGCCATCCGACTCCCGAGGAAATCGCCAGCGAGATAGGGATCCCTTTGGACAAGGTCTACGACCTTCTGAAGATGATGATCGCAGGCCGGCAGCTGATTTCGTTCGAGGCCTTGGAGGAAAGCGGTCGTAGCGTGATGAGCATCATCGCGGATGAGAGCGCGCCCTCTGCCGAAAAGGGACTCGAACCTTGCCTTCAGAACAGCCTGCGGAGGGTGATCAAGGTGTCGCTCACCCAGAAGCAGAAAGAGGTGATCTGTCTGCGCTATGGGCTGGATCTCGAGGGCGAGCACCAGAAACCGCTCTCGCAACGGGCCATCGCCGAACAGATGGACATCAGTCCCCAAGCGGTGTCGCGGATCGAAGAGCGCGCGCTGGCAAGGATCAAGGCCGAGATGGATCTCATCACACAGTCCCTCCGGCGCGTCGAGTGAGGCCCTGCAAGAGCCAGTGCGGATCCCGAGAGCCGGAAATCACGCTTTGCAGTACGACATCGTCGACGGAACCCGGGGAGGTCGAGGCATCCCAGGCGGCATGACCCTGTTCCAACGCCGGATGCGACAGCTGCTAACAGGAATGGATCCGATAGACATCGCGCCCTCGCACCAGAACCATGCCGGGGGCGACGGGTTTCTGTCTCCCCAGCCGAAGCAGATCCAGGATTGAGAGGCAGCTATCCACGATGAAGGAGCAGGACGATCTTCTCTCCCTCTGTTGGGTTGCAGGACCTCTCCCGGAGTCTGGACGTCCTTCCGATACATCGATAGGCCCATCGTTGCCCCCGCTCGGTTAACCCGAAGGGTTGACGGGCGACCGGGGAAGAAGTACATTCGTTTTGCAAAAGTTTTCACCAAAATGAGAAACAACACGATTCACACGCTGCTTCGGGAGTTGTGGATCCCCGACGGGACGACCCGCCGGGCGCTCGAGTCTTCCCTTGGCCTGTCGCGTCCCACGCTGGACAAGGCCCTCTCCGAGCTCATGAACCGAGGGCTCGTCGCTCCTGTGGGGACACGTTCCGAGGGAGGCGGCCGGCCGGCCACGGTGTTCCGACTGAACGGGGACACGTGTGTTGTGGTCGGAGTTGACCTCGAGCTTCCCCAGCTCAGCTTCGTTGTGTCAGACCTATGGGGGGAGCCGCTCCACCGTCTGACGCTGGATGTGGACGACGGTCAACGGGACCCGCTCGCCCTCCTGCGCAAAGTGGGGGAAACCCTTACAGAGTGGATGGATTCGCTCGGCGTCCCGTGGCCTCGGGTGGGAGGGCTGGGCGTTGCCCTCCCGGCATTCGTCACCGATGGGGTGGCGACCTTTGCCGGAGCGACGATGCCCTCCTGGCACCGAGTGGCGGTCCAGGATGCGTTGGAGCGGGAGATCTCCACCCGCGTCCACGTTCACCACGACACGCACCTCATGGCCATTGCCGAAGCGCACGCTCTGGGCTGGAAGGAGGGCGCTCTGCTCTACATTGCCCTCCGTCCCGGTCTTTTGGGCGATGTGCGGTTCGGGGCAAGCCTTCTCGTGGACGGGCGCGCGTACCGCGGGGGGCATGGCCACGGGGGTTCCCTGTACCGGGCGTTCGTGACGGGAGAGGAGTTGAAGAACCGGGCCCACGACAAGCGCTTCGAGATGCTCGTGGACAGAGCGGTCGGCGTTCTCGTCCATGCGGTGACCCTCCTCGATCCCACCCTGATCGTCATCCACGCCGAGCTGTTGGGAGAGGACGAGGAAGCGTTCATTGCCGGTTGCCGCCGTCGCCTTCGCGAAGCTCTCGTCGGGGAGTTCCCGGATCTGCATAAGGTAACCCGCGCCGTGGCGCGCGGGACGACGGCGGCCTGCGGAGCAGCGGTCGCCGTTGTGCAGCACCTGCGCGACAACCCAGAAGAGCTGCTTGTGCACGAAGGAGGTGAGAGCGGGCGGAGCACATCCCAAGCACTAAGAAGCACGGCTTCGAAGAGGAAAAGGAGGTAGAACATGACAAAGCGACTGTTGGTTGGTCTCTTGTTGGCAGGTCTCGTAACAGGCCTTGCCCACGGTGCAGTGACGATCATGGTTCTGTGGAGCGGGGATGAGCTCGCGGCGTTCCAGAAGGTGGCGGACGGGTTCACGGCCAAGACCGGGATCGCGGTCCGGGTAGAAAGCGTGGGGAGAGACCTCCCCGCGATCCTCTCCACCCGTGTGGCCGCTGGAAACCCGCCGGACCTCGCGGGGATGCCCAACCCCGGCCAGATGGCGGAGTTCGTGGGCCGCGGGGCGGTGATCCCCTTGGACGGGATCGTGGACCTCAACCAGTTCCCCAAGGCGTTCGTGGACCTGGCCACCGTCAGCGGGAAGGTCTACGGGATCTTCATCTCCGCTGACCTGAAGTCCCTCGTGTGGTACAACCCTGACGCGCTCTACGCGGAGGGGCTGGCCCCGGCAGACTCGTGGAACGAGCTGATGTACATCACCCAGACCCTCGCCGCCCGAGGCAAGACGCCGTGGGCGGTGGGCCTCGAGTCGGGTGCTGCCTCGGGTTGGGCGGGAACGGACTGGATCGAGGACATCATGCTTCGGACCGCGGGTCCGGACCTCTACGACCAGTGGGTGGCCCACGAAATCCCGTGGACCCACCCGGCGGTGAAGCGGGCGTTTGAGCTGTTCGGATCGATCGTTCGCAACGAGTCCTACGTCTACGGGGGCACGACGGGCGTTCTGTCCATCAACTTCGGCGACTCCCCCGCTGTCCTGTGGGATCCCACTCCGGGTGCCTACTTCCACCGCCAGGCCACATTCATCAAGAGCTTCATCGCCAATGCTCACCCTCAGCTCGATCTCGACCGAGACGTGGCGTTTTTCGTGTTTCCCCCGATCGACCCGCAGTGGGGGACGCCGCTCCTCGGAGCGGGGGACCTCATCAGCGCGTTCCGTGACACGCCCGACGTACGGGCGTTCGTCCAGTACCTGGCCTCGCCTGAGGCCCAGGCCATCTGGTGCGGGGCGTTGGGCAAGCTGGCCACGAACGTGAACGTGGATCCGGGGATCTACCCCGATCAGCTCACCGCTCAGGCCGCGGAGATCCTGAAGGGTGCCGAGATCTTCCGCTTTGACGCCTCGGATCTCATGCCGGCTGCGGTGGGGTCGGGCGCGTTCTGGAAGGGCGTTCTCGACTACGTGTCCGGCGTGCCGCTGGCTCGGGTCCTCGCGGACATCGAGGCCGCGGCGCAGGCCGCTTACTAGGATCGCACCAACTGCTCGCCGGGGCGGGGCTGCCCCGCCCCGGCGGATACTCCTCAGGAGGTGACCGTTACGAACAAGGGTCGGGCCCACTGGTTCTACCTCGCCCCCGCCCTTCTGTTGTTGGGGGTGTTCCTCGTCTACCCGAGCGCGGAGACGATCCGGCTCAGCTTCTATGGCCCGCGTTCCGACGTGTTCGTGGGTGCCCAGAACTACCTCCGGGCGTTCACATCGGCCCCGATGCTGACCACGTTCCGCAACAACCTCCTGTGGATGGCCGTGTTCACCCTGTTCACGGTCGGGATGGGGCTCCTCCTCGCGGTGATCCTCGATCGCGTGCGGTACGAAACGCTGATCAAGTCG
>DYGJ01000012.1:25078-29034 GCA_020724765.1 Thermotoga sp. | reverse complement strand
AGGATGGGGATTCCCAGCTCTCCTGCCCGGTTGAGCTTGCTGCCGGGACTCTCATCCACAACGACGTAATCCACGCCGCTCGACACGCCCGAAGCCACCCGGCCACCCGAGGTCTCTACGATCCGCCGCGCCTCATCGCGCGTGAAGTCTGACAGGGTGCCGGTGAACACGACCACCTTCCCCAACAGAGGCCCTCCGCGGGTCGCTGAGGCGCGGGGAGCGATCCCCACGTCCGCCAGCTCCGCAACGAGCTTCCGATTCTCTTCGTTTAGGAAGAACCCAGCGATGCTCGTGGCGATCGCCGGCCCCACGCTGGGGATCGCCAGGAGATCTTCGAGCTCAGCACGGGCGAGGGCTTCCAGCGACGCAAACCGCCCCGCGAGCAGCTCAGCAATGCGCTCCCCCACGTGGCGAATCCCCAACGCGTAGATCAGCCGGGACAGGGTCATCCCTTTCGAGCGCTCGATCTGCTCAAGCACGTTCTGAGCCGACTTCTCACCCATCCGCTCCAAAGCGACGAGGTCCTCCCACCCGAGGCGGTAGAGGTCAGAGATCCGGCGCACGAGCCCCGTCTCCACGAGCTGATCCACGAGCTTCGTCCCCAGGCCCTGGATGTCCGCGGCGCGCCGGGAAGCGTAGTGGAGGATCGCCTCCTTGATCCGCGCCGGGCAGGACAGGTTTTCGCAGCGGTGCACGGCCTCGTCTTCCGAGCGCGTCACCGGCCCGGCACACACTGGACACCGCCCCGGTATCCGGAACTCCTGCTCCTCTCCGGTACGGCGCTCGGGGAGGGAGCGGACGACCTCCGGGATCACGTCCCCGGCCCGGCGCACGATCACCCAATCTCCAACCCGGACGTCCTTGCGCCGCACCTCGTCCTCGTTGTGGAGGGTGGCCCGGGACACGGTGACCCCGGACACCTCGACCGGCTCAAGGTGCGCCACCGGGGTCAAGGCACCCGTTCTCCCCACTTGGACGGAGATCTCTCGCACCTGGGTGACCGCTTCCTCGGCGGGGAACTTGTAGGCGATCGCCCACCGCGGGGCGCGGGCGATTTCGCCCAATCTCTCCCGTTGAGCGAAAACATTCGCCTTGACCACCACACCATCGGTAGCGTAGGGGAGGGCATCCCGGTCCCGGAGTATCTCCCGGTAGAAAGCTCGTACCTCCTCCAGGTACGAGCACTTCTGCCACAGGGGATTCACCGGAAGGCCCAGCTGAGGAAACACGGTGAGGAGCTCCGCTTGACTGCGGATCTCCTGCCCCTCCACCCTCCCCACGTGGTAGAGGAAGAGCTTGAGGGGGCGGCTCGCCGTCACGGACGGGTCGAGCTGGCGAAGACTTCCCGCGGCAGCGTTGCGGGGGTTGGCGAACGGTGGCTCCCCACGCCTCCCCCGCTCGGCGTTGAGGCGGCGGAACGCATCCTTCTCCATGTACACCTCGCCCCGCACCTCGAGGAGGCGGGGCACGGTCCCGTTCACCGGGAACAGCCGCAGCGGGAGCTGGCGGATCGTCCGCAAGTTCTGGGTTACGTCCTCTCCGACCCGGCCGTCGCCGCGGGTCGAACCGACGGTGAACACCCCATACTCGTAGACAAGTTCCACCGACAGCCCGTCGAGCTTCGGTTCGCAGACGTATTCCACGGGTTCCCCACCGAGGATCCGCCGCACCCGATCGTGCCACTCCTCGAGCTCGGCGTTGGAGAAGCAGTTCTGGAGGGAGAGCATCGGGATCGCGTGCGCGACGGGCGCAAACCCCTCCGCCGGCGGGGCGCCGGCCCGCCGGGTGGGCGAGTCCGGGGCCACGAGTTCGGGGTAGCGGGCCTCGAGGTCCAGCAGCTCCCGGAACAGCCGATCGTATTCCGCATCGGTGATCTCCGGTCGGTCCAGGACGTGGTACAGGTGATCGTGGCGCCGGATCGCGGTGCGCAGCGCCTCGGCTCGCGCTCGAACCTCTACGGGAACGGCCATCCTCGCTCCCTTAGGAGCGGTCCCCGTCCGCTCCAGGCTCCTTCTCGCTCCGTTCATAGGCGTCGATGATCGCCTTGACAAGCGGATGACGGACCACGTCCCGTCGGTCGAGGTGGACGATCGCGATCCCCGGGATCCCCGCCAGGATCCTCCCCACCTCGGCCAGCCCGGACGGACGACCCTCGAGATCCACCTGGGTGATGTCGCCGGTGACAACGGCCTTCGACCCGAACCCGAGCCGGGTGAGGAACATCTTCATCTGGGTGTGGGTCGTGTTCTGGGCCTCGTCCAGGATCACGAACGCGTGGTTGAGGGTTCGGCCGCGCATGAACGCGAGCGGCGCGATCTCGACCCGTCCGTTCTGGATGTGCTTGTCGAGCTCAAGGGCGGGGATCATGTCGTAGATCGCGTCGTACAGGGGCCGCAGGTAGGGGTTGACCTTCTGGAAGATGTCCCCGGGGAGGAACCCCAGCTGCTCGCCGGCCTCCACCGCCGGTCGAGTGAGGATGATCCGCTTGACCTGACCCCGCTTGAGGTACCCGAGGGCCATCGCCACCGCGAGGTAGGTCTTGCCTGTGCCCGCGGGGCCGATCGCAAACACGGCGTCGTTGTCCCGGATCGCCTGCACGTACTGACGCTGGCCCGCGGTCTTGGGGCGGATCGCCTCCCCCCAATGGGTCACCTGGACGATGTCGGTCAGCAGGCCGGCAAGATCCTCCCCGTCTTTGACCTGGGAGATGAGGTAGCGGACCTCGTCCGGAGTGGGGTGGTGGTTCCCCTTCACAACCTCGATCAGCTTCCCGAGAAGTCGTTCCAGCCGTTGGACTTCGGCTGCTTCGCCCTCGATCTCGATGTGGTCGCCCCGCGCCGCGATGTGGACGCCCGCAAACGCCTCGCCGATAAGGCGGAGGTTGCGATTGTACTGGCCAAGAACCCCCACCGCCACATCGTGGCTACCGAACTCGATTCCCGTCGTCTTCCGTGCTATCGGTCCTCACCCCCACAGCGTGTTCGGACGCCGCCTCCACAAGACGCACCGGAACAATTGTACCGCGCGGCGTCCCCTCTCCTCCCCGCACCTCTACCCACAGGTAGTTCTCGCTCCGGCCCCATGCCCTGCCGTCACCCTCATCCTCCACCGCCACCTCGACCGTCTCCCCCACGAATCTCCGCCGGACAGATCTGACCCACCCGTCAGCGAGTTCAGCGAGTTCGGCCGCCCGCCGGGCGGAGTCCTCGGGGGAGACCCGAGGAGAGAGCCGCGTCGCCCTCGTCTCAGGTCGAGGCGAATACCGAAAGACGTGCACGTTGAGGGGCGTGAGCGAGTCGAGGATCTCCACCGTGCGCGCGAACGCCGCTTCATCCTCCCCCGGGAACCCCACCATCGCGTCAGCGCCCAAAGTGGCGTGCGGGACGGACGTGAGGAACGCCTGGGCTCGATCGACATACTCGCCCCGCGTGTAGGGACGTCCCATGCTGTTCAAGACGGCATCGTCACCGGACTGGAGGGGAAGGTGAAGGTACGGGCACAGGCGCCGCTCTTGGGCGAAGAGGGCGACCAGATCATCGGTTACCCCGTTCGGGTTGAGGGATGAGAGCCGGATCCGAACGCGGGGCACCTTCAGGACCTCGACGAGCAGATCGAGAAGCCTCGGCTGGGAAGGGAGATCCTGTCCGTACTGAGCGAGGTTGATCCCCACGAGGACGATCTCGCGGTGGCCGGCTTGAGCCAGGGCCTCCGCCTCGGCCCGTGCTGTTGGTGGTGTCTTGCTCCGCAACGGACCCCGCACCTGCCACGTCCGGCAGAACGAACAGCCTACCGTGCAACCGTCCTGGACCTTGAGGACAGCACGTACGCGGGGTTCGGCGCCGGAGAGTAACTCCTTGTCCAGGGCTTCCCACTCCCCTCCCCACGAACTCCCGTTGAGGAAGAGGCGGATCACCTCGGCGTTGGTTAGGGTATGATGCGTCGGCCGGATCGTGTGG
>DYGJ01000012.1:3368-25068 GCA_020724765.1 Thermotoga sp. | reverse complement strand
CGGCCCGTCGCTTGTCCCGGTTTCCCACAATCAGGTCCGCCCCCGCGTTCCGAAGACTCCCTCCCGCCCCGTCCGCACCGCAGCCTACGGCCACAACGAGGGCTTGCGGGTGTTCCCGTCGCACGCGGGCGACGAGCTGGCGAGACTTCCGATCCGCAAGCCCGGTCACGGTACACGTGTTCACAATGTGAACGTCCCGCGGCCCACTGAGGCCCGCCAGATGCTCGGTGAGAACCTGCGACTCGTACTGGTTGACCCGGCACCCCAATGTGTGGACGACGACGCTCATTCCGTGTGTCGCTCCACCGTGAACCGCCACATCTGGCATGGTTCGTCGGGGGAGATCCCGGCCTTCAGCCGGGCGATCCGAAGCTGCTCCTCGACCGTGTCCACGCCCGAGAGGCCGGGAAGGAGGAGACCCCGCCGCCACCCAGATTGGACGATCACCCCGTACCGTCGCGGATCGAGATCGGCCATCTCGCACGGCTCGGGCGAGGAGAGCACATCCACCGACACCGAAATCTCCGGAAGCTCGTAAGGGGCAACGGGAGGGAACCGGGGGTCTTCGGTTGCGGCGCGGATTGCGTTGGAGATGATCTCTCCGGCGAGAGTGTCCTCGCTCGGCTCGTAGGTGCCGATGCACCCCCGGAGCACACCCCTCTTCTTCTTGAGGGACACGAACGCCCCCGCGCGGCGAGCGGACAGCTCCGGCGGCAGGTTTGGGGGCGGAGAGAATCGCCTCCCGCTGCGCACGTGCTCCTCAAGGGTCAACCGAGCCAAAGCCACGTACGGATCGTGACTCCTCACGGATGGGGAGCGTACCGCACTTGCGGCTTCTGTCAACCACTCATTTGACGGGCCACCCTCTGCGGGGCTACCCTCTCTCCGTTATGCGACGGGTGGCGATCGGTGTCGGGTTGGTGCTCACCGCGGTAGCGGTGACCTTGTTCATCTTGTTCTCGCAGACCGAGGTCGCCCGCACGTTCCGCCAGGGGGCGCCGGTGTGCGTGCTGGTGGTGGGGGTGGACGAGGGAGTTCCCGATGCGGGGGCAGACACGGTGTCGGTGGCCATCCTTCAACCGGGCGGCAGAGCCACGTGGATCAGCATTCCTCCTGACCTTGTCTGGCCCACTGCAACGGGATGGACGTCGCTTCACATGCTGTACGCGCACGAGGGAATCGCCGGGATCTCCCGCCGGTTGAGTCCTCTCCTCGAGATCACCCTCCCCTACTGGGTCGTGGTGGACTTCGCCGCGCTACGCACAGTGGTCGACGCAGTCGGAGGGGTGGAACTCACGGTGGAGGAGCGGCTTGTCTACCAGGACCGTTCCCGGAACCTGTTCATCGACGTCCCTCCCGGGAGACAGGTGCTCGACGGAACCGCCGCGGCCGACTTCGTGCGCTACCACGATGGAGATGAGTCCGGGCGGCTCGCCCGCCACCACCAGTTCCTGGGGGCGCTTCTGGAGAAGGCCCGGGCCGTTCCCGCTAACCGGTGGCGAGCCACGGCTGAGACTGTTCGGAACGCAGTCCAGACGAACCTCTCCCTGTGGGAAACCCTGGATTTGGTGCGGGCGCTCAGCGGCGCTACACCGGATCGGGTCATGTTCGTCATCGCACCAACTGCGCCACGCGCTGGGGCCACCCGCAATCTAGTCCCCGATCTGGTCCGCCTGCGCCAACTCACCCAATCCTCGGTGCGTGGATCGTCGTTCCTCACCCGAGACGAGATCCGGGTGCTGGTTCTCAACGGGACAGGACAGAAGCTCCTCGCCACGCGGACCGGAGCCTGGTTGGCCGACCTCGGGTTCACGGTGACGGGGACCGCGGATGCCGATCGTTCGAACTACCCCCGGACCTACATCGTCGCCCGGGAGGATGCCCGGGCTAAAGGCCAAGCGGTGTTCGAGGTCATCCCCACGGGCGTTCAATCTTCCGTTCAGGTACAGACCGACCGCGAGTTCGACCTGGCGCGGATCGGCGGATGGCCGCAACATACCGACGTGATCCTCATCTTGGGAGCAGCGTTCGATGTCCGGCCCTGAGCGCGACCTTCTTGACCGAGCGGCCCAGATCATCGAGGCAAAGAAGGCCGCCCGTCTGACCGTGATCGATGTTGGGGGATCCTCGATTCCGACTGGCTACTTCCTCGTCGCCAGCGGCGAGAACCCCGTCCATGTAAGGGCGCTGGGGAACGAACTCCTCGCGAAGATGCCCCTTGCTCCCCGGCACGTGGAGGGACTACGGGAGGGCCGGTGGGCCCTTCTCGACTACGGAGATTTCATCGTTCACCTCTTTCACGACGAGGTGAGGGCGTTCTACGACATCGAGGGCCTGTGGCCAGGACACCAGGTGGTCCCCTGGCCGGGCTTGCGCTCCCCCCGTCCCTCGCTATAATGCCCCCTCGGTTACAGCCCCTGCCGTGGGGCAGGGGTCGCTGTGCACTTGGACGACAATCCGGTCCTTGACAAGTGAATAGAGCGTCTGCTACGTAAGTATAGTAAGGGCGGACGGGGGATCCCTTGGCAGTCGAGGGCGATGAAGGGCGTGGCTAGCTGCGTTAAGCCCCGGGGAGCCGCTGAGCAGGCTATGATCCGAGGATACCCGAATGGGGAAACCCACTGGACCGTTGAGGCCCAGTATCCAGCGCCGAAACCAAGAGTAAGCGCTGGAAGCGAACCCCGCGAAGTGAAACATCTCAGTAGCGGGAGGAAAAGGAATCAACCGAGATTCCCCTAGTAGCGGCGAGCGAACGGGGAACAGCCCAAACCGTGTGGGTGCAAGGCCACAGCCGTTGCCCATGCGGGGTTGTGGGATGATGACGGAGGTCCCTGTGGGGGCCTCGGGAAGTTACCAAGGCTTTCTCTAGCCGAACAGCCAGCAAAGTCACTGGAAAGGGCGACCGAAGAGGGCGATAGTCCCGTAGGCGAAAGAGAAGGCTCTTCCTGGTTGTCGTCCCGAGTAGTGTCGGACACGTGAAATCCGGCGCGAAGCTGGGGGGACCACCCTCCAAGGCTAAATACCGACGACTGACCGATAGCGCACCAGTACCGCGAGGGAAAGGTGAAAAGAACCCCGGGAGGGGAGTGAAATAGAACGTGAAACCGTCCGCTTACAGTGCAGTGGGAGCCGGGACCTGGTCTCTTCGGAGATCGGGACCTGGTGACCGCGTGCCTTTTGCAGCATGAGCCGGCGAGTTGTGCTCCGTGGCGAGGTTAAGCCCCTCTGGGGTGGAGCCGCAGCGAAAGCGAGTCCGAACAGGGCGATCAGTCACGGGGTACAGACCCGAAGCCGGGTGATCTACCCATGGGCAGGATGAAGTACGCTTGACCGCGTACGGAGGTCCGAACCCGTAGGTCGTGCAACGCCTTGGGATGACCTGTGGGTAGGGGTGAAAAGCCAATCGCACCCGGTGATATCTGGTTCTCCCCGAAATGGCTCTAGGGTCAGCCTCACGTCATAGGCGGCCGGGGGTAGAGTGCTGGCTGGGGAAGGGGGGCAACCTTCGACTCCAATCAAACTCCGAATACCGGTTTGCCGTTCCGTGGGAGTGAGACGGCGGGGGATAACCTCCGTTGTCGAGGGCGAAACAACGCAGACCACCAGCTAAGGCCCCCAAATCCAGGCTAAGTGAGCAAGGCGGTGTGATCGCTTAAACAGCTGGGAGGTTGGCTTAGAAGCAGCCATCCTTCAAAGAGTGCGTAATAGCTCACCAGTCTAGCGACCGCGCGCCGAAGATGTAGCGGGACTAAGCCCGGTGCCGAAGCTGTGGGTGGGATCCTTCGGGATCCCGCGGTAGGGGAGCATTCCGCCGTAGGTTGAAGCCGGGCCGCGAGACCCGGTGGACGAAGCGGAAGGGAGAATGCCGGCTTGAGTAGCGAGAGATGGGTGAGAATCCCATCCACCGAATGCCCAAGGTTTCCTGGGGAAGGCTTATCCACCCAGGGTTAGGCGGGCCTTAGCCGAAGCTGAAAAGCGTAGGTGATGGACAGCCGGTCAACATTCCGGCCCCTCCAGACCCGCGTTACGAGCGAAGGGGGGACGCCGCAGGAGCTTCTCCGCAGGTTCACGGTTATACCTGTCCAAGCGCCAAGCCAGAGGAGGCAGGCAAATCCACCTTCTCGAAACCGTCCTACCTCTGGTAGGGCGAGCAGGCGAGGCGTGATGGCGAGCCCCGTAAGGGGCGGAGGGAGACAGGTTCAGCGGCCAAGAAAAGCCCCTAGCCAGTTGGTCTGGAGTCCGTACCGCAAACCGACACAGGTGGGCGAGGAGAGTATCCAAAGGTGGGCGAGCTAACCTTCGTCAAGGAACTCGGCAAAATTGCCCCGTAACTTCGGGACAAGGGGCGCCTTCTGGGTTGCCGCAAGGTGGTCCGGGAGGCCGCAGAGAAACGGCTCAAGCGACTGTTTACCAAAAACACAGGTCCCTGCTAACCCGAAAGGGGACGTATAGGGGCTGAAACCTGGCCACTGCCGGTAGGTCAAGGAGAGGGGTGCAAGCTCTGAACTGAAGCCCCGGTGAAGGCCGGCCGTAACTATAACGGTCCTAAGGTAGCGAAATTCCTTGTCGGGTAAGTTCCGACGCGCATGAAAGGTACAACGACTTGAGCGCTGTCTTGACGAGGGGCTCGGTGAACTCGAAGCACGGGTGAAGATTCCCGTGACCCGCGGTGGGACAGAAAGACCCCGTGGAGCTTTACTGTAGCTTGGCGTTGAGTCTCGGCATCTGTTGTAGAGGATAGGTGGGAGGCGTTGAAACCTGGGCGCTAGTCCAGGCGGAGCCAATCTTGGAATACCACCCTGCAGCTGTTGAGGCTCTAACCGCAGGCCGTTAGCAGCGGCCACGGGACCGCGCTAGGTGGGCAGTTTTGCTGGGGCGGCAGCCTCCCAAAGAGTAACGGAGGCGCACAAAGGTCCCCTCAGGCTGGTTAGCGATCAGCCGTTGAGTGCAAGGGCAGAAGGGGGCTTAACTGCGAGGCCTACAAGCCGAGCAGAGGCGAAAGCCGGTCCTAGTGACCCACTGGCTTCCTCGTGGGAGGGCCAGTGATCATCGGACAAAAGTTACCCCGGGGATAACAGGCTAGTACCGCCCGAGAGTTCACATCGACGGCGGTGTTTGGCACCTCGATGTCGGCTCACCCCATCCTGGGGCTGTATCAGCTCCCAAGGGTCGGTCTGTTCGCCCGTTAAAGGGGTTCATGAGCTGGGTTCAAACCGTCGTGAGACAGGTTGGTCCCTATCTACCGTGGGCGTAGGAGGCTTGAGAGGGTCCGCTCTCAGTACGAGAGGACCGGAGCGGCTGGGCCGCTGGCGAACCAGTTGTCCCACCCGGGGCACTGCTGGGTAACTAAGCCCGGACCGGATAAGAGCTGAAGGCATCTAAGCTCGAAGCTGACCTCAAGATGAGGCCTCCCCATGTAAGGGCCCTTCGAGACTAGGAGGTTGATAGGCCGCAGGTGAAAGCCTGGTAACAGGTGGAGCCGAGCGGTACTAATCGCCCGATCGTCTTACGTAGCGGACGCTCTATTCACTTCTCAAGGCCGATGTGGAGATTCCAGGCGGCAGATGGCGGAGGGGAAACACCCGGTCCCATCCCGAACCCGGCAGTTAAGCCCTCCAGCGCCGATGGTACTTGGCTGGTAACGGCCTGGGAGAGTAGGACGCCGCCTGGATCCTTTTTTTCTTCCCGTCCATCCGCTATTCTCCCCTGTCCATGACCGACCCTACCGATCGCCTCTCTCTGTACCGCCGGTTCCGCCCGCAGCGATTTGGGGAGATCGTTGGGCAGGATCTCCTCGTCGCCACCCTCCGCCGCGCCGTGGCTGGCGGGAAGCTCACCCACGCCTACCTCCTCTCCGGGCAGCGCGGGGTGGGGAAGACATCGGTGGCGCGGATCCTCGCTCGGGCTGTGAACTGCCTCGCACTGGAAGACGGAGAGCCCTGCAACCGCTGCGCGTCCTGTTGCCGCATCCTCGCCGGTCAGTCCCTCGATGTGGTGGAGATCGACGGAGCATCCAACCGTGGGGTCGATCAGATCCGGCGGCTGCGGGAGGAGGTGGCGTACGTTCCCGCGGGGAGCCAGCGCAAGGTGTACATCATCGACGAGGTGCACATGCTCACCGGCGAGGCGTTCAACGCCCTCCTCAAGACGCTCGAGGAACCCCCGCCCCACATCCTGTTCATCTTCGCCACCACAGAACCGCACAAGGTCCCCGCGACGGTGATCTCGCGCTGCCAGGCGTTCGAGTTCCAGCCCATCGGCGAGAGTGCGATCGCCCGCGTCTTGCACACGATCGCCCAAGCGGAAGGGATCGCCCTCGCTCCCACAGCAGCCGACCTCATCGCCCGACGCAGTCGCGGCGCGCTACGGGACGCCCTCGTGGTCCTCGACCAGCTCGGGCACGCGGGCGAGGTCACGGAGGAAGCGGTGGTGGAACTCCTCGGTCTTCCCCCCCTATCGCAGGTAGATGGGTTCCTCGACGCCCTTGCTGGCCGCGATGCCGATGGCGCGCTCGCCATCGTGGCCGACCTCTCGGCACGGGGGCGGGACCTCGCCCTGTTCCTGGAGGAAGCCGCCAGTCAGGCTCGGGACCGGATCATCTCCGGCCAGTCCACGCTCCTTCCGATCGCTCAACGCCTGATCGAACTTCGAGGGGAACTGGGCCGGGCGTTTTCACGGCGGCTGCACGTGGAGCTGGCGCTTGTGGCCCTGTGCGGTCCGCCGCAGAAGAGAGAGCCGCTTGCCCCTTCCGTCCAGACCGAGGTAGCTGCCCTTCCTCTGGACACACCGCCCGCAGCTCCCCCCCAAGAGCAGCCACCTCGAGCAACCGCACCGGCCTCGGAGGCGAAGCCGACCGGGCCCCAGGGGACGGCATGGGAAGCGATGATCGAGGCTGTGTTCGCGGAACGCGTCTCAGTGGCAGCGTTCCTCTACCCGGCCGAGGCGACGTGGGCCGACGGTCTCCTCACGATCCGCCTTCCAGCCGACTGCGGGTACCACTACGAGTCCCTCCGCGATCCCGCCGTACATGGGTACGTGGAGGCGGTGGCCCACAGGTTCTTCGACCCGCTTCTCACCGTACAGCTGGCATGGGCCGGGGGGAATCAGAAGCCGACATTGGAAGAAGGAGCGAGAATCCTCGCCGAAGCCTTGGAAGGAACGATCCTACGGGAGGGAAACAATGGGAACAGGTGATCTGCGGAACCTGATGAAGGAAGCGCAACGCCTCCAGACGCAGATGGCGGAGAACCAGCGCAAGTTGGCCGAGACCGAAGTGGAAGCCACCTCAGGCGGGGGCGTGGTCAAGGCCGCGGTGAACGGTCACGGGGAGATCCTGAAGGTCGAGATCTCCCCTGATGTGGCGCGGCCCGAAGACGTCGAACTGTTGGCTGATCTCGTCGTCGCAGCAGTCCGCGAGGCTCAGGCAAAAGCCAAGGAACTCGTCCAAGAGACGATGGCCCCCCTCACGCGGCTCCTCCCCCCGGGATTTAGCGGATGATCGCTCCCCTCGAAGATCTCCTCGCCACCTTGTCCCGCCTGCCGGGGATCGGACGACGATCGGCAGAGCGGATCGCGTTCTTCCTCCTCGCCAAGCCGGAGGAAGGAAGAAGGCTCACGGCGACCCTGGCCGGACTCGACCGCATCACCCGCTGCCCGCGGTGCGGGAACTTCGCCACCGACGGCCCGTGCGCGATCTGCCGCGACCCCAAGCGCGATGGAACAACGCTCTGCACCGTCGCCCGGCCGTGGGAGATCCCCCACATCGAGAAGACGGGGGAATACCGAGGCCGCTACCACGTGTTGGGAGGGCTCATCTCTCCAAGCCAGGACATCGGTCCCGACGACCTCGCCGTGGCCAGCCTCGTGGAACGGGTAAAGGTCGAGGGCGTTCGGGAAGTGATCCTTGCCCTCGAGCCCAAGCTCGACGGCGACCTCACCGCGATGCACCTGCTGCGGGTGCTCAAGCCGTTGGGCATAGCAGTTTCGCAGCTCGCCCACGGGATCCCCGTGGGGCGGGACCTCGAATCCGCCGACGAACTCACCCTCGGCCGCGCCCTCAAGGGCCGGACGCAGCTCTAGGCCTGCTTTACGCCCTGGTGCACTACCTTGGAACAGGCCCTCGTATTGAGCTCCCACCCGATCTGACCACATTCTCCGAACGTGGATCGGGGGAAGACCCGCCCGGGGGGCCAGAGCACCAAGCCAGCAGCCCTCCACCGCGCCGTCCAAAGAAGGACCAGCAACGGGGTGGTCCTCGATGATCCCTCAGCCAGTGGCCGGTCAAGATAGCACAGGGCTGGTCACGCACATGGCGGAGCGGGTCGACCGGTTGCGCAAGCGTGGTAGGAAGCGGGTTCGCCAGGACAACTGCGTCCTACCACGCACTGCCGAGCAGCTAATCCGACGGATCGGCAAGGCTACCGCAGACGGGAGCGAGACCTGGGCGGAAGCCAACAACGAGGTGGCCCGAGCGCTGCATGTCGATCGCTCAACCGTGGTGCGGATGGTCCGGCGGATGTGCGAGGTGGGGATCTTGACCCCAGTCGAGACCAAGGGAGGGCGAGGTCGTGTCTCGGTGTACAGCGTTGACCGCTCCCTTGCCGAGGAGGCCCTGCGCTCGCGGCGCTGGCCGGTTGACGTCCGAGATCGGCGTACGGAACAGGGCCAGGAAGAGGTGCAGAAAGCGGAGGAACGGGATGAACCGACGCAGCGAATGCACCGCTTCCGCGAGGACGCATCGTCCCGCCAGACACCGCCATGCGACACCCACCACGATCCTGCCCTGAATGGCGACACGGCCCTTGGAGGACGACCTCTCCTTGGTGATCTGGATTCGTCGGCCTTGGCAGGCCTCAGTGCGAGGTACGGGATCCCTGTTGCTCCTCTTTCCAGGGGCATTCGTGAGTGGTGGGAGGTCCAGCCGGAGATGGTCCATCGAGCGATCGGAGCGACGACCGTTGGGGCCGCACTGGTCACAGTAGCAGGGCTGCTGGGCGGTTGGCGGGCGGCAGGTGTGGCGGCGCTCGTGACCGTATCTGCTGTCATCGTGTATGCGCTCCCGCCGGGAAGCGACAGGGTCGTCGAACCGTCCTCGCGGCTGGAAGACCGTCCCCCTGTGGAGGCGGCTCTGGACACGGCGGTCCAGGACCCGCTATTCCAGGCCCTTGCCGGTTCCCCCTCGCGTTCTTCCAGCTGATGCCCGCAGTACCCGAAGCTGAGCGCAACAGAATCCCCTTGCGGGGCAACTCCTGGTAGGACCAGGGTACCGCTCCGCGGATGCAGACCTGTGGCTTGCCTGTGCGCGACATCCCTCGTCTGCTACGGACGATCCCGATATGCGCCTGTCCAATAGGCAACCCGTGCCAATGACCCGTATTCCTCCTCTGATCTGCGCACACCGCTGGGTCAGGCAAGAGACCAGGATCTGGACTCTGTTCGGAGGACCGAAGACGAGAGAATCCGCACTGTGACTTGGTCCAGCCCAGAAGCTAGACCGGCCTATGAGGACAGGTTAGGACCTCTCGTCACAGAGGGCTGCCGTCGCGGACGCTCGCGAGCAGGATGTTCAGACTTGTAGCTTCGGGTCAGTGACATCTCGAATGCCGTCCCCAAGCATGTTTAGTGAGAGGACCGTGATCAGAATAGCGAGGCCAGGGAAGATCGATAGCCATGGAGAGAAGGTTACAAACTGGACTCCATCTTTGATCATGTTCCCCCATGTCGGTGTTGGAGGCGAGATCCCGAGGCCGATGAAGCTGAGGCTTGCCTCGTAGATTATGGCTGTCCCTATCCACAGAGTGCCCATGACAAGCACTTCACCAAGGATGTTTGGCAGTAGATGGCGGATGACGATCCTGGAGCCACGGGAGCCGATCGACCTGGCAGCCGCCACGAAGTCCTTCTCGCGTAACACCAGCGTTGGTCCGTAGGCAACTCGGGCGAAGCGCGGCGTTAGCACAATGCCTATTGTGACAATCAGCTTCACTAGGCCTGGGCCGAGAATGGCCATGACCATCAGTCCTGTGATCAAGCCAGGGAAGGACAACAGGACATCAACTCCTCTCATGATCGCGAGGTCCAGAAGCCCGCCTCTGTACCCTGCGATCAGGCCTAGTGACGTGCCCAGGCACATGCCAATCCCGACGGCGGAAAGCCCTACAGCGAGGCTCACTCGACCGCCCCAGAGGATCCGAGAGAGAGTATCTCTTCCGTACCGGTCGGTGCCGAGAGGGTGTCTGCCTCCGGGGGAAGCAAGGTAGTTCCTGGCGTCCATGGCGAACGGATCGTGGGGTGCGATGAACGGCGCTAGGACCGTCACAAGAACAACCAGAGCAGCTGTGAATCCCCCAACAAGAGCGCTCTTGTTCTTCGTGAACGTTGCCCACGTTCTGCCCCTGGTGCGCATCAGTCGTACCTCACTCGTGGGTCGATGAACCCGTAGACCACATCGACAACAGCGTTCACAATCGCGACGATTGCTGCGTAGACTACCATCACAGACTGAATGGTGGTGTAGTCTCGCCGCTGCGTAGCATCAACCATCAACTTGCCGAGGCCAGGCCGGGAGAAGACGATCTCCGTCATCACGGAACTCCCGATCAGTACGATCACATAGACGCTGACTACGGAGATCGTCGGGACGAGTGCGTTCCTGAGGGCGTGCCGCGAGAGCACAGCCACTTCTGCTAGCCCCTTCGCCCTTGCCGTTCTCAGGAAGTCCTCCTGAAGAACATTGAGCATCGCTGAGCGAGCACTTCTCGTTACGTAAGCCATCATCAGGAGTCCCAGAGAGACCGCCGGGAGGAACAGGTGGCGCAGGACGTCCCCCAGATCGCCCGGGTTACCGGCACCGACTACGGGGAAGATCTTCCAGTGCACCCCAAAGAGAAGCATCAGCAGAATCCCGACGTAGAACCCAGGCACGGAGAGCCCTGCCAACGACATCGTTCTCGAGAGGTAGTCCATCACTGTGTTCCTCTTGAGGGCGCTCAAGATCCCCAAGGGCAGGCCACCCACCAACCCAATCACCATTCCTGCCAACGTTAGAGCGATCGTATGCGGAAGAGCTCTCGCCACCTGAGCCGACACCGGTGCTCCGGTAACGAGCGAGTTCCCAAGATCCCCTTTCGCCAATCTGCCAATGAAGTCGACGTACTGACGCCAAAGCGGCTGATTCAGTCCCATCTTCGCTCTAAGCGCCTCGACCGCCTCTCGCGTGGCGAAATCCCCGAGGATCGCCACAGCCGGGTCTCCAGGCGCGAAGCGAAGCAGGAGGAACACGCATGTTGCCACGACGAGCACGGTCGGGACAACGAGAAGGGCGCGCCTGACCACGAAGGCGATCATCGTTCTCCAGACCTCAAGAGAGCTTCACGTCGGCCATGAACCACTGAGCCTCCTCACTCCCCGCGCAGTGGGCCCGTTATATCCGATAGATCCTCTGCGCTCTCAGCCCGAAGCACCGCGCGCACGATACGCCCCTGTTGCTCACTACTCACCTTGCCGTACGTTGCGAGATCCCGGAACTTGGCAAGGATCGCCTCTAGGTCCATTGGATTCCCCGGACTCCCCTTGGGAACATCGACTCGTGCGGCGAAACGTGCTCCATCGCGCAGTGTGACAGTAACTTCCGCAGGGATCGCCTCCGGGAACAGGGCATCGAACTCCGCTCGGTGCTCTATTCGAACTCTCTCAGCCACCTGAAGAATCGCGGGGTTGTCCAGTTGGGACTCCGTCAGCTCGCGTACTGACACACTGCCCAGCGCAAGGGCTGCCCCTACTGTGAACGGAATGCTGAACTGCGCCGACTCCACCGTTCTCGGCCTAATGTAGGAAAGCAGACCAGCTCGTGCAAAAGTCGATACACAGACCGCGGCAACATCCTCGCCGGCGATATGCCACCGTTTCTTCAACTCGAGTGCGGCATCGACTGCGGGATGAGTCCATCTGCAGCTTGGATATGGTTTGAAGTACACATCTTGTATCCGAAAGACAACGCCAAGGTCGTCACACGCGTCCTCTTGGATGCCTCTCAGCAGCGTGGGCCCGGAGAAGCCTTGCTGCGCAAGAAGAGCTGCCGAAACGCCTGCGTTGGAACCCCAGCCGACGCACTCCTTCGTCATCGGCCAGTCTTCCCCCTCCCTTAGTATCTTCGGCGGGGCTGCTGGGGCGGAACTGGATGCTATGCCGAGCGCGGCTGTCATCTTCGCCTCGTCCAGCCCAAGAATCTTGCCACAGGCCGCAGCGGCCCCCACACTTCCCCAGTGTCCAGATCCTCTAAGAACCCCACTGCTGGAGAAGAGCGCTGCTCCGATCCGGATAGCGGCTTCGTAGCCGCAGACCAAAGACTCCACCAACCGCGGACCGGAGGCTCCGGCAGACTCGGCGACGGCTAGAGCGGCCGGGATGATGACTGCTCCCGGGTGCCCTGTTGCCTTCCGGTGCCCATCATCTGCATCGAGAGCTGAGGCCATCACTCCGTTCCCGAACGCCGCGTTCTGAACCAGAACGAGCCTCGAGCACCCAGTCAAGGTGGCTTCGCCTTCCTGGACTCCGCGGCCAGCGTAGTCCCGGGCGATGCGCCCCGTCCGCGTCTGGGCCCCCGCGATCATGCATCCTAGAGCATCCAACAGACACAGCTTCGCTTTGGACACTGCATCGCCGGGAACGTCCTGTAGATCGAGATGACAGAGCACGCGAGCAAGCTGCGACAGATCGCCTATCGGCAGCGTCTCAAGCGGTTCGTAACTGGCGGCTCTCATGTAAGCGGTACCTCCTCTGGCTTCACGCTGTCTCGCCCTGCCCGAAAGCATCCGCGCCGATCAGCCACCCGCCCCCCCCCTCAAGATGGATGCACCAGCCTCGTGGAAGGGAAGGCGGCCGGCTCTTGCGCCGTGCGCGGTCCAGGTTCAGCTCAGTAAGCGGGTTCTTGACACCTCTAGTCGCCACGCTCGTCAACCCCGTTGCAGGTGAAGCCTCGGTCCTCTCCGAATCATGCTCGACTACAACATCATCTTCGAGGGATAGGAGGAGAACGGATGGCCACCATCGTTCTCCTCCTACCCGTTCCCGAGCCTCTCTAGTCGACGAGTTTGGTTCGCTCAGTCACCTGTGGTCCTGTCGTCAGACTCGACTGAAGCTCGTAGCCCCAATCGACTCGCTCCGTGACACCGTATACGTACTTGATCATGTACAACGTATAGGCAGCCATGTCCTGCAGGATCTTCAGCTGGGCATCCTTCCAGAGTGACTCCTGCACAGCTGGGTCGAGCGCTACCCGAGCATCCACGATCTCTTGATCGATCGCATCGTAGTGAGAGAAGTTCGTGTCCGGTTTCGGTCCCGTTTTGACTATTGAGTCAGAGTGGAAGAAGCGCGTAAGGAAGGCATCGGCATTGGGGCGCCACGCGCCGTAGATCACGAATGAGCTTAGGTCATCACGGATCATCGAGTGATACGTTGAGTGCTCCACGATCCTAACCTCGAGTTGGATGCCTACCGCTTGGAGCTGGTTCTGGACAAGATCGTAGCATGTCCGATAGGTGATGCTATCGGATGTGATGACATCGACTCTGAACCCGTTCGGGTATCCGGCTTGTCGGAGAAGATCGATCGATCTGGCTCGGTCAACCTCAAAGAGGAGCCCTGCCACATCGACCTCCGCCGCCGTCAGCGCACCTGCGAGGTACCCCTCTGGTACGATCGAGTAGACAGGCGAACTAACGTCAGCCCCAAGGAAGTCCACAAACGTCTGCCTATCGAGTGCGTATGCTACTGCCTGACGAACCAGAAGGCTGTTGAACGGGGGCTTGCTCAGGTTGAAGTTGATCCACATGATCTCGCCGGGCCCGAAGACGTCAACTCGAGTTCCCGGAAGAGCACTCACTCTGTCAGCCCACGTCTGATCGGTTGGAAGCTCAATGACGTCAAGCGCGCCGCTGCGGAGTCCGAGCTCCCGGCTCGTAGCGTCAGGCATGAACCTCACTGCGACACCGTCGAGAGCGGGACGCCCACGGAAGTAGTCACCGAAAGCAACAAGTGTGATCTCCTCCATGGCTTTGTAAGCGCCAAACACGAAGGGCCCGGTCCCCACAGGGTTTGTCTTGAAGGCCTGATCCCCCATGCTCTCGACGGCCGACTTCGACACGATGTACCCGCCACTGTAGTTTGCGATCTTCGGAAGGAACAGGGCTGGAGATAGGGGAGCCGCCAGGATGATCCTGACTGTGTATCGCCCATCTGCCTTGAACACCATCCCGCGGTACTCACCCGAGTAGGCGGAGCGGTTTGGGTCGGCGGCCTTGGTCAGCGAGTAGACAACGTCCTCGGCCGTGAGTTCCGTCGAGGCCGCACCACCAAGCGGATGGAAGAGGATTCCCTCGCGCAGCTTGAAGACCCACTCTTGTCTTCCGTCCGGGAGAACAACCGGCGTGGGTATCTCTGTTGCCAAGTCTGGCTCAATAGCATCCGGGTCGATATTGCCCGGTGCGTAGCGGACCAGGGCGTTGAAGATCATATCAACTACGATCCTGTCAGGGGTCGTTGTGCCGTAGTGCGGATCAAGCGATCTGATGTCCGCGTACTTGAGCGCCATGCGGAGCACGTTTGACCCTGAGCTGGAAGCAACTGCAACTGCACCCATCAGCTGCACTCCTACGAGCACAGCCACCAGCACGAAGATCGTGCGACTGGACTTCCATCTGGTCTTCATAACAGGCCTCCTTTTGGACAACACCACGCCGTGTACCAGGAAGAACCGCTGAGTTCGCCTCTCACCCCCCCTTGGCCTTCCTGAGGATCTCAGCGGCAGTCAGGCCCGCTAGCCCAAGACGATCAGCAGTTCTTCCTTCGGCGCGCAGGTCTCTCTGGTGAAGCTGTGACAACAACGCGACCACGGCGTCGATGCAGGGTGTTCGCACTCCGATCTCCTCAGCTATGGAGGAGAGAGGGACGAGTTCCATCGGGATCTCGTTCAGGTAATAGTGGTTCTCTACCTTCTGTTGAGGGCTGTGCGCGTATCGATAGGCGGTGTGATTCTGCAGCGCCGTGTAGAGATCCTCACCGTCCACATCGTAAGTCTCCTTGAGCCACTCCTTGGCCGAGACTGCCTGCACGCCAAGCGCCCTGCAGATCGAAAGTCTCTCTTCGTCGATGCCCTCGACAATCCTGGCGACTGATCTGGTGATCCCTTCGTGGTAGTGAAGGAACCGCTCTCCTCTGTCGATGCGGGGCAGGTTCAAGAGAGCTGGTGCGGGATGGAAGACACCACCAACATCATTGAGGCTTGTTTCCAGGACCGACTCAGCAGCTACAAGCTGGGGAAACGGTTCGCGAACCATTGCGACCACGCGCTGTGTCTCCGTGCTGGGGATGGCAGCGATCCTCACCTTCCTCTTGACAGCATAGAGCCAGACCTTGTCACCGAGCACTTGCGCCAGCTGATCTGACGGAATCGAGACGTATTGGGAGAGAGTCCTCACAGCATAGAGCAGACTCTGCGTCTCAGCTACTATGACACCACTTCGGAGATCCACGCAGTTTACGAACTCAAGCGCACCACCGGGTCTGCCCGGATGAAGGATCACGACCTGACCGTCAGTCAGAAAGGGGGCACAGATGCCCGCTATGTAGCGGTGAGCCGAGGATGGGGTCACCACTATGACAACATCGGCGCCGGTGACTGCCTCTTCGATGTCAGTCGTGGTCCGTCGGATCGCGGCACTCCCCGAGATCTCCCCGAACAGAGTCACTGTGCCGGAAGCCCTGACAGGCTGAAGATTCGCCTCGAATCGCTTACTCTCGAACAGCGTAACCGTGTGCCCACCCAGAGCGAGGACACCAGCCGTTGCCAGTCCTCCGTTGCCCGCTCCGATCACTGTGTATCGCCTCACATCAGCTCCTTTTTCCAGGGCCCGACTGGGTTCCCTAGGTGACTACTGGTCTCTTGTTCCGCCAGCCGCGCGGCGCACGTCCTCTTCGGAACCGGCACTCGACCCACTCTCCGCCGACGCTCCCACCGACAGAACTCGTAGCCAATCATGAAGAGCTGAGAGAACATGGTCCCGGCCCGCCTGCGCGGCCATCGCGGCATCTCCCCGCCTGATCTGATCGACGATCCTTCGGTGCTCCGCGACGGACTTCGCAGCACGGTTGGCAGTGGGAAGAGCGAACAGGGTGATGCGGCAATTGCGGGTATACCCGCTGGATTCAACGATCAGAGACTCGAGCGCCCTGTTGTGAGCCATGGCGGCAACCACGCAGGTGAAGTCGCGATCTACGTAGAAGAGATCAGCCTTGTCGTTCCTCGCGCCTGCCTGCTCCTGTCTCTCCAGAATCTGCTGAAGTGCCGCTACCTCCTCTGGCTGGCCGCGCTTCGCAGCCAGGGCACAGGCCTCGGCAAACAATGCCGCATGCACTTCGAAGTGCTCAACGAGGAGGTCGCGGCGAGATTCGAACCGGTGCCGGACATCGCGATCGTTTGCGTCAGATGCAGGCTGTACTGTCGCCCCTCGGCCCGGCCGCACCGCTATGTACCCGAGAGCCTCAAGCGACGCCATTGCCTCCCTCACAGGCCCGCGACTTACACCGAACATCTGAGCTAGTTGACGTTCACCCGGGAGTGTCTCACCCAACTGGAACATCCCTGAGTCAATGGCCTGGGCCATCTGTCTTGCTATCTCTTCCGAGGCTCGTACCGGCTCGACAACCCTCAGGAAGCTAGCGGCTAGCGAGGTCTTCATAGTGGGCGCGCCGCCAAGGCAACCGCTTCACCTCTAGGTCAAGTCCGTCTCAGTAGACCCCGAGATCAACTGGTGGTCTACTGGTAAGACCAGTATACTAGTCAACCATGAGATGTCAAGATCTGGGACACCAGGGTCTGCTCGCACGCTCGCCGAAGGACGCTCCCTTGGTGCTTCATCGCCTGTCGGTGTCACACCCGCACAGCCGCCGTGCCAGCGAGCGCTCTGCTGTGGTTCGTCGACGAACTGGTTGAGGGTATGACGTGTCAGGCATACACTCCCGGACACCCGGACTTGCAGAGGAGGCCATCCTATGCAGACATTCCGAATAGGGGACGCTCGCACTCAGGAGCTCTCAGGTTGCCATGGCGGGACTGGAGAGTACTCAGTTACCACACTGGTACAGGACCCCTTGGGCAGCGCGCTCAAGTACGCGCGCGACCTAACGCTAGCACCCGGCTCGACGATCGGTCTGCATCAGCACGACATCGATGAGGAGCTGTACTACGTGCTATCCGGAAGTGGCGTTGTCGAAGACGAGGATCACCGAGAGAAGCCGGTGGCCGAGGGGACCTTAGTGCTCACGCAGAAGGGGGGGAGTCACGGACTCCGGAACACTGGCCACGCTCCTATGAGAATCCTGGTGATCTGTCTTCGACCTGCATCTTGAGGGACCGTGAGGTGCTTGGCTCTTCAAGTCAGAACCTCTGAGTTCGTATCGAACCCGCCCCACCATCTGGAGGCTCAACCCAGCGTCATGAAGGCAACAGAAGCGGTGATCTCGGCGTCCATCCGCCCCCCTGATCATGAGCCGAATGTGAGTCAGCGACTGGCCACCCGCCACCCGCATCGTGACGGACGAGGAGCATGGCGATGCTGCCCGTCTGAGGAGACTGCCTATCCGGCTCCAGGTGCTGCAAGCGCCTGTGCGCCAGAGTTACGTGTGCCTGCATCGGAGATGCTGGAGCCCGCCGGGCAACCGTGATAGGAGCCGAACAATGCAGATTGGACAAGTCAGGCGTAAACCGATTGCCCTTCTTCCGACGCCGGTCCAGGAGCTGCCCAGGCTCACGCGGAAGCTCGGAGGGCCGCGGCTTTTCGTCAAGCGCGATGACCTAACCGGACTTGCGCTGGGCGGCAACAAGCTGCGAAAGCTGGAATACGCTCTGGCTGAGGCTGAGGCAGCCGGGGCTACCTGCGCCATCACGAGCGGTGCAGTACAGAGCAACCACTGCCGACTCACTGTCGCTGCATGCAGTCTCGCAGACCTGCCATGCCACTTGGTGTTGCGGGGAGATCCCCCGCCGTACCCGAGCGGGAACCTCTTCTTGGACTGTCTGCTGGGAGCAGCCTCTCTGCGCTTCGTCCAGGACTCTAGCTTGGCGAGCGGCCTCGCGCAGAGCCAGACACGTGTTCAGCAAGCAGTAGATGAGCTCAGAGCTGATCTCGTGCGTCAAGGGCAACACCCCTTTGTCATCCCGAACGGATGCACACCCCTTCACGGAGCCCTGGGATACGCACACTGTGTCCGGGAGATAGTCATGCAACTCCACGAACGAAACCTGGCCCCAGACTGGCTGGTGACAGCGTGCGGGAGCGCTGGGACCCAGACTGGCTTGATCTTGGGCAGCGAGTTGTTCTGTGGGGGAGAGACGCGCGTGGTGGGGATGAGCGTTGGCCAGCCGGAGCAGATACAGCTTGACCGCATTGCGGCTGCGCTTTCTGATGCTTACGCCTTTCTCGGGATCCCCGAACCCGAGCACAATCGGATCGTGCATGACCGCTATATCGGTCCTGGGTATGGCCTCCCATCGCGAGAGACGATCGAGGCTATCAGGCTCACAGCAAACCTCGAAGGGCTGATCCTTGATCCTGTCTACACCGGGAAGGCCATGGCTGGTCTCATTGATCTCATCAGGAACGGGGAGATCGGCACAGAATGCAGCGTTGTGCTTCTGCATACCGGCGGAGTGCCCGGCCTCTTCGCAGCAGGCCAGGCGGAGCGATTCGGACTTCCGACGGAGTGGCACTAGCGTGCAGCCGGAACCCGGCCCGACTCCTCAGGGTGACCTGCCCCCGCGAACTAGGTCCAAGTCGAGAGATGGGATCGGGGTCAAAGGAAGACAGGGATGCCAAGGATACGCTGCCGGTCGGGGAGTACCATGACCCAGTTGGCCGGTTGGAACCGCCACAGCCCTGTCCAGCAGCAGCTTTCACTCTCGACCGGACGCTCATGCAAGGTTGTCTCGGGATCACCGATGAGACTCCGAAGCACTCACCCAATCTGAGCTAGACTCTCTTCTCCGGTGATCACTGGTACCCCTAACCGTTCTGAGTTGGAACCGGGTAGTAGGGTGGTTGCGACAGCTTCCCTTGCTCCAAGAAGCTCCTACGTGTAGCAGGTGCTGACAGGAACGGGGACGTCGAGCTTCCGCGCAGCGCTCTAAGCTCTTTGCCTCCTGCCTCTGGAGCGTTGGCGCTTTCGTGTCGAGAAACTGTAGACCAGCTTCGGAAGCGGGCCTATCACCGGGGGCAGGTCACCCTGCCTCCTTCGACCTAGATCCTAGCTATCAACTTGGACCTGTTTCAGGGGGGTAGGTCAATCCCAGCGCCCCGCCGTCGCGGAGCCGCGTACTCCGCTGCAGCGATTGTGGGGAGCGATCTTTGTGGGGAGGTCATAGAGCGGTTGGGGTGAGCGAACCTCCGTGCTACGTACTGCAGGGAGCAGCAGGAGTCTGCGGCATCATCGACCCGGACCCGGCCAGGGTAAGGTTCTACTGCTACGATCTTGATGGCACAAGGGTGAACCGGCGTGATGACCGGAGGGTGTACTGGAGCGCAGGGCGTTACCGTAGCGGCTTCTTACAGAGCGGGCATCGCGTGAGCGCGCCAGAGAAGATGCCGAGAGTTGCCGACACGCACGAACTACAGATGAAGTGCCCTCTCTCGCAGGTCTTGCCATCTGACACCGGCTTGTTCTTGCCGCAGGAATCGCAGATTCGTTCGGCCATTGTCTGCCCCCTTTCGGTGTCTGTGCTGCACAGCGTGTGCAGGTCTAGTACTCGATGATTTCCTTTCGTCCAAAGCCCTTCATGGCCTCCAAGACTGTCTTGAAGGCGTCGCACCCTTCCTTGACTTTCTCCTCAGCCGGCATGATCTCCGCGATGTCATCACATTTGAATGTCTGGCCGGACACCAGATTTCCAATGTTCAGGTTAATGGTCTGTTCACGTTAAGTAAATGGAATGGTCACCTTCATGTCGAGAAGGATCAGCTTACCCACATGGTAGCGCTTGACGAGCTCCGCCTCCTCAGGCGTGAGATCAATCCTGGCTTTGAGCTCGAACTTGATGCTCCCGAGAATCCCGGTCGGTTGCGCCCTGTTGAGAATCAGCTTCATGCCGGCCCTCCTTTGGTCTGGTATCAGCCCAGGCAGGTACGCATCCTGCCCGGCCTTGGTAGCGCTATAACGTTGTCCTGAGCCTAGACTGGCCCTCTTCGGCTTTCCAGGTGTGCGCGAATGGAGTTCATTGCCTTTCGAACTGGATCGGGCCGACTTGCCATGGGAAGCTTGAGCTTGTCTCCGGGAAATAGCAGGTTCGCACCACTTAGGCGTGCTCCTCCTCGAGTGGTGATCGCCCTGTCTCGCAACCCTGGATTGAGCGCCAAAAGGTTCTTTGCGGTGGTGCCATAGCGGTTCGCGATTCGCGAGAGGTTCTCTTTGGGCCTGACGACATGGGCAGACCCGGCATTGGTGAAACTAGACTTGGATGAAGGATTCGTTCTTGATGCCGTGGGAAGCTTGAGCTTGTCTCCGGGGAATAGCAGGTTCGCACCACTTAGGCGTGCTCCTCCTCGAGTGGTGATCGCCCTGTCTCGCAACCCTGGATTGAGCGCCAAAAGGTTCTTTGCGGTGGTGCCATAGCGGTTCGCGATTCGCGAGAGGTTCTCTTTGGGCCTCACGACATGGACAGACCCGGCATTGGTGGGACTGAGCAGCCTTGAGTGCATTGGTGTACCCCCGTGGGTTGGTTGAGAGAGACGACGTCGCGATGATCTGGCAAGCCCAATCGCGCTCGGCGTTCCCACCTTGCTTGATGGACGCAGAGGGTCGCCGCGCGGGGCGTGACCGTATGATTGGGCCAAGTGTGCAAGATGAGCTACGTGCGCGGGGGTGTGCGATCCCAGCCGCTTCGTGGCGGCGGACACAGCGCGCTCCCCTGCCGCGCTCGACCACGCAACTACTCTGTCTCTCTTCATGGTGTCCGGGATCATGGTGACGAAGTCCCCGGACGCGAGTGTTCGCGGCTTCGTCCTGGGGACGGGCCTCAGCAGCCCCTCCTCGATTGCTCTCCGGATCCCCTGTTCCCGCCAGATCCGAAGCTCGGCGCCACCCCGGGCTCGCCCGAGTCTCGCGAGCAAGGGCTTCTCGACTCGCAGGATGGGTTTCAGTACTCGGCCGATGCCCAGAGCGCCTACCTCGAATCCCATATCAAGAGTCGATCTTGGGAGGAGCTTAGCTGAATGCATCAGAACCCAGTGAAAAGCAGCTAGAACCCAATTGCCGCGCCTCGCGTGAATCCTGGCCTCCCTTTCGTGGAACTTCACATAGTAGCTAGCGACGTCTGCAATCTCGTTGTCGAGGCGCCACACTCTCTCATGAATGCTACTGGGCCTCAAGTTCTCGCTGCCCATTGTCGGCCTCCTCTCCCGTGAGCCAACCGCAGCACGCAGCGTAGGTTGCGGCACCTCGGGGATAGCAATAGAGTCTCCACAAATGCATGGCAAGGGGAAGGCCGCCGGCCGACAACCCCATCCGTCTGGGTGGGAAACCCCGGACTCCTAGCCGCCCCACTGCAGCTAGCGGTATCAGCCGTGGGCCCGGCCCCTGACCCCATCCGATCGGCCTTCCTATCTGCTCGTCTGCTCAAGTGCCCGATGGACGACTGGGTCACGAGGCT
>DYGJ01000012.1:0-3358 GCA_020724765.1 Thermotoga sp. | reverse complement strand
ATTCACCCCCCGGCCTGCCTCTCGGACGCTTCGTGGATCGAAATCAGGTCGTCGACGACCGCGAGGTTGAGGTCAATGCGATCTGCGGCTTCGGCTAACTCCTCATAGGCGAATCCCCGACTGCGGCAGTAGTCCTCAACTGCAGGTGTTCGGAGACCGAGAGGCAGGTTCAGCGTGTTCTGTAGCCAGAGTATGAGGGCTGTCCTCTTTGGCCCGCTGGGCAGCATCTCCCCAAACTCAAACACCTCAGCAAGTTCATCCAGAACCTGCTTACCATGCTCCCTGAGACAACGCTGCACTTTCCCTGAGTACTTCAGAACGAGCGTAGAGGCTGCGGCCCCGACGATCCGAGCCGCTCGTGTGGCCTCATGCTCCGCGACACCCGTCTCCCGAAGGTAGGCCGCCACACGTTCAATCCCCTTGGAGAAGCCCTTTTCGTCAGCCGGAGCTGCAAGATCCGTCGGCTCCAGAAGCCCAGCACATGCCATCCCGTCGACAACGTCTCTCAAGTCAAGGTCGTGCCACGAGACAGTCTGAGCAAGCAGTGCTAGGACGAGCTCCGCCCACCTTTCTGACTCAAGAGGCCATTGGTGATACGGTAGGTCACCCCCATACCGGCTGAACAGCTTCCTCAACTCGACCTGTGCCTCCACAATCCCCTCTTCTTCCACTTGTCCCTCCTAACTGGCTGCACCCGCACATTCAGGCCTTCGGAGATCAAGTCCATGTTGCCGCTCCCAAGTCTACTGCCCTCTTGACAGCCGAGTTCAGTATAGCGACCTCCTCTAGTGGAAATCAACACGCTGATCTTGGTGCGCAAGGAGATCGTTACCGGGCCGAGGGGTTGGTGACGGGGTGGTTGAAGGAAGGCAGTGCTCCGCCTAAGAGAGCTTGGAGACAAGGAATGCAGGAGCACCGGCAGTGGACCTTGCCTACAAGGACGCGTATGCGAAGAACCGGGAGGCGGCAAGGATGAGACTGGTCGAGACGTACATGGAAACGGGGGAGTGAACCGTCCCGAGATTGCCGGAGGCTTTGCAGCTTGAGAGGATGGGGGCATGGCGAAGTCAGCGAGGTACTCCCCGGAGGCACGGGAGCTGGCGGTGCGGATGGTGTTCGAGCACGAGCGAGAGCTTGTGCACCACAGCGACCGGGGTGTGCAGTACCTCTCGATCTGCTACACCGAGCGCCTTAGGGAAGCGGGGATCGAGCCATCGGTAGGGAGCGTGGGCGACTCCTACGACAACCCGCTCGCCGAGACGATCATCGGACTGTACAAGACGGAGGTGATTGGGGAGCGGGGACCGTGGCGTGGGGTGGAGCATGTCGAGTTCGAGACACTCGACTGGGTAGACTGGTTCAACACCAAGCGGCTGCTTGAGCCGATCGGGCACCTGCCACCCGCCGAGTTCGAGGAGCTACACTACCACCCCAAGGAGGCTCCGGCCTTCGTGGCCGGACTCAGATGAAGTACCCTCCGGACAACCCGGGGCGGTTCAAGGTTGGCGCGGATCCCGCTCGGGAGAAAGGAACACAACGGCCGGGTGGACCGCTCCCACCGCACGAACGACGAGCAGTTCTACCTGCCCTTCCTGGGCAAGGTGTAGACGGAAGCGGCGCTGCTGAAGAAAGCGGCAGGATGGGTGTACTACCACAACCTGGAGCGGCCGCACTACGGGGAGGAGCTCGAGTACTGTCTACCCCGCGAGTTCGCGATCTCTTGGCCCACTACACTGGCCGTGCGCCAGCACTTCAGCCTCAGGTCGATGGCCTTGTTCCACGGGAGCTCCCCGGAGAAGCTCGAAGTCCTTGCCCTGGGGGTTCCGAAGGAGGTGATCGCTGTCTAGATCGTCACTACCGGCGAGGAACCCATCTACACCACTTGACGGGACGTGACCTCTGCAAGCGCGCGCGACCAAGGGAAGCGCCTCCCAGGGAGGGGCCTCCGCAGGGGCCGAGCATTCTTCCGGTCGCGACATCTCATTCGCCCGCGGCGTAATTCCCGAGGATGGTGCCGAGGAGCAGGGAAACCGCCGAGCCAACCACAACGAGGATACCTCCACTCACGTTCTTGTCCCCGAACACCATGTAGATCCCGTACCAGAATCCACCAAACCCACCCAGGGTAAGGGGCAACCCGACTAGCGCGGCAATGGTCCTGAACAGTGCCTCAAGGAAGCCCATAGATCAACCTCCTTTGACCGGACCGCGTCCACTCGCCCGTCCGCATGCTAGGATACTCCAGAAGCCGTTTTACAGCCAGCCTCAAGCAGATGAGTAGGCAGGCCACGGTGAAGAACGCAGCGTACAGGGAGATCAGCCGCTCGCAGCGCACGAGGAGGCGGCGGAAGTTCCCACCCAGGCGAAGGTCCGTTCGATGGCCCCCGTTCCTTGTACTCCTCGTCCAAGGTCTTGCGCCGCCCTGTGCGGTTCTGCCGTGGCGGGATGCAGGGGATCACGCCCTTCTGACGGAGCCAGGCCCCGAAGTCGTCGCAGTCGTACGCCTTGTCGGCGATCAGTTGCCGGGGGCGCTTGCGGGGAGATGTCCCCGCCGTCGCGGTACGTAAACCTTCTCCATCGTGGGCGTGGCCAGCCTCATCTCGGCGCAGTCCGCCCTTGAGACGACAAGACCAAGCGGGGTCCCGTTCCCATCCGTCACCAGCATCCGTCTCGTCCCTTTGCCGACCTTCGTTAGTCCAACCTCTTCGCTCCCTCTTTCGCGGGGGCAAAGCTCCCGTCGAGGAACGCTCGCGCCCACTCGATCTTCCCCAAGTTCTCGCCATGCCGCCAGCATAGCCACTGAGTCGAAACTTGTGAAACTGCTTCTAGCCAACTGCCTTCGACACGGGCAAACGCCGGTGTAAGTGTTCTGGTCTAGGGTTCACGCGGCCCATACTGCGGACTCCAATGGGGCAGATCTGGTGGTTCTTCCTTCCCTACGTTGACCTACCACCCGGGTCCTGTCACCTGGGCAAGGCAACCCCTCGCGGTGAAGCCAACTGCTGTTGACACTGCGGCAGCCCTCCGTGATCGGCTTCGTCAAGGACCCGCCCGGCCTCACCGAGCCTAGTCCACTCAGGACACCCTCGGCTTCACGAGATCATCAGCCGATTCCGATCTCCCTCCTGCCAACTGGGAGACGCGCCCGTTGTAGGGGACAGCACCTTCAGTGTTGTACGCGCCAGAAGGCATCAACCCTCAGACCGAAGTGCTCCCCGCTCCTGCGCCGGAGGCGATCAGAGGAGCCTGACCAGATCTTGCGGGCTGACCACCTGGATGCCGAACTGCTGTTCCAGCAGAGCTCGCCTCGACGCGTGGAGCACACTGCACGGCCCCGCAGAGATGCCCCTATCGCGGG
>DYGJ01000011.1:7570-29266 GCA_020724765.1 Thermotoga sp. | reverse complement strand
TGACCCTCCCCGCCTCGATCGGCCGCGTCTGCCCCGCCCCGTGTGAGGAGGCCTGCCGCCGGAACTTCGTGGAGCAAGAACCGGTATCGATCCGCGAGATCAAGCGCCTCGTCGGAGATCGGTGCCTGGCCCAGGGAGAGCTGGGTCCTATCCCGGCGATCGAGGAGAACGGGAGATCCGTGGCCGTGGTCGGCGGCGGTCCCGGCGGTCTGTCCGCGGCCTACTACCTCCGGCGCCTGGGGTACGCGGTCACGATCTACGAGAAAGAGAGGTACCTCGGGGGAATGATGCGCTACGGAATCCCCGACTACCGCCTGCCACCGGCCGTGCTCCAGGCAGAGATCGACTGGCTCCTCGACCACGGGATCGCGGCGAAGACGGGGACCGCCCTCGGCCAGGATGTGACCCTGGATGAACTTCGGGAGCGCCACAACGCAGTGCTCCTCTCCCTCGGATGCTGGCGGTCCACTTCCCTGCGCGTGCCAGGGGAGGACCTCCCGGGGGTCCTTCCGGGGATCGGGTTCCTCTACGGCGTGAACACCGGCCGCGCTCCCCAGATCGGCCGCCGGGTGGCGGTGATCGGCGGGGGGAACACGGCGATGGACGCCTGCCGTTGTGCGAAGCGCCTCGGGGCGGACGAGGTGACCGTGGTTTACCGCCGATCGCGGGCGGAGATGCCGGCCCAGCCGATCGAGGTCGAAGAGGCGATGGAGGAAGGGATCCAGTTCGTGTTCCTCTCGGCACCCAAGGCGGTCGAGGGCACGGGCAAGGTCGAACGGCTCGTGTGCGAGCGAATGGAACTCGGAGCGCCCGACGCGTCGGGCCGCCGCCAGCCGGTTCCGACGGGAGAGACGTTCAGCCTCGCCGTCGACACGGTCATCGCCGCCGTGGGACAGGCGGCGGACCTTTCGGCTCTGCCCGAGGGGATCCGCGATGGCCGGTGGCCCAAGGTGGACGAGCACTACGCAACCCCGATCCCCGGGGTGTTCGCGTGCGGGGACCTCCGCACCGGACCGGACATCGCGATCGGCGCCATCGGCGACGGGCACTGGGCCGCCCTGTCGATCCACCGCTACCTCACGGTCGGCACGCCCCGGCGCCCGCACGAGTGCGACGTGGTCCAGAAGGACCTCGGACCAGAGGACTTCGCCGATCGGCCCAAGCAACCACAGGAACACCCCTACGTGGTTCCCGTCCCGCAGCGCCTGGAGAACCCGTTCCAGGAGTTCAACGGTGGGCTCAGTTCGGAACAGGTCCTCCGCGACGCCGCGCGGTGCATGGAGTGCGGCTGTCCCGATCTCCACGAATGCAAGCTCCGCCGGTACGCGGTGGAGTACGAGGCCGCGCCGGAGCGGTACGCCGGATCCCACGTCTCGCGGATCGAGGAAGCGAACCCGTTCTACACCCGCAACATGGACAAGTGCATCCTGTGCGGACGGTGCGTGCGGGCATGCGACGAGATCGCGGGGTTCCACGCCATCGACTTCGTGCGGCGGGGGTTCGAAGGCACGATCGGCACCGAGTACCTGCGGCCCATCGAGAACTCGGAGTGCACGGGGTGCGGGATGTGCGTCCAGTTGTGCCCGGTGGGGGCCCTCGTCGAGGTGCGGCTCCCGAGACGGGTGCACAGCGCCCGGCTCCGGTCCGTGGCCACCTCCTGTGGGGAGTGCCCGGTGGGGTGCGACCTCCTTGCAGAAGTGGAGCCGCTCTCGGGCCAGGTCGTCCGGGTGAGCACGGACCTCGACGCCACCCGGTCGGTGAGCTTCGGCAACGCCTGTTCCCGGGGCCGGTTCGCTCCGATGGAGATCGCCGACGGTCGGCTGACCCACCCCCTCCTCCGGTCCAAGAGTGGGACGCACGAAGTCGACTGGAAAGACTTCCTGAACGAGGTTTCAGGTTACATCCATCGGACGGCCACCGAAAAGGGGCTCGCGATCCTCGCCGGGGCGAACCTGGCGAACGAGGACTACCAGGCCCTTTCCGACCTGGCGAAGGAGCTACCCGAAGCCGCCGTGTCCGTGTGCGGTGCGACCCCGTTCCAGCCTCTCCTGCACGTTCTCGAGAATCGCTGGCGAGACGCGGACACCACGGCGACCCTTGGCGAGCTGCGCGAGGCCGACCTCGTCTTGATCCTCGATGGCCGCCTCGAAAAGGACCAACCGGTCCTTGCATCGTGGATCCGCCTGGCAATGCGACGTTCCGGCACCCGTGTCGTCGCGGTGGGGGGCGAGCTGGGCCGGCTGGCGAAGGGTGACGCCCTGCAGTTGGCGGTACCACCCAGACTCCCCGCGGACTCCCTCTCCGATCTGCGCAAGGCGCTCCTCGGGAAGGGGACAGGAGACCCTACGCTGGGGCAGGCAGCGGCTCTCCTCAAGAAGGCAACGAAGGTGGTGACCCTCGTCGGGCCGGAGTTCGCCGCGGACGCGCGTGCCGCCGCGGGCGTGCTCGACCTCCTTGAGACGCTGGGGCAGAAGAGGTTCATCCCCCTGTACAGCGGCACGAACGTTCGGGGTGCTCTCGCCGCCGGCTTCGCCTCCTCTCCCGCCGATGCCCTGGCAGCGGTGAGGGCCGGGTCTGTAAACACGCTGCTGACGATCGACGTGGATCCGTTGGACTACGGCGCGACCGGGGACGACCTCAAGAAGCTGAAGCGGTTCGTCCTGTTCCACCATCGAACGACGAAGTCGCTCTCCTCGGCCCACGCCGCGGCCCCGCTCCCGTGGTGGCCAGAGCGGACGGGAACGTTCACGAACCTCACGGGCCAGCAGCGTCGCTGGCGGTCGGTCGCGGCTCCTCCAGACGAGGCGCGGCCTCTCCCATGGATCGTCGCTGGGCTGGTGCGTCGGCTCGGGACATCCGTCCCATCCTAGGCACAAGACACGTTCGGGTTCAAGAGTGTGCCAGCTTTCTTGTCCTTCGAGCGCGCCGCCCCGGTTCCGATGGCCCAAATAGACTGCATTCCAAACAGGAACGATATTGTCCCCCTCTTCACAGCGAAGCCCATTCGTGCTATAGTGCATGTCGGGATGTGAGGACATCGGCTGATCGTTTCGTTTTCACGTACAACTCTTCATGGTATGGAGACCCAAGGAGTGACACCTATGGAAGTCGTGAGGTTCGGCAACGAAGTACGCGAGGACCAGGACACCGCTGAAGAGGAGGTCATGTGGTGGGATTCCGATCGGGCAAGCCGGCGTAGCCCGGAGAACCCGATTCGGACCTACTTCGATGAGATCTCGCGCGTCCCTCTTCTGACGAAGGACGAGGAGGTGTCCCTCGCCCAGCGCGTGGAGGCGGGCGAGAGAGAGGCGAAGGAGAAGCTGGCCGAGGCGAATCTACGGCTGGTGGTCTCGATCGCCAAGAAGTACCGCGGGTGCGGACTTCCCTTCCTGGACCTGATCCAGGAAGGAAATCTCGGCTTGATGAAGGCGGTCGAGAAGTTCGACTGGCGGAAGGGGTACAAATTCTCCACCTACGCCACGTGGTGGATCCGTCAGGCGATCCTGCGCGCGATCACCAACCGCTCGCGCACGATTCGCGTTCCGACGCACATCAACGAGCTGATCCGCAAGATCCATCAAGCGGAGCGGGAACACCTCAAGGAGCACGGCACCGGTCCGAGTTTGGAGGAGTTGGCCGAGGGGCTGGAAACGACGGTGGACAACATCGTCAAAGCCAAGAAGACCTCTCAGTACACGGCGTCACTGGATACCCCGATCGGGTACGAGGACGAGGGCGCGGTCCTGGGCGACTTCATCGAGGACGAGGGAGCGATCTCCCCAACCCGGGAGACGTTCAAAGAACTCCTCCAGCAGGAGCTTCAAAAAGCCCTCAAGGACCGCCTGACCCCGCGCGAGCGCCGGGTCATCGAGCTCCGCTATGGCCTCGACGGGAGCCAGCCGAAGACCCTCGATGACGTGGGGGATATCTTCGGGATCTCCCGGGAGCGGGTCCGTCAGATCCAGAAGGAGGGTCTAGAGAAGCTGCGGGACTCGTCGGTGCTGCGAAAGCTTGAACAGTTCAGACAGATCCTCGAGGAAAGCTGATCTAGAGAGAAATCTAGGTTTTGCGCTTTTTCGCGGTGCCCCGTTTCGACCGTTTCGCGGCCGGAGCGGGGCTCTCTCCTATGTGCGTAGAGCAGTCAGCATTCGAGCAGCGCTGGCCGCGGCGAGGATCATCGTACACCACCCCCTCACCGCACGCTGGGCACGGCTCAATCGGCTTCCCCGGTAGCCGGAACTTGCAGTCTGGGTAGCGAGAGCAGGCATAGAACGTTCCGTAGCGCTTGCCAAACCGCTCCACGAGATCGCCTTCATGGCACTGCGGGCAGTTCACGCCGCTCGGCACGGGGGACGTCGTCTTGCAGCTTGGGCAGGAGAGATAGCGGCCGAAGCGGCCGTGGCGGAGAAGCATCGGGGTCCCGCACTTCAGACACGGGATCGTCGGAGCCGACTCAACCGCGGCCAACCCGTCGCTCAGTTCCACCCGATCCGATGTGTAGCGGAAGTTCACGTTGGGCGGAAGGTTCTTCGTGGTGCGGCACTCTGGGTACCGGGAGCATCCGAGGTACAGGCTCCCTCGCCACACCCGGACCTCCATCGGCGCCCCGCACGCCGGACAGGCGACGTCGCTCAGGGCCTGGAACGGCTTGCCCCCCTTGGACAGCGCCTCCTCCACCGTATGCAGCTTGGGGCCGAACCAGCGGTAGAACGAGCGGAGGAGCTCTCCTCGCCCGAGGTCTCCTTCCTGGACCCGATCGAGGTCTTCTTCCATCTGGGCGGTGAACGCCTCTTCCACGGTCTCCGGGAAGTACAGACGCAGAAGGTCGGTCACGAGGTGCCCGAGAAGCGTGGGGCGCAGCGAACTCCCCTCACGCACCACGTACCCGCGATCTTGAATCACGGACACGATCTGGGCGTAGGTGCTGGGGCGACCAATGCCCTCTTGCTCGAGCTTGCGCACGATCCCTGCCTCGGTGAACCGCTTCGGGGGCTCGGTCTGGTGCTCCTCGACCTCGACCTCTGGACGCGGAAGCTCTGTGCCCGGTTTGAGATCCTTCGGCAAAGGAGCTTCCTCGTCGTCGAGCCGCGCCACGGGGAGCACGGCGGTGAACCCCGGGGACTTCCTCCGCGACGAGGAGGCACGGAAGGTCCGGTCGCCGGCGCGGATGTCAATCTTCCGTCGGGCCCAGACCCCGTCGGCCATCTGGGTGGCGACGGTCCTGCGCCAGATGAGGTCGTAGAGCTTCCTCTGCTCGGGGGTGAGATGGGGTGCCACCTCGTCCGGAGGCCGCGCAACCTGGGTGGGGCGGATCGCCTCGTGGGCGTCCTGGGCGCGCCGCTTGTTCCGGAAGTGGCGAGGCTTCGGGCTGAGCGCCTTGGCCCCGAACGTGCCCTTCACGAACGCCCGGGTCGAGGCGACTGCCGAGTCGGCCACGCGCACGGAGTCGGTGCGCATGTAGGTGATGAGGCCCACCATCTCCCCGTCCATTGCCACTCCTTCGTAGAGCCCTTGTGCAATCTGCATTGTGCGCTTGGGGGAGAACCCGAGCTCGCTCGATGCCGTCTGCTGCAGGGTGGAAGTGATGAACGGCGGCGACGGCCGCCGGAGGACCTCTTCTTCCACCACCTCCTCGACCACGAACCGCGCCTGGGCTAGAGCTGAAGAGAGCGCATCCACCTCGCCTCGAGTGGTGAGTTTGCCGTCGAGCCGCGCCGTGAACGGGGGCTCTGCCGGAAACAGGGCGGCGACCTCCCAGTACGACTCAGGGACGAAGCTCTGGATCTCCAGTTCTCGATCACAGATGAACCGCAGGGCGACGGACTGCACGCGGCCAGCGGACAGCCCCTCGAACCGTCGTCCCGCCAGGACCCGCGACAGCAGAGGACTGATCTGGTACCCCACGAGTCGATCGAGGATCCGGCGCGCCCGTTGGGCCTCCACCTTGGCGAGGTCGATCTCGCCCGGGTGCCCGAGGGCCTCCCGTACCGCCTGGGGGGTGATCTCGTGCAGCAGAACACGCGCGTACCGCTCCCCATCCCCGAGGAGCTCCATCAGATCGTAGGCGATCGCTTCGCCCTCGCGGTCGGGGTCGGTGGCGAGGTAGATCCTTGGGGCATCTGCGGCCTTCTTGCGCAGCTCGGCGAGGAGCTTGCGGTCGCGGACAACCCACTTCGGGGCGAAATCGTCGTCCACGGTCACGCCCAGCTCATCCACGGGCAGATCCCGGACGTGCCCCTTGGAGGACAGGACGACGAACTCCTTGCCGAGGTAGGAGGAGAGGGTGCGGGCTTTGGTGGGCGACTCTACGATCACGATCTGTTTGGGCATGGCTTCAGGCGCGCATTATCGGGGCGGACCTTGCCGGGCGCAAGGAACCGAGAGAAAGGCCCCGGCCTTTGCGGCCGGGGCCCGTCCGTCTTCTTGCGTAAAACCTAGTACTCGGGCGGAGGAGGAGGCATCATGTCCCTCTTCTCCTCCTTGATCTCCGCCACCAACGCCTCGGTGGTGAGGAGCATGCCCGCGATCGAGGCCGCGTTCTGAAGCGCGGACCGCGCCACCTTCGTCGGGTCGATGATCCCCGCTTCGAACATGTCGCGGAACTCCTCGGTTGCCACGTCGAACCCGATCGCGTCCTTCTCCTTCTTCAGCTGCTCGACGATCACCGCTCCCTCGAACCCCGCGTTGCCGGGCCGGGGCCTCGATCGCCTTCCTGAGGAGCTGCACGCCAACCTTCTCGTCTCCCTCGAGCTCCTTCTCCAGCTTCACAAGGGTCTTCAGGGTCCGCAGAAGGGCGACCCCGCCGCCGGGGAGAATTCCCTCGTCCACGGCGGCCTTCGTCGCCTCGAGGGCGTCCTCCATGCGGTGCTTCTTCTCCTCAAGCTCCGTCTCCGTCGCCGCACCGACCTTGATCACCGCCACGCCGCCGGCGAGCTTGGCCTTCCGTTCCTCGAGCTTCTCCCGGTCGTAGTCCGAGTCGGTGCCCTTGATCTGCTCTTCGATCTGCTCGACGCGGGCCTTGATGGCATCGGGGTTGCCCTTCCCGCCGATGATCGTCGTGTCCTCATGGTCTACCCGGACCCGCTCCGCGCGGCCGAGCATGTCGAGGGTAGTGTTCTTGATCTCCATCCCCGCGTCCTCGGCGACCACGACGCCGCCGGCGAGGACCGCCACGTCTTCGAGCATCGCCTTGCGCCGGTCCCCGAACCCCGGGGCCTTCACCGCGCAGGAAGAGAGCGTGCCCTTGAGCTTGTTCAGGACGAGGGTCGAGAGGGCCTCGCCCGTGACGTCCTTGGCGATGATGAGGAGCGGCTTCCCGGTCTGGGCGATCTTCTCCAGCAGCGGGATCATCTCCATCGCGTTCTTCAGCTCGCGATCCGTGACGAGGATGTACGGGTTCTCGAGCTCGACCTCCATTTTCTTGGGGTTGGTGACGAAGTACGGGGAGATGTACTCCCGATCGAACTGCATCCCCTCGACAACCTCGTAGTGGGTCTCGATCGTGTCCGAGTCCTCGACGGTGATGACGCCCGCCTCTCCCACCTCTTCCATCGCGTCGGCGATGACGCGGCCGATCTCCGGGTCATGGGCGGTGATCGAGGCCACCTGGGCGGTCTCCGCCTTCGTGGAGAGCTTGCGTGACATCTTCGTCAACTCGTCCACGACGGTCTTCACACCCTTCTCCATTCCCCGCTTGAGGGCCATCGGGTTCGAGCCCGCGGCGACCATCTTGAACCCCTCCTTGAGGAGGGCATGGGCGAGGATCGTGGCCGTGGTCGTCCCGTCACCGGCGACGTCGTTCGTCTTGGAGGCGACCTCCTTCACAAGCTGCGCCCCCATGTTCTCGAATGGATCCTTGTACTCCTGCTCTTCGGCGATGGTCACGCCGTCGTTCACGATGTCGGGAGACCCGAATTTCTTCTCGATTCCGACGTTGCGCCCGCGGGGGCCAAGCGTGACGCGCACCACACTGGCCAGCTTCTCGACCCCGGACAGTACCTTACGACGCGCTTCTTCTCCGTAGATGACTTCTTTGGCCGCCATGGTCTCCTCCCTAGCCTTCGACGATCGCGAGGACGTCCGTGGTCTTCACAAGCATGTGCTTCTCCTCGCCGATGCGGATCTCCGTCCCTGAATACGCGGAAATCAGCACCGTGTCCCCAACCTTCATCTCGAACTTTTCACCGGTTCCGAGGGCGACCACTTCGCCCTTGACCGCCTTCTCGTCCTTTACCGACTCGGGAAGGACGATCCCTCCCGCTGTGCGGCGCTCCTCCTCCTCGATCTTCTTGACGAGGATCCGATTGCCCAAAGGTTTCACCTTCATCGGCACCTCCTTAGATGTGGGTTTAGCACTCCGGGGTACTGGCTGCTAACCACAGGGATTGTACCGGCCCCCTCTGCCGGGTCAAGGTTGTTCTCCTGGAGCGGGAGACGGTACAGTGCCCCATGCCGCAGGGAAGAACACACCTCGCGTTCGAGCTGGGAACACTCCCCGGGTGGGTCGCCCTCGGAGTTGTGCTTCACGTCGGGCGAACATCCCTCGTCTTCTTCACGGGGGCCTACGTGATGGCAAGCTTGTTCCTCTCGCCTGATCTCGATCTGGCGAAAAGCGACGCTTCCCGCCGCTGGAGGGGGGCACGTTTCCTGTGGCGGCCGTATGCGGCCTTCTTTCGACACCGAGGGATCTCGCACTCCCCCCTTCTCGGCCCTCTGACCCGTATCCTCTACCTCGCGGTGCTGGGAGCCGCGCTGTGGGCGATCCTCCACATGGTGGTGGACGTGCCGTTCCCACAGGTCGTCCCGTGGGAATCAGCGCTGCCGGTTCTGGCAGGGCTTTACCTCCCCCACCTCCTGCATGTGGCCCTGGATCGAACCGTCAGCCTCGGGAAGCGGTTCATCCTTCACCGAGGCTGACACGGCCTTTTCTGCTGGCTAACGTTGGATGTACACGAACCCGCGGAACTCCCATGCACGAACCGCCGGGATGGAAGTCTCGACCTTGGCAACGTAGATGTACGCCCCGTTGCGGAGGTTGGCCCCATCCCAGGACACAGAGGCGGTATCTGTTCCCACGATCTCCCCCACGCGACGCCCCGTGAGGTCGAACACGGACACCCGGATCCTCCCGGCCTGTGCCCCCACAGGCTCGGAGATAAGGGAGAATGTTGTGTGGCTGGAGAACGGGTTCGGCGTGATCCCCGCCGCTACGACTTGCACCGTGGTCTGGCCCGTGCGACTGCGATCGGCAGGGTCAGTGTACACGGCTTGCAGAGCGCCGAGGGCGACATCCGCTGGCAAGGCCCATGTGACACGAAACCGAGCGGTCTCTCCTGCCACGGTGGAGATGACGTCCCAGCTCTTGAGGGTTCTCCCGTGTGAGTCCTTGAGCGCGAGCACCCCCGACCCTCGGATCTCCTGGGACGAGGCGTAGTTGGAGTCGGTCACGGTAACCATGAGCAGGGCACCTGGGTAGTAGGTGCCGCTGTCAAACGCCACCTTCGCGCCTGGAGCGGGCGGGATGCCACCCGCTCCGCCCTCGGAGACCTTCACCGTGGCGATCGCGATGTCAGAGTGGTTCGACGGGTCCTGGTAGAAGGCGATGATCGTGTCCCCAGGGTACGAGTTGAGCGAAGCCGAGCCCGAGACAGGGATGCACGTCGTCGAGCGGAAAATCCCTGATCCGACCGCCGTCTCGCGCAGAGAGAGCTGTTCCCATGACCCGTTCTGGGCGTTCCAGAGGAAGATCTTCGCCGTGGGGCCGACGCCGGAGAGACTCATGGCTGCGAGCAGAGCCGCGCCCGGGGTCAGCCGATCCTCCGCCAAAGCACGCGATCGAGGCCAGATCGGGTAGCTGTGCTCGCTCAGCGGGCTGTTCAGGGCGTTGTCTGCAGACGAGGCATCGCGGTTCCACGCACCGAAGATGAGTTCCCTCAGCCGCGGATCCTCGTTTTGATCAGGATCTTCTACCTCTACATACAGAGTCCCCGACATCGGGATCTCGGTGATGGGTTGGTAGTTCCCGTCGAGAATCCTCAACCGGCACTCCGCTCCGTCGAGAACCTGGGTGTCGAACACCTTCACCTGGGCAAACGACACGTCCCACGGTTGGCGTGGGTTGGGCTCTCCTGGGCTCGACCCAAGGTAGACCACCCGCACCCGCGCCTCCACTACAAGTTCGCCCGTCCCTCCCTTCGGCCGGAGGGTTACCACGTTCACGACTGGGTTCGGTGCACCGTCGGGGATTGTGTAGTCAAAGGACTCGGTCCACGTCGCCCCCCGGGCAGCGTGAGATCACGTTCGATCGCCAGGAGCGGGTCGGACAGGCGGAACGTCCGAGTCGCGGAGTCTCCGTTCGTCACCGTGATCGTGAACGTCACCGTGGTTCCGGGGAAGACCTGATCAGGGTCTACCGTCTTCTCAAGGGTGATCCTCTCCATCCCCGGGGGAACGATGCGCACAGAAGCGTCATCCTGGGCCTCAATCGCGCGGGGGCCACTCGTCCCCGTGTACGTCCCCCGGACCACGGCGAGGTTCGTCACCGGACCTGGGAGATCGGCCTCGGTCACGGTGTACGCGGCCGTTCCCTCGGTCGTTCCATCCGGATCCAGGCTGGTCTTCCCCAACGCGATCGTGCCGAGCTTGTTGTCCGTTAGGACAAGCGCGCTGATCGTGAACGCCCCGTCGTTGGTCACGGTGTACCGATAGGTGATCGTCTCGCCGATGCGAGCACTCGCCCGATCGGGGACCTTCTCCAGTTGGAGAGAGGGTCGCATCAGCCGCACCGTCGCGGTGGCGCTCGCGGTGACCGTGGCCGAATCCCCTCCCACGTGAGCAGCGCCGTAGACGGTTGCCGTGTTCACCACACGCCCACTCGGGTCGTCCGGAAGGGCGTGGGTCTTTGAAGCCACCTGAGACCCCCCCACCGCCAACACGGACCCATTCAGGGGTATAGTTCCCAGCTTGTCATCCGAGATCCGGTCGAGTACCAGCTGCGTGCTGCCCGTGTTCCGGATCGTGAACGTGTAGGTGATCGTGGTACCCACCTCGGCCATGGTGGGGAGCGCCTCTTTGGAGAGCGCAATCGCCGCCGTCGGGATGTGCGTGTAGGCGTTCGCGGCCACCGACCGGTTGTACGTGTCCTTGCCTTGCGCTGTCACATCCACCCGAAACGGACCGGGGAGATCGACAACGGTGAGGGTGTACACCCGCGAACCCAGAGCCACTTCTCCAGGCTCGATCACGGTCTTGTCCAAGGTGATGTGGGTGCCATAGACGCTGCCCCGTTCGTTGTCGATGAGAATGAGGTTCTCGAGCCTGAGATCACCGGTGTTCCTCACCGAAAACTGGCAGGTCACCGTTTCCCCGACCGCGAAAACCTCCCGGTTTGGCGTGATCGTCACCAGAACGCTTGACTGCTCCGTCGGAGGTGAACCTTGGCTCAAGCCCATCACGCTCAGACCTGTGACAGCCACCACGAGCGCCAGCTGCAGTGTCTTGTTCATCATCCCCCCCTACGGAAGGACCTTCACCGAGTTGTACCGGATGAGGATCGTGTCCTCGTTGTACGCCTCGAACGTTCCGGAGTTCCACACCAGTTGGTACCCCCCCACGGCGTCCCACACGGGCAGGAGCCTCATCCCTGACTGAGAGAAGAAGATGCCCGAGTTGTTGCCGACCTCGGGGATCCCGAACCACCACTCGCAGTCGTCCTCACCGTGAGGGTTGCAGAGATGGACGGCAACTTCGTCGGGACAGCAGCCCTGCACATTGGCATCGGCATCGAAGATCTTCACGTAGAGGGCGTCGCCGATGCTCACCTGACTCACCGGCGCCCCCAGGGCGTCCGTGGCGTACGTTTGGGAGCGAGGCCGATTCCCGACCTCGGCCCAGGTCATCACCAGGTCGTCGAAGTCGTTGGGGTCGATGTAGTAGAAAGCGATCGTCGTGCCCGCAGGGAACGTGCGGAACCCGAGGGCCCGCTGGAGTTGCTCGAGGTTTCCGAACTTGTGCTCGAACACGCCCGTGTTGACGCCGGTCTCGACCGCGTAGAACAGGACCCGGCCAAGTCCCACACCGTTGGCCGCGACAACCTCAGGATCCAGCCACTTGTTCGGGTAGTCGACGTACCGGGACCACGTGGGTGACGGGTCGACGTTCCCGGTCGAGATGTTCTTCAACCTGTACGGGACAGGCGCATCGTAGATGTTGTACCAGCGAATCGGCTGGTAGATCGGATCCCCGGCAACGAGACTCGCCCCCCATCGGGTCTGTCCGGGGCCGAGCACGCCGCCGTAGGTCATCAGGGCGCAGAACTCGGTCACGTGATCGACCGACGATGCGATGTTCCCATCATCGGTGCTGAAGCCGCCCGGGTTGACAAACACGAAGAATGGAACCGCGTCCACCTTGTTGCAGTCGAGGTTCTCATCCGGGTCGTGGATCGTCACGGCGATCGTCTCGCATGACGCCCCGCACCCGTAGGTGAAGCGCGCCGGAGTAACCGTGATTGTCGAGACCGTGTCGAGGATCTTGATCTGGGTCGCGGCGATGTTTCTCCGGTCGGTCTGGTCGGCGACGATGGCGATGAGGGTATCCATGTTCTCGAACCTCCCCTCGATCGCTTTCATGGTCCCACTGAGATCTCCGTCGTAGTGGGTGTACTGGAACCGGACCACCCTTTTGTTGGCGGGGTACCCAGCTTGGGGGAGAGTGCCCAGATCACCCATCAGACCTCCTTCCAGAAAGGCTTCGACGTCCTCATCCACGTACTCCCAGTTGCCTGTCATACTCGGATCTGCGAGGGGATCCAACCACAGAGGTGAGCCAAGGTTGTGCTCCATCTCGGTGATGTCGGAGTAGCTCTTCCGTCCGCCCACCTGAACGGTTCGCTTGCGGTCGCCTCCATCAACCCAGAAGAAGAGCCCGCTCCCAATCCCGAACTCCCGGAACGTCTCGCCCTCAAGGTCGATGTACGCTCCCGTCTTCAGATCGAACACGGTGAGATCGGCCTTGAAGCTGGCGATCCCGCACGCCCCCTTCTCGGGGTCGTGAACCACCAGACAGAACGACTCCCCCTCACGGATGACGGTCATCGCCTGCCCATCGGGCTGGGCGAACCTCAACGTGTATCCCGAGACGCCGACGGCGGCACTCAGCACAAGCGTGATTGCCACTAAGCTTCTCATCTGTCCCCCTTGTACGCCGCCGCGCAGCGTCTGTAGCGGAGGTTACCGACGTCCCTCCCCAAAACGGATGTAGCTTGTCGCCATCCGGGAGGATCTCAGGGTCGCCAGCAGCGCACCCTCTTCCCCAGGGCCGAGGTCACCTGTCGGGTACCCTCAGGTCTCTCTGGGGGCCCGGCAGTTGTCTAGGCTTGAGAGGGCGGGTATAAACGGTACATCCGAGGAGGCACGGAATGGGCATTTCGATCGGTGAGATCTCACGAGGGATGACCCTCGTCTTTGACGGCGACCTCTACGAGGTGACCGAGTTCGAGCACGTCAAGATCGGCCGCGGGGGAGCGTTCGTGAGGGCGAAGATGAAGGACCTCCGGAGCGGCCGGGTCATCTCCAAGACTCTGAAAGATTCAGATAGTCTGGAAACCGCGTACATGGAGACACGGATTCTCCAGTACCTCTACCAGGCGGGCGGAAAGTACACGTTCATGGACAAGGAGTCGTTTGAGCAGCACGAGCTGTCTGCCGACGTGGTCGAGCCGTTCAAAGGCTACCTCGTGGAAGGGCTCGACTTCACGGGCCTCTTCTACCAGGATCGAATGGTGAAGGTCGTTCCCCCGAACTTTGTGGACCTCCGGGTGGCCGAAGCGCCGCCAGGAATCAAGGGCGACACGGCCACCGGAGGGGAGAAGCCGGCCACGCTACAGACGGGGCTGGTGGTCAAGGTTCCGCTCTTCGTGACCACGGGAGAGGTGATTCGGGTGGACACGCGCAGCGGTGCCTATGTGGAACGGGTGAGCTGATTGCCGGAACAACGATGGGAGGTGCCGCAGCCGCTGGGTCGCGTAGCCATCCGTCAAGAGGTCCTTTCGGCCATTGCCATGCGCGCGATCGAAGGGGTTGAGGGGGTGCGCCCACTGCGCGGGGGAGGAGGCATCATGGGTCTCCTCGCCGGAGGAGAGGAGGGCGTACAGATAGCCATTCGGGGTGCTGTGGCCGATGTTGAGCTCCGCATTGCCGTGGTGTTGGGATACTCTGTGCACCAAGTTGCCCAGGTTGTGCAGCGGCGAGCACGGGAAGACCTGGAGACGATGGTGGGTATCCGGGTAGGTCGGGTAGACGTGCATGTGCGCAACGTGATCCCACCCGAGGAGATCCTGATGCTCGACGAGAGGGGGGAAGATGCCGAGAGATGAGGAGTTGATCGGAGAGAGCCCCGAAGACGGACAGATCTCGATCTCTCGGGACGTCATCGCCACCATTGCCGGGCTTGCTGCGACCGACGTGGCGGGCGTAGCCCCTCCCAAGGGAGGAACAATGCCCCGTGGCGAGGCGGTTCGGCGGCTCGTCGAGGTCGAGCTTTCGGAGGGGCGAGTGAAGCTCGCCCTCAAGGTGGGCGTGTTGCATGGCCACGCCATCCAAGAGGTGGCCCAAGGACTCCAGACGAAGGTCAAGAACGAAGTGGAGAAGATGACCGCCCTCCCTGTGGATGAAGTGGATGTGGAAGTGGTGCGGGTGGTGTTCCCCGAGGAGGGGCGGCGAAAGGACAGGTTCTCATGAGTGGATACGTTTTTGCAGCCGGTGCGCTCTCCTTGCTCTTGGCGGCAGGGGCGATGGTCGCGGCGGTGGTGGCCATTGCGTGGGGCGACCTCGGACTGTCGGTGCCCTCACCCGTGGTGCAGGCGGTCTTCGTGCTGTGGGCGATCACGCTCGTCGGCGCGGCCGCGGTGTTCATCCGGATCGCTCTCAATCGCCTTACCGTGCGGCGGGCGCTGCGGCGGCAGGGACCGAAAGGGATGATCCTCATCACGGCGGACACGGTGCGGGAGATGGCAGGGATCCTCCTGCGGGAAGAGCTCGGTCTGCACAGATTCCGTGTCCACATCCGCCCGATGGGCGAGGGCTTGGCCTTGCGGATCACGCTCCGCCTTCCACCCGGGGAAGAGGTCCCCGCGCTCGCCGAGCGGCTACAAACCCTGCTCGCCCAAGAAGTGTCCGCGAAGACGGGTCTCGAGGTACCTGAGGTGCGAATGGTCGTGGAGGGGGCAGCGCGGCCCAGCCGCAGCCGGTAGCGTGCGCCGCCAAGCCCGAGAGGCGGTCCTGCGGTCTCTCTACCGTCACGAGTATCTCCCGTCTTCACCTGACGATCTGGTCAACGACGAAGAACCCGGTGAGATCGCGTTTGCCCATGCCCTCCTCGCCGGAGTCCACGCGCACCAGGCAGAGATCGACTCCATCATCGACAGGCGTGCCCTCGGATGGGGGCTGGACCGGCTCCCGATGGTCGACCGCAACATCTTGCGGCTCGCCCTGTACGAACTCCTGTACACGGACACCCCACCGGAAGTGGTCATCAACGAAGCGGTCGAGCTGGCCAAGGCCTACGGGACAGACCAGGCCCCAGCGGTGATCAACGGGATCCTCGACCGGGTGTGGAAGGAACGCGATGTCAACCCAACGATGGGCTGACCTTCACCTTCATACGCGGTGGTCCGACGGAACTCTCGACCTCGGCGGGATGGTGAGGCGAGCATCCGGGGTCGGGCTTTCGGCCATTGCGATCACCGATCATGACACGATCGGGCCGGAGCTGTGCGCTCCCGTGGCTTGTTTCGACGGGATGGAGGTCATCTGCGGTGTCGAGGTGAAGGCCGACGTCGCCGGCCAGCGCGGCGAGATCCTCGGGTACTTCCTCTCCCCCAGGCATCCTGCGCTGATGGAGCTGTTCACCTGGATGGCCCACGAGCGCCGGAAGCGGATGGGCGCGATGGTGATGCGCTGCCAGGAAGTCGCGGAGGCGGAATTCTCGTTAGAAGACGTGATCTCTGGCGCCGCGGGTTCCGTGGGCCGTCCTCACCTCGCAGCTCTCCTTATCCAGCACGGGCTGGCGGTGGACTATGAGGATGCGTTCCGCCGGTTTCTCGCCCAGGGCGCACCGTGCTACGTGCCTCTCCCCCGACCGACAAGCCGCCAGGTCATCGCCGCGATCCGGGCGGCAGGTGGAGTAGCGTCCCTCGCCCATCCGTGCTTCTTGTCCGTGTTCGACTGGAGGAGTACCCTCACCGCTCTGATCAGGGAGGGCCTGTCCGCGGTAGAGGTGCACTATCCGTACGAGACGTCCCGTCAGCCTTTGCAGGCCGATCCCGAAGCGGTGGCGAACCTCGCCCAGAATATGGACTTGATCCCCACAGGTGGCTCCGATGACCACGGCCCTGGGTCGGTGAAGGACGCGATCGGTGCGATGCGGGTGCCCTACTCGCCGGTGGTAGAGGCGCTTCGGTCGCTGGCGGGATCCGTCACATAGCGCAAGGCGGCCAGGGCGACCTCGATCTGGTCATCCGACGGCTCGCGGGTTGTGAAGCGCTGCAGGAGGAGCCCTGGGACAAGAAGGGGCCTCAGCCACCATGCCCGCGGATGCCGCGATCCGAACCGAAGGATCTCGTAGGTCAGGCCCGCCACAACCGGCAAGAGGAGCAACCGGCCCACGAGCCGGATCCAGATGTTGGGTGTCGGCACGACCGAGAAGACGAGGATCGCTACCACCACAAACAAGAGGAGGAAGCTCGTCCCGCATCGAGGGTGGATGGGGCTTCTCCCGCGGGCATCGGGCACGGACGCCTCGCCCTCCTCATAGGCGTGGACGACCTTGTGTTCAGCCCCGTGGTACTGGAACACCCGCCGGATGTCAGGAAGGAACGAGATCGCCCCAAGATAGCACAGGAAGAAGACAACTCGGACTCCACCCTCCACGAGGTTGAACAGGATCCTGTTTCCAATCCCGATGAGCCCGGTGAGGTAGGCGGGCAGGAGCATGAACCCGCCCACGAGGAACACCACCACGAACAGGATGATCGCCAGGTTCTCCCACCGTGACGCCGGGGCGTCTTCAGGGTGAGCCAGCTCGGCCGACCGCCTCAGGGCAGCCCAGCCGAGGGCGAGCATCTGAACGAGCTTGAGGGGGCCACGAGCAAAGGGAATCCTCTCCAGTCGCGGGAGAGAGAACCTCGTAGGAAGAGGCTCTACTGCAACCGCCCCTTCGGAGGTGCGCACGGCCAAAACCACCTTCGGGCCGTCTTGGAGCATGACCCCCTCGATAACCGCTTGCCCCCCGATCGGCATTACGCGCGCTTCTTGGTCTTCCGTGCCGGTTTCTTCTCTTCGGGCGGCTTCTTGGCCGCCTCCTGCCAGTTCCCGTACTTGCGGGCGAACCGCTCCACCCTTCCCTCGGCGTCCACAAGGCGCGTCTCGCCAGTGAAGAAAGGATGACACTTTGAACACACGTCCACACGCAGGTCTTTCTTGGTGGAGGTCGTCTCGAACTCCGCTCCGCAGCTGCAGCGAATGGCCGTCTTGTGAACCTGGGGATGCATTCCCTGTTTCATCGTATCACCGCTTCGAGTACTGCTCTTTCTTTCGCGCCTTGCGATGTCCGTACTTCTTCCGCTCGACGGCGCGGGAGTCACGGGTGAGAAGCCCAGCGTCCTTCAAGGGCTTCTTGAACTCGGGGGTCATCTCGACCAGTGCTCGGGCAATCCCCAGACGCACCGCCTCCAGTTGACCAGTAGGGCCGCCGCCCTCAACACGTGCGCGCACCGCATACCGGCCGATGGTCCCAGTGGCATAGAAGGGAGACAAGAGGTGGCGGTTCAGGTGATCGGTCCCGAACGAGAACGCCGAGAAGTACGCTACAGCGGGGCGCCCGTTTACACGGATCTGACCATCGCCCTCCTTCAAGTACACCCGGGCCACGGCCTCTTTCCGGCGGCCCACACCGTGAAAGCCGCCCGCGGTCGCGGACGCACGGCGAGTCTCTTCTGCTACCTGCTCCAAGGGAATCTCCACCTCCTACCAAACGTTGCGCTGAAATCCGGGGGGAATGCTATCCCACGGCTTGAACGCCGTCAACTGGAAGGGCCAAGCTGCACCCGCAGCTCATCGAGGGATGACGCGCCAAAGTAGGTCAGCAGCGCGGGGGTCACGGTGAGAACCTTCGTCGGACCTTGAACCTCGGCAGCGACGAACCCGCGGGCAACGAGCTCGCCGATCTGGCCGTAGGCGCGCTGGCCCCGCATCTTCACGACCTCGGACTGAAGCACCGGCGCATGGTAAGTGATCACAGCAAGGGTGCGCAGGGTCTGCTCAGGGATGTCCTGGTGTGGAGCGAAGGGACGGACGGCAGAAGCGAGTTCGCCCTTCACCCGCAACACGTAACCGCCGCCTTCGTGGACGAGCTCAACACCTCGGTCCGGGGTGGCGCATTCGTCAGCCAGGGCCTGGATCAGTCGGCCCACGGCCGGCTCGGAGAGTTCGAGCGCAGCGGACAGTTGGGCAAGCGAGAGGGGGCGGTCGGCCACAAACAGGGCCGCCTCAACGAGGGCTTTGGCTTCCATCCGGGACCTCGACGAGGATTTCCCCCAGGAATTCCTCCTGGAACAGCCGAACCCGCCCTTCGGCATCGAGGTGAAGAAGCTCCATCAGTCGCGCCACCTTCTCTCCCGGATCGGGATCCTTGACCACAGTGCGAAACGGGATGACCCGTTCTCCGTTGACCAGGGTCAGGAGGAAGGCGAGGAGTCGCTGGGCACGGCTCGTGAAGGGTTCTTCACTTATTTCGAACCCGAGGTCCTCGGGAGAGAAGTCCGTCCCTTTCGAAGTCCTACGCTGCTCAGAGGCAAGAGCAGCCCGCAGGGCGCGGCCAAGATCCCGCACGGTAACCCGACCCCGAGGAACGCGGCGAAGCGGGAGCCGGAGCTCGGGGGCGATGTACACCGATGCTTCTTGCGCAGCGATCTCGGCTGCTACCTCCTCGACCGCCTCGTCCACTGTGGGCGGAGCGCCGCCATCTCTTACCCAATCCGACTTCATGCGCAGAAGCACCGAGCTGGCCAGCACCATCCGCCCAGGCACCGCGAACTCGAAGTCCCTCTCGGCCACGTAGGCACGGAATCGGCCGATAAGCTCCACAAGATCAAACGTCCACGGGTCGAGGTCCGCGGTCAGGCCGCGGAACAAGCCCTCCCAATCGGCCTTGGTGAACGCCTGCGGTTCGAACAGCTCAAGCTCGGGCATGCTCCAGCTCCATTCCCAGCACCTCTGAGGACCCGTCCCGCAACAGAACGCCGTACACTCGGTCGGCGTAACGGACAACCTCCTCGTTGTGGGAGATCATGATCACCTGCGCCTCCCGGGCGAACTCCCGCAGGAGTCGAGCCAACCGCTCGGAGTTGGCTCGGTCGAGTGCTGCGTCCACCTCGTCCAAAAAGTAGAACGGGGCCGGACGACCCGCGGCCAGTGCCAGGACGAACGCAACTGCCACCAGGGTCTTCTCCCCCCCGGACAACGAGTCCAGCAACCGCGGTTCCTTCCCCGGTGGACGGGCCTCGACCAGGAGTCCGGACGCGATGTTCCCCGGTTCAGCGAGGGCAAGACGCGCCTCTCCGCCGCCAAACAGAATCCCGAACAACCGGTTTAACTCGCCCGATACGGTTTCCATCGTGGTGAGGAACTTCTCCTTCTTCTTCCCCTCGATCTCTCCGATGAACCGCTCGATTTCGTGCTTCTCTGCCTCCAGGGTCGCCACACGGTCTTTCAGGTCCTGGAATTCGATGAGGAACGTGTCGTACTCCTCAATCGCCCGCAGATTGACCGTTCCCAGTTCAGCCTGGCGTCGTTCCGCCTGGCGAAGTCGTGCCTGGAGAACATCGAGCGAGCCTCCCTCGCCGCCCCCTTCGGGTTCGGCGATCTCGCCCATGGCCCCCAGTTCGCCCTCGATCTCCGCCGCCTCGCGCTCGAACCGGGCGAGGTTCGCCCGATGTCGCTCCAGCTCGCGGTACGCTTCCCGACGCCGATCGCGTCGGGTATGGAGGTCGCTTTCCTCGGAGGCACGTGCCGTCTGAGCCTTGGCGAGGGACTGCGACCGTTCGGAGAGGCGCGCTTCTGCCGCGGTAAGCTCCGCGGACAGCTTTTCCATCTCCGCCCGGAGCTTTGTGAGCGCCCCTTCACGGGATCGGAGTTGAGTTTGGCGGGGGCCGAGGTCAACCCCCGCCCGCCGGCCCTGGGACCCTCCTACGATCGCCCCACCCCGTTCGAGCAGGTCGCCGTCGAGCGTCACCACCCGTACGCCAAGGGCATCCCGCACCGCCTCCAGGGACTCAGCGATGAGGGTGTCCCCCAGAACGTAGAGGAGGGCGGGACGCGCTTCCTTCGGGCAGTCCACGAAGTCTACAGCAAACCCGAGCACCCCCGGCAGTCGGGCCGCGGCGCGAGCCTTCGCGGACACCGCAGGGACCGCAAGCCGATCGAGAGGGAGAAACCGCGCCCGCCCCACCTTGCCCTCCTTGAGGTGGCGCACCGCCTGGAGAGCGAGGTCGCGGGTCTCCACAACGAGGTCATGGACATGTCCTCCCACCGCTGTGGCGAACGCGACTTCCATCCCCTCCTTGGGGGTCGCAAGCTGACTCAACGTGCCCCTCACCCCATCCCATTTCAGGGCGAGCACGGCTTGGACTGCATCAGGAACGCGTTCTCCCCGAGACAGGAGGTCGCGCATGTCGCTGATCGCTTCGTTCAGGGATTTGATCTCTCGTTCAGTGACGCGGGCCTCCGCTTCTTTCGTGGCCAACGCACCCCGCAACCGCTCTACCGCCCGCACAAGTTCGGTGAGACCGTCCTCGCCTGTTGGCCTGTTCGCGCTTCCCGCTCGTTCGCGAGCTTCGATTTCCCGATCGAGGCGCTCGACCTCGACCGCCAACTCATCCACCGTGTCGCGAAGGCGCGCGCTCTGAACCCGCGCCTTCTCTAGAACGGCCTTCCGGCTCTGGAATCGGCGCCAGGCGAGGGTTGCCGCAATCTTCTCCCGTTCTGAAGAAAGCGCCTGGTACTCGAGGGCCGCCTCGCGCTCTCGGTACAGGGCTGCCAGCCTCTGCCGCCGCTCGGCAAGGAGGATCCGGCTTGTGTTCAACCGTTCCTTGACCTCTCCCAACTCCTCGATCGCCTTCGCCTTCCGCTCTTCATAGGCCGCGATCCCCGCCACCTCGTCGAGAATCTCGCGCCGCTCGCGAGGAGAGCGCTCCAGGACGTCAATCACCATCCCCTGTTCGACGATGTGGTAACCGTCCCGTTCGATCCCCGCCAGTCCGAGGAGGGCTTCCACATCGCGGGCCGCGGCAACGCGGCCCTGGATGCGGTACGTGGACGTGGTGCGGTTGATCCGCCGCGCGAGGTGCACTTCATCCCCAGCATCCGGGAGAATCTCCCCAAACGTGCCCTCGCGGTTGTCGAGCGTCAGGGTCACTTCGGCCTCGTCCACAGGGTCTCCCTTGGCCGGAGCGTGCAAGAGGTGCTCGATCCGTTCCGCACGCAACGACTGGGATCTCCGACCCATCACGAACGTGAGAGCATCGAGGAGATTTGACTTTCCGGTCCCGTTCTCCCCGATGATCGAGGTGAACCCCGGGTAGAATTCCAGCGCCACCCGGCGCCGGAACGATTTGAACCCATGTACGGTGAGCCGAAGCAG
>DYGJ01000011.1:0-7560 GCA_020724765.1 Thermotoga sp. | reverse complement strand
TGCTCAATCCATGACGCAATCCGTGTCTCGTCATCTGCTCTCCAGCCTGTCCCATTCCGCCTCCCCGCACGAGGAGCTAGTGTAACGTTCGTTACGCAAGACGGCAAAGAAAGAGGGCGCGGCCCTTTCGCCGCGCCCATCCCTTTGTTCGTCTACCCAAGGAGGCCGAGCACCAACGCGGCAAGCCCCGCCAGGAGCGCCACGATCGCCAGCCCCTGGGCCATCGCGAGGCCGTCCTTGAGTACCTGCACGTCGGCCTGCAGCCCGACCACGGTTGTCTCCACCGCCGTGAGCCGGGTTTCGTGGTCTTCCACGTACGCCTGGAGGGCGCCCACCGTCGTCTTGACGTCCGAGGTGAACCCGCCCATCGCCTTCTCTAAGTAGGCGATCTTCTCCCGGTTGTTCTCGATCTTGATGTTCAGCGCCTGCACAGCCTGCTCGAGCGCAAGGATCCGCCGCTGCATCGAACCGACATCCTGAGCCTCCAGAGCAGCGATCCGGCCGGCGTGGTCCGACAGCTGGCGGTTGATGCTCGCGATCGAACCCTGCAGGGAGATGACCTGTTCACCGAGCTTCCCGTCCAGCGCTTCGATCTCGGCGCGGAGCGTCGCCTCGCACATCTCGATCTGGGATTTCAGAGCGAGGACCGCGCCCTCCAAGGCGGTAATCCTGTTGCCGTGAACCGTGCCCTGTTTAGTGAGATCGGAAACCTTGTCTCCGAGTGTAGCAATCGCGGTGGCAAACTCCTGTCGCATCTTCTCAAGACTCTGGGCGAGTGATGTGAGCCCCGCTGCCAGTTCTTGGTCGGTCTTGTGCAGGGACTCAGCGACGGTGTGCAACTCCACGATCTGCGCCCACGCTTCGTCCATGCGGTTGGCAAGGCCGTCCACTTGGGACATCAGCCCTGGGATACGAGCACAGATCTCTTGCAGCTCGCGGATCTTGCCTTCCGCATCCTTGAGCTGAGCCGCTACAGCCCGATGCTTTGACGCTAGGTCCGCATCCACCGCGTTCAGGGCTGCCACGGCATCCTTGATCTCGGTGATCAGTCCGGCGAAGAACATGCTCACCTGATTGAACGCGCTCTCCATGGCAGCGATTTCCTCTTCGGCTGGGGGAAGCTGGACCGCACCTTGGGCCAACGCAATCCCGCCGAGGAGTACCGCCCCCGCAACCAGTCCTCCGATCACCCTCTTCATCATCTGAACAACCTCCTTCTTTGCTTCCGGCATCCAGTAGGCCCAGGGTAGCGAGAGAAGCCCCAGCACGGTGATGGCTGCTGGGCATACCCGGGGTGGGGTTTGTCATGTTCAATACAGACAGTTGTCCCACCACGGTGATAGGCAGAGGGCGATGGGCCCCTTGTGCTACCCGGGTCCATCGCCCCATTGCTCATCAGACTGCACGCGCGGGTTTTCCTAGTTCTGCGACAGCAACAAGAACAGGAGACCTCCCACAGCAATCGGGACAAGGAAGATCGCTGTCCACATCGCTTGCTGGTCCGCTGCGAACTTGGCCTGAACAGCATCCATGTCCTGGCGCACATCGTGGCGGACGACTTCCATCTCCGCCCGCATCTCCTCGATAACGGCAGGAAGGCTTTCCAGTGCTGTGCTCAGTCCGGCAAGGACGACCTCCAGCCCTTCGATCTTCGTCCGGTTGTTCTCGATCCGGATCAACAGGGCCTCAGTGGCCTTGTCCAGCGCTGCGATCCGACGCTCGAGCGACGCGAAGTCGTACTTCTCGATCGCCGTGACCCGCGCCTCGAGGGCCATGATCGCGGGTACGACCGTGCCCTCGAACTTCGTGAACCGGGCCGCCAGATCTTCCATCCCTCGCTTCTGGGTCAGCGATGCCCGTTCGAGCGCGATCACCCGTTCGTCGAGCATCGTGAACATAGCACGGGTCTCGAGCCTGAAGTCTGCAAGCGAGGCCTTGATGCTGACGATGAACCCCGAGAAGAAACTCGTCACCTGGCCAAACGCCTCTTCCATCGCTGCGACCTCGGCCTCCGCAGGGGGGAGCACAACCCCTTCAGCGAAGCCGAATCCTGTCCACAGAAGCAACCCCAGCAGCAGTCCGCCCAATACTCGCTTTGCCATCACGCGTGCCTCCTTTCGTCCACTCAGGTTCAACTCCATCCGCACCGTAGCCAGTCGCGCTCCCGATGACAGCAGCCCTTGGGGGGCCGGTACGCCGTGTTCGTCGCGAGGTCACCGGACAACCGTCTCATCGCGGAGTGCTCTCCTGCTGCCTTGAGGGGGTTGTCCATCGAGGGTAGAGTTGCGCTCGATTGCAGTTCCACTGCAACAACCAAAGGAGGCTGGAACTATGGGTTGGATGTTGGGGGCCGCAGCCCTCGTCTCTCTTGCCGCGCTCGGTTGGTCTGCGTATGGAACTTACTCGGTGGCACGCCGCCCTGTGGGGAACGAGCGGATGCGGGAAATCCAGAAGTACATCCGTGATGGAGCGACCGCGTTCATGATCGCCGAAGCCAAGGTGATGGTGCTCACCATGGTCGTTGTGGCGGCGATCCTGTGGGCCGTGTTCTACTGGGAGGTGGCGCTGGCGTTTGTGATCGGGTCGAGCCTGGCCATGGCAGCGGGGTTCATCGGGATGAACGCGGCCACCCTCGCTAACGCGCGTACAACCGAGGCAGCGCAACGCTCGATCAAGGACGCACTGGGCGTCGCGTTCTCGGGCGGTTCGGTAATGGGAATGGCCGTGGCCGGACTGGCGCTGGGGGGATTGGCGCTGGTGATCGCCCTGTTCCGCCGGGAGTTCGAGCCGGGGATTCTCTACATCCACACGAAGTCGTTGTTCGGGATTCCCGGCGCAGAGCTGAACTTCATCAAGGCTGCGTTGATCGTGTCCGCCTACTCCGCCGGAGCGTCGCTCGTGGCGCTGTTCGACCGCGTGGGTGGCGGCATCTACACGAAGGCGGCGGACATGGCGGCCGACCTCGTGGGCAAGGTGGAGCTGAAGATCCCTGAGGACGACCCGCGCAACCCGGCCACGATCGCCGACAATGTAGGCGACAACGTGGGCGACGTGGGCGGCCTTGGAGCCGACCTCCTCGAGTCGTTCATCGGCTCCGTGATCGCCACGATCGTGATCACGCTCTACGTCTACGTGGGGCGGTTCAACCCCGACATTCAGGGCCTGATGGCGAAGTTCGGCATTGGATCCAACGTCACCCAGGACTTCTGGTGGTTCGCCTTGCTCCCGATCCTGTTCGTGACCGGTGGCATCGTGGCCTGCCTGATCGCCATCGCTTACATCCGCTTCTCCCGCCGGGAGACAGACATGCAGGGGATTCTCATGAACGGGACACGGCTCGGGGCGGTGCTCACCGCCGGGTTCGCTGCCCTCATCACCTGGCTGTCCCCGTTCAACTGGATTCCGTTCTTCTCCGCGATCATGGGGATCGCGAGCGGAGTCGGGATCGGCTTCGTCTCCGAGTACTTCACCTCCAGCCGGTTCGGACCAACGAAGGGTCTCGCCAAGGCCTACCAGTCCGGACCAGCGATCGGCGTGACCGAGGGGATCGCGGTGGGGATGCTGTCCTCCCTGTGGCCATGCCTGATCATCGCCGTGTCCACCGTGCTCGCCTACCAGATGGGCGGGCTGTTGGCGGTGGCGTACGCAGCACTGGGGATGCTCTCGTTCGTGGGGATGACCGTATCGGTCGATTCCTACGGACCGATTGCCGACAACGCCTCCGGCATCGCGACAATGGCCAAGCTCGACCCCAAAGTGAGGGAGAAGACGGATCAGCTGGATTCCATTGGCAACACCACCGCTGCGATCGGCAAGGGGTTCGCGATCGGCTCGGCGGCGTTCGCCGCGCTGGGACTGATCGCCGCCTACCTCTGGTCAGCCGCGGGGAGGGCCGATGAGGTCCACGTGCCGAACATCCCGATCATCAACCCGGAAGTGGGGGGGCTCGTCGTGGCGGGGATGATCGTCGGGGCGATGGTCACCTACGTATTCTCCGCCCTCCTCATCCGCTCCGTCTCGCGCACGGCAGACGTCATGGTTCAGGAGGTCCGTCGCCAGTTCCGGGAGAACCCGAAGATCATGACCGGCGAGGAGACGCCAGACTACAAGAGGTGCATCACAATCACCGCCCACGGCGGGGTCCGGCAGATGGTCCTCCCGTCCCTTCTCGCTCTCGGGATGCCCCTCTTTGTGGGGCTCCTGTTCGGCCGGTACACCCTGGCCGGGTTTCTCGTGGGTGCGCTCCTCTCGGCGATCATGCTCGCCATCTTCTGTGGGAACGCGGGCGGCGCAATGGACAACGCCAAGAAGTACGTCGAGGAAGGGCACTTCGGCGGCAAAGGCTCCGAGGCCCACGCTGCAGGGGTGGTCGCCGACACGGTGGGAGATCCCCTCAAGGACACAGTGGGACCGAGCCTGGACATCTTGATCAAGCTGATGAGCGTGATCTCGCTTCTGTTCGCATCCCTGTTCCCGGTGATCCCGTTCTTCATGCGGTAGGGAATGATGGAAAAACTCCGAGGGAGGCGGGTGGTCCTTCGTCCGGTTTCTGCGGGGGACCGCCCGCTTCTTCAGCGGTGGCTTGGAGACCGCGAGCTGCGGAAGTGCACGGGTCGTCGCCTGTCGATCCTGTCTGGGGTACGCGCCTTGCCGTCACCCACCGACGCCCAGTTTCTCGTCCTCCTTCGGGAAGGCGAACGTGCGATCGGTCTGTGCGGGCTGTTCGGGATCTCCGACGACGGGACGGCAGAGGTGGGGATCGTGCTCGGAGAGCGGGACACGTGGGGTCGAGGCTACGGGCCCGAGGCGCTGCGGCTCCTCCTCGACCATGCCTACGGAGATCTCGCGCTGAGCCAAGTCTCGCTTTGTGTGCACGCCGCCAACACGCGGGCGATTCGGGCCTACGAGAAGGTGGGGTTCGTCACCGAGCAGCGGCTGACCGTGGGGCGGTGGCTGCTCGGCCGGGGGGTCGAAGTCCTCATCATGACCTCGCTTTCCTCAACCTCCGCCGAGACAGCGACCAGGGAGGCAGAGAGATGCTCCGCACTGAGGGGCTGACGCGAACTTTCGGAGAGCGCACTGCCGTGGCAAACCTGACCCTCGACGTTCCGGAGGGTGAGATCCTCGGCCTTCTCGGCCCGAACGGTGCTGGAAAGACGACCACCGTGCGGATGCTTGCCTGTCTGCTCTCCCCGACAGGGGGCCAGGCATGGGTTGCCGGTCACGCGGTGGGCGAGAACGCTCAGGCGATCCGGACGTCGGTGGGAATCCTCACCGAATCCCCCGGGTTCTACAAGCGACTGTCGGTAGAGCGAAACTTGCGGTACTTTGCGGATCTGTACGGAGTCCCCTCGCCCCGAAAGGCCGTGCAGCGTCACCTAGAGCGGCTCGGACTGTGGGATCGCCGCGCGGACGCCGTTGCCACCCTTTCCAAAGGCCTCCGGCAACGGCTGGCACTCGCACGGGCCCTCGTCCACGAGCCGAGGGTTTTGTTCCTCGATGAACCGACGTCGGGCCTCGACCCGGAAAGCGCGCGCGATGTACGCCGCTTCATCGGTGAGCTGGCGAGCGAACGCCGGACCGTACTTCTGTGCACCCACAACCTCCCCGAGGCCGAGGAGCTGTGCGGACGGATCGCCGTCCTTCGCACTCGGCTCATCGCGTTGGATAGCCCTGAGGCGCTGAAGAGGCGGATGTCCGGCTCTCGAGTGACCGTGGAGCTGGCGAACCCACGACCGGAGTTCGCTACGGACCTTGGCTTGGCCTCTGTCCGAGAGCCGACGCTGGTGAGGAACACCCTCACGGTGGGCGTGGCGGACCCCGACCGGGATGTCCCGGCGCTCGTGCGACGGCTGGTCGAGTTGGGGGCGGAGATCCGCGCGGTGGGACGCGATGCGCGGACGCTCGAGGATGTGTACCTCGAGCTCGTGGGAGGGAACGATGGGGCGTCTTAGCGTGCTCGTCTTGAAGGAGTGGGAGGAGCTGTTCAAGATCAAGATGGTTCTCTATGGTGCCTTGTTCCTGCCGCTCCTGATGGGGGGATTGGCCGGATTCATGATCTGGCAAGGGCAGGGCCTGCCGGTTGAGGCCCAAGCTGCCCTGTTCAACACGGCGCTCATGTACTTCCTCATTCTCCCGGTGATGATCCCCGTCACGCTCGCCGTGTACTCGATCGTCGGGGAGAAGGAACAGGGAACGCTGGAGCCCCTCCTCGCCACCCCGCTCACCGACTGGGAGATCTTCGTGGGCAAGGCGTTGGTCGCGGTGCTTCCCTCGATCGGTCTGACGTGGGGGGTGTTCTCCCTGTTCCTGATTGCCGCCCACGTCATGCTGGGCGGGATCCCGGCAGGCGTGCTCTCTGCGCCGTGGCTCCTCTCCATCTTCGTCCTTTCACCCCTACTCGCCGTGTTCGGAGTCCTCGTGTCCATGCTCGTCTCGTCGCGGACGAGCGATCCCCGGGCCGCCTACCAGTTCTCGGGGCTGGCGGTCGTTCCCACCCTTATCCCGCTGATCGTGTACTCCGTTCAGCTGACCGCGGTGAACTTCCTCCTCGTGATCCTGGAAGGGGGGATTCTCGTCGTTCTCAACACCGTCTTCCTTTACCTGGCGGTGAAGCTGTTCCGTCGCGAGGAGATCCTCACCCGGTGGAAGTAGCGGGGGCCGCTCTAGATCGGAGCGCGGAGGATCACAGGACCTTCCAGGGCTTCAGCAACCATCGGAGAACTCGCTCCGGTTGGTGTCCCCAAGCCAACTGCAGTCCCCACCGAAGCTCGTGGTTTCCGACCTCAAAGGGTTCATCACTCCTTCGGCAGCGTGAACGCGTCGAGGATCGTGGCGCTGGAGACAACCTCTTCACCCTCCTGCCGGGCGACCCCCACCACCTCCACGGCGATCCCCTCGGGACCCGTCTGCACCCAAAGGTAGAACAGGTGGTCGTCGTTGGCCACCCGTGACCCCTCCACGCGCTGTGGCCCGAGGGGCCGCAGCGTGGCGCCAGCTCCTCCCACCACAAGGTACGTCACCCCATCACGCTCGATCCGTTCGTAGTTGTGGGCGTGCCCAGCGAGCACAACGTCCACCCCCAGCTCGGAGAACACCGGGTGCCACAAGCTCTGCAGGCCCTCGCTCCCCGGCCCGTAGATGGCATCGGAGGAGAACACGGGGTGGTGGAAGACCACGAACCGGCAGGCGAAGTCGCCGGACATCCGTTCCCGGACGAACTCGATCTGGTCGTGGAATTCCTGCGGTCGGGTCACGTTCGTGTCCAGTCCCACCACGATCACGTCACCAAACTCGAACGCCCACCACCGCTTTCCCTCTTGCCCTCCCCCAGGTGGGAGGTCGAACGCTCGGTAGTAGCTAACGCTGTTACGCTCGTGGTTGCCCAGCACCGGCAGGAACGGAGCCCGAAGGAGTGCCCCGGACAGCGATGCAAACAGATGATCCCAGTACCGTGGGATCGGGCTCTCTACGAGATCCCCCGCGTGAAGGATGAACTGAAAGGGGGTGGGGTCGGTCGCCAGCGCATCACCGACGAGCTGGATGCGGTTCACCCCGTCC
>DYGJ01000010.1 GCA_020724765.1 Thermotoga sp. | reverse complement strand
CTCTTGGCGGGGGTCGAACTCTCCGTATCCGGGCGTCGCGTCGAGGCCTCGCTCCGCGCGCGTCTGGACGCACTCATGGTTCAGCTAGGGGGTAAACGATGAGCCCACGCAAGGACGAAATCGCCGCCATCATCAAGAAACAGATTCTGGAACTGGACATCGACCTCCAGATGGAAGAGGTGGGGGTGGTCGTCGAGGTCGGCGACGGGATCGCCCGGGTGTGGGGCCTTCGCTCGGCAATGGCGTCCGAGCTCCTCCTCTTTCCCGGCGAGATCCGCGGCCTCGTCCTCGACCTCGCCGAGGACTCGGTAGGGGTGGCCATCCTCGGTCCAGACCGTGGGATCCGCGAAGGCGACGAGGTCCGGCGTACGGGACACGTCTTGTCCACACCAGTAGGCGCAGGGTTCCTGGGGCGGGTGGTCGATCCTCTCGGCGCCCCCCTGGATGGGAAGGATCCGATCCACCCAGAGGAATACCGCCGGACGGACGACAAGGCGCCCGGGGTGATCGCCCGTCAGCCGGTGAACACCCCCCTCCAGACGGGGATCAAGTGTATCGACGCCCTAACCCCGATCGGCCGTGGTCAGCGGGAACTCCTCATCGGCGACCGCCGCACCGGGAAGACGGCGATCGCCCTGGACACGATCATCCACCAGAAGGGCCAGGGTGTGTACTGTATCTACGTCGCCATCGGCCAAAAGTCGTCCACCATCGCCAAGGCGGTGGATGCCTTGCGCCGGCACGGGGCGCTCGACTACACGGTCGTCGTCGCTGCGGCAGCGGAGGCCCCAACCCCCCTCCAGTACATCGCCCCCTACGCCGGGTGCGCGCTGGGCGAGTTCTTCCGTGATCGAGGAGAGGACGCGCTGGTCATCTACGACGACCTCTCCAAGCACGCCGTCGCCTACCGGGAGATCGCTCTCCTGCTCCGGCGTCCGCCCGGGCGGGAGGCGTACCCGGGGGACATCTTCTACACCCATTCGCGGCTCCTCGAGCGCGCCGCGCGGATGTCCGACGTGCACGGGGGCGGTTCGCTCACCGCCCTCCCGATCGTCGAGACGAAGGCCGGCGACATCACCGCCTACATCTCCACGAACCTCATCTCCATCACCGACGGCCAGATCTACCTCGAGGCGGAGCTGTTCAACAAGGGGCAGCGGCCAGCGATGAACGTCGGCCTGTCCGTGTCGCGGGTGGGCGGGGCCGCCCAGGTTCCCGCGATGAAGGAGGTTGCCGGGCAGCTGCGACTCGAACTCGCCCAGTACCGGGACCTCGCCGCGTTCGCCGAGTTCGCCCAGGAGCTCGACGAGGCATCCCAAGCCCAGCTCTCCCGCGGGGAGAGAGTGATGGAGATCCTGAACCAAGACCAGTTCGCTCCGATGCCCGTGGAGGCCCAGGTCGTCACCCTCTACGCCGCGGTGGGCGGGCACCTCGACGATGTGCCTGTAGACGCAGTGCGCGCGTTCGAACGGGGGTTCCTCGCGTTCCTCGCCGAGCGCTATCCGCACCTCCTCGCCACCCTACGCGAGGAGCGGCGCCTCGGCGACGGCCCACGCGCCGAACTCGACACGGCGCTCGCCAAGTTCCGCGAAGGGTTCAGGGCCTGATGGGCGCTCGAGTCCGCCAAATCCGTCGGCGGATCGGCAACGTCCGCCATGTGCGACAGATCACGAAGGCGATGTACACCATCGCCGCAACGCAGGTCATCCAACGGAAGCGGGCCCTGGCCGCAGCCCGACCGTTCACGGAAGCGGCGGAGCGCGTGCTCGCCGACCTCGCCGTCACGGCCCACCGCGAGGGCGTAATCCATCCCCTCGTTCACGGGGTGGACCGGACGGGGACGGCGGTGCTCGTGATCAGCTCCGACCGCGGCCTGTGTGGCCGTTACGTGGGCGATCTGAACCGCGCTGGAACCGAGTTGGCTCGACAAAAGGCCGAGGTGCGGTTCTTCGCGGGAGGGGACAAGGCCCACCGCCACTTCCGTCGCGGCCCGTGGCCGCTCGCGAGGAGTTACGTCCACGCCTATGATCGGCCCACGGTGGAGGTCGCGCAGCGGATGCGCGACGACCTCCTCGGACTGTACGGACAGGAGGTCGGGGAGGCCTACGTGGTGTACACGTACTTCCGGGGGGAGCTCGCCCAGCAGGTGCGGGCCGAACGGCTCCTCCCGTTAGACCTGCCGCCGGGCCGCCCGCGCGACCTCCTCGTCGAGCCCGACCTCGGCACGGTGCTCAATGAGCTGGCGAACCTGTACCTCACGGGCCGGCTGCTGCGGGTTCTGCTCGAGGCCAAAGCCTCCGAACACGCCGTGCGCCGCCAGGCGATGAAGGCCGCCACCGACAACGCCGACGATCTCCTGGGAAAGCTCACTCTGAGCTACAATAAGGCCCGGCAGCAACGGATCACCACCGAGCTCGCCGACATCATGGGGGGCGCGGAAGCCCTGCGGGAGGAGTGATGACCGAGAACCGATCTACGGGCAAGGGACGGATCCTGACCATTCGCGGGCCGGTGGTGGATGTTCAGTTCCCGCCTGGCCACCTGCCGCCGCTGCGACAGGCGCTGCGCATCGCGCGGGACGGCGGTGATCTCGTCCTCGAGGTCGCCCAACATCTCGGAGACTCCGCAGTGCGGGCGATCGCGATGGACTCCACCGATGGCCTGCGACGGGCCGACGAGGTCCTCGACACCGGAGCGCCGATCACGGTTCCGGTGGGACCGGAAACGTTGGGGCGGATGTTCGACCTCACCGGCCAACCCATTGACGAGCAGCCACCTCCCCCCGCGTCGAAGACGTACCCGATTCACCGTGCATCCCCGCCGCTCGCCGACCTCGCGGTCGAGGACGAGGTCCTGGAGACGGGAATCAAGGTTCTGGACCTCATCGCCCCCATCCCAAAAGGTGGCAAGGTCGGGCTGTTCGGGGGAGCCGGCGTGGGCAAGACGGTCCTCATCATGGAGCTCATCCGCGCGATCGCCCACGAGCACAAGGGGTACTCCGTGTTCGCCGGGGTCGGCGAGCGATCCCGCGAGGGTAACGAGCTGTACTTGGGGATGAAGGAATCCGGCGTACTCGCGAACACGGTGCTCGTGTACGGTCAGATGAACGAGCCTCCAGGAGCGCGGTTCAGGGTCGGCCTGTCCGGGGTGACGATGGCCGAGTACTTCCGGGATGAAGAGGGCAAGGACGTTCTCCTGTTCATCGACAACATCTTCCGCTTCGCCCAGGCCGGGAGCGAGGTGTCGGCCCTCCTGGGACGAATGCCGTCCGAGGTCGGGTACCAGCCGACCCTCGCCACAGAGATGGCCGAGCTTCAGGAGCGGATCACCTCCACCCGCCGCGGCTCGATCACCGCAATCCAGGCCGTGTTCGTGCCCGCCGACGACATCACCGACCCCGCGCCAGCCACGGTGTTCTCCCACCTCGACGCCACGGTGACCCTCACCCGAGAACTGGCGGAGAAGGGGATCTACCCAGCCGTGGACCCCCTGCAGTCGGACTCCCGGCTCATGGACCCGCGAACCCTGACCCGGGACCACTACGCGGTCGCCCAGCGAACGCGGGCCATTCTCCAGCGGAACCAGGATCTCCAGGACATCATCGCCATCATGGGCATGGAGGAGTTGTCGGAGGAGGATCAGACCACGGTCAGGCGGGCGCGGAAGATCCAGCGGTTCATGGCCCAGCCGTTTCACGTCGCGGAGCACTTCACAAGCCGGCCCGGAGCCTATGTCCGTATCGAGGACACGGTGCGCGGGTTCCGCATGATCTGCGATGGTGAACTCGACGACGTTCCGGAACAGGCGTTCTACATGGCGGGGACGATCGACGAGGTCCTCGGACGGGCAGAGAAAGCGAGCTGACCGCGGGCGAGCGCTCCGCAGCCAGTGGCGAAGGGGGGCAGCGGTTCCTACAATCGCCGCCCATGATCGGGCCGCGGTACGTCCCCAAGTTCCTCCGGTGGGCAGCTATCGGATCGCTGATCCCCCTCCTCCTCTCGTGTGCTCGCCCTGCAGAGCGGGAGACCATCCCGTGCGCGATCGCCGTTCCAGTGGGGACGGTGCTCCAGGCGGTGCTGGACGAGGCGCCCGCCGGCGCAGTGGTCTGCATCCCCGCCGGCACCTGGACGGAGAGCCTGCGTGTGACAAAGCCCGTCACCCTGCGCGGAGCCGGCCCGACCCGGACCGTCATTCGCGGGAGTGAGCTGGCCCATCCCGTCATCGCCGTCGGACCTCAGACCGAGGGAGTGGTCGTCCTCGCGGGGATCACGTTCACCGGAGCCACTGGGGGCTGCTCCGAGCCCGCCGGCTGTGCGCACGGCCTCTTGGCGTCGGGGGGGGCCACGGTCGAGGTCGAGAGGTGCACGTTCTCCGGGAACACGGGCAGCGGCGTGGCCGTTCGTGATGCGGCACGCGTCGAGCTGCGCGACTGCGCGATCACGAACAACGGCAGCTACGGCGTGCACGCCCAAAGCCAGGCGGAGGTCGTCCTGGCTTCCGTCACCCTCTCCGACAACCGTAGCACCGGCATCTGGCTCGCAAATCAAGCACGGCTCACACTCGCTGCATCCACCGTGACGAAGTGCGAAGGCCACGGCCTGTGGGTCCGGGATCAGAGCCACCTCATCGCCACCGACTCCGTCATCTCCGCTTGCGAAGGGCATGGGCTATGGATCCGGGATCAGGCGGTGGCTGAATTGTCCGGGTGCACCCTCAGCGGCCACCGGGATACCGGGGTGTGGAGCGAGCACGCCGCGGAGGTCACCCTCGTCGGGTGCACGGTCCACCAAACCTGGGACGGCATCGAGGCACGGGACAGCTCCCGCTTGCAGGTAACGGAGTGCACGGTGTCATCGGTCCGTTGGAACGGGATCAAGCTTCAGGGGTTCACTCAGGCCATGATCCGGGATTCCCGGATCTCCGGCGGCAGGGGTTCGGGGATCTACATCGGAGGCGCTGCCCAGGCCGAGATCTCCGGCAACCGCATCGACGCGTGGATCGCCCAGGGCATCCTGTCCCTCTCACGGACCCCTCCCCTGGGAGCCGGGAACGCGCTGAGCGGAAACGGGGTGGATCTGGCGGGGAACCTGCCGGGGTCCCTGCGGATCCCTCTCGCCGCGCCTGCCCGCGAGGAGATCCGTTTCCCCAGTCCGGACCACGCGACGCTCCAAGAAGCGGTGGACGCGGTTCAGCCCGGAGGTCGGCTCATCCTCTCGGAGGGCGTCTACCCGGCGGGGATCACCCTGGGAAAGAAGATCCACATCGAGGCCGAAGGGGTCGTCCTCCTCACCTCCCGGTCCACCCACGAGTCGGCCGTGATCTCGCTCGTGGGCGGGGCGGACCTCGACCTGATAGGAACCGCCCTCGGTCGGGGGTCCGAAGGGCTCATGCTGGGGAACGACGCCCGGGCCACGCTCACCGACTGTGTTGTTTCGGACAACCTGCGCGGGATCCACGTGCAGGATACCGCAATGGCCGAGCTTCTGCGGTGTCGGGCATCCCGCAACGAACAGGGCGGGATGTGGATGTGGGGGCAGGCGCAGGGAGTTCTCGAGGAGTGCACCTTCACCCAGAACGCGGTGTGTGGGATCGGGGTGGGGGGCACGGCCACGGCCTCGATCACCGCCTGCCACATCACGGAGAGCGGCTGGAACGGCGGCATCGTGCTACGTGACGCCGCTCAGGCCCACCTCCAGGGAAACTCCATCGTGAACAACTACGGAGCGGGCGTCGCTCTCTATCACGGCCTCTGCCTCGGGTCGGGCTACGTGTTCGCCGGCCGGGTCACGGGAGGGGAAAACGTGTTCACGGGGAACTACAAGGGCGACGTGTGCCCAGGCGAGCTGTCGTTCCTCGGGGACGGAGGTGGAGAGCTCGATCTCCGTCGTTAGCCCGCCGAAGGGCGAATGGCAAACTCACAGACTGGGTTGCCCGCAAGAATCGAGGAGACCAGCTCCACCTCGACCGCGCGTCCGAGGAGGGCCCCGAACAACGCACTCAACCAGCCCCGCGAGCAGTGGCAGTAGGTCGGCGAGATCCGCTCCGTCGACTGACTGATGCGCGGGCAGTAGCAGCGGTCGTAGACAGCGTAGATGACATCCCTGTCGAGGCGGAGCTTGCCCCCACCGATGTGTCTCTCATTGAGGAAGGCCAACAACGCAACGAGATCCGTGAACTGCTGTCCCACACCCCTCGCCCGGGCGACACGCTCGGCACCCACGCACGTTTGACCGCACAACTCAAGAACAGCGGCACGGGTTGCAGGGTCGAGACCCTGATCCATCCGCGCCATGACCTCCCGAACCCAATCCGCAGCCTCCGAGGAACTTGGAAGATCGCCCAGGCCCGAGAGAACGCGCTCCCGTGCCTCCTGCCCCGCGAACCGGTCGAGCCCCTCGACGAGCGCCCTCTCCCACGCCTTCGTCTTGGTCATGTCTTCCCGGCTCAGACCATGAGCCGAGCGAACCGCAGCTTCCCCGCCCGCAGGACGCTCCCCGCGCGCACGGTGACGCGATCCCGATGGGAGGTAATCTTCTCCCCATCGAGCTCTACGCCTCCCCCTTCCACAAGCCGCCGTGCCTCAGATCGCGAGGACGTCATTCCCGCCTCAATGAGAAGATCGACGATGTTCGCCGTCCGATCGGCGTCAAGCAGATCACCCACCAAGACCTCCGGCATCTCCTCGGGCGGCTGCTCGTCCTCGAACACCCGCTCGAAGTGCTCCTGGCCCCGGCGCGCCCCGTCCTCGCCGTGGAACCACGACACCAGAGTTCGCGCGAGGAGCTTCTTGGCCTCTTTCGGGTGTAGGGGTTCCGCTTCCGCCCACGAGACATCGGTGAGAAGCTGGAAGTACTGGGGCATCCGCTCATCGGGAATGGACATGATCTTCCCGAACTGCTCCTCCGGTTCCTCAGCCACCCCGATGTAGTTCCCCCTGGACTGCGACATGGCGAACGTCCCATCGATCCCAATGAGGAGGGGCATTGTGAGGATGGCCTGGGGATCTTGGCCGTAAGCCTCCTGGATGTCGCGGCCGATGAGGAGGTTGAACCGCTGGTCCGACCCCCCGAGCTCGATGTCGGCCCGCACGGCCACCGAGTCGTAAGCCTGGGCCAGCGGGTACAGGAACTCCATGATCGTGATCGCCGATCCCTCGCGAAACCGGCGCTGGAAGTCCTCCCGCTCGAGCATCCGCGCCACTGTGTACCGAGCGGTAAGCCCCACCACCTGGGCCAAGGTCAGCTTCTCCAGCCACTCCGAGTTGTAGCGAACTTCCGCCTTCCGCGGATCGAGGATCCGAAACGCCTGCTCGCGGTAGGTGCGCATGTTGCGCTCGATGTCCTCCGGTGACATCGGCTCTCGGGTCTTGGATTTCCCCGACGGATCGCCGATGCGGCGGGTGAAGTCCCCCACCACGAGGACCGCGGTGTGCCCCAAGTCCTGAAACGCCCGCAGCTTCCGCAGGACGACCGCGTGGCCCAGGGTGAGCTGCGATGCCGAGGGGTCGATGCCCAGTTTGGCCCGCAACGGCCTTTCCTGGCGAAGCGAGCGTTCGATCTTCCGCGCCAGCTCGTCGCGTGGAAGAACGGTCTCTGCGTTTCGCTCGATGATCGCCAGCTGTCGCTCAACTTCAGCCCTGATCTCCATCCTCACCCTGCCTCATGAAAAGCTGCACCGGCTGCAACACGAACAGGCCGCGCACAGAGCGCTCACTCCCCAAGCCCCGGTCTCTTAACGAACAACCACCTGGGGTGCCTGTCCCACCGATGCGTCTTCGATGTTCCCACGGCGATGTCAACAAACGTGTAGCTTACACCACCACAGCCGATACCACCCGGTCTTCCGGCTCGACCTGGATCAGCCGCACCCCCCGCGCGTAGCGGGAGAACGTGCTCACCTGGGTCGCCGGGAACCGGATCACCTTTCCCCCCGCCGTGGACAGGGCCACCTCGTCCCCTTCTGAAACGAGGATCGCTGTGACGAGCGACCCGCCGTGGGTATCGAGCTTGATCCCGATCACCCCTCGCCCACCGCGACCCTGGCTGGGAAGATCCGTCAGTTCCACGCGCTTCCCTTGCCCCATCTCTGTCACGAACAAGAGCCGCTGATCCGTCTCGCCTGGGGGAAGCCAAACCATCCCCACCACCCGGTCGTCTGGAGCGAGCCGAATCCCGATCACGCCCTTCGAGGGGCGGCGCGTGATGCGCACCTGCTCCTCAGGGAAGCGGATCACGTGTCCGCCCGCCGTGGCGAGGACCATCCCCCCCTTGCCGCCGGTGATCGCCGCATCCACAAGGCGGTCCTCCTCGGGGATCGAGTGGGCGAGGATCCCCTTCGTATGGGCGTTCGCGTAGTCGGAGAGGGAATTGCGGTTCACGATCCCCTGCCGGGTGGACAACAGGGCGTACCCCCCGTCATAGCCGTCCACCGGGAGCACAGTGCGGATTTCCTCATCCAACCCCATCTCCAGGAACTGGCGGAGGTTCTTCCCCACCGAATCGCGATCGCTGAGCTCCAGGCGCTGAAGGGGAAGCTTGAACACGCGGCCGCGGTCGGTGAACACGAGGAGGTCCTGGTGGGTGTGAGCGGCGACCATCGTCCGGAGGTAGTCCCCCTCCTTGGGACGGATCCCGATCACGCCCTTGCCTCCCCGGCCTTGGGCGCGGTACGCCTCGCAGCCCGTTGTGTTCACGTACCCCTTGCCCGTCACGCACAGGATCACGTCCAGCCGCGGTGCGTCAAGGGCGGCGAGTTCGATTGCCTCCGACGACTCGACGATCGCCGTCCGCCGCGCATTGCCGTATTGGCTCGCGATCGCCTGGAGCTCCTCGCGGATCAGGTCATTCAATCGCCCAGGGTCGGCGAGCACGACCTCGTACTCCGCGATCTTCGCCTTCAGCTCCGTCAACTCATCCTCGATCTTGCGGCGCTCAAGCTTCGTGAGCTGGGAGAGACGCATCTTGAGGACCGCATCGGCCTGCTTCGGAGAGAGGCCGATCTCCGCGGCGAGGAGGGCCTCCGCCTCGGCCGGCTCTGCGGCTCCCCGGATGATCTCGATCACCTGATCGAGGTTTTCCAGGGCGAGCTTGAACCCCTCCAGAAGATGAGCGCGTTCCCGGGCGACCTTGAGCCGGTGCTCGGTCCGCCGTCGCACCGTGCTCCGCCGGAACGAGAGGAACGCCTTCAGGATTTCGGGCAGGGACAGGATCCGTGGGTTCCCGTCTTGGATCACAAGGAAGTGGCAGGCGAACGTGCGCTCGAGCGGCGTCAGTCTCAACAGACGCGGCAACAAACGGTTCCCGTCCACACCACGCTTGAGCTCGATCACGATGCGCAGGCCTTCCCGGTCCGACTCGTCCCGGAGGTCGGCGATCCCCTCCAGCGCCCCGTCCTTGGCCTTGGCGGCGATGTTCTCCAAGATCGTGGTCTTCCGCACTTGGTACGGGATCTCCGTGATCACGATCCGGTCGTCCTCCACGAACGCCCGGGCGCGGATGGTGAGCTTCCCCTCGCCTGTCTCGTACGCGGCGCGGATCCCCTCCCGGCCGACGAGGATCCCGCCTGTAGGGAAGTCCGGTCCTGGAACGAGCGGAAGGAGATCAGCCGCTGTCGCGTCCGGGTGGTCGAGCACGTACAAGGTGGCCGCGATCAGCTCCCCGAGGTTGTGGGGGGGAATCTGGGTCGTCATCCCCACTGAGATCCCCCACGCCCCGTTGGTGAGCAGATGCGGGAACCGGGCCGGCATCACCTCCGGCTCCTCAAGCGAGCCGTCGAAGTTGGGGAGGAAGTCCACCGTCTCCTCGTCCAGCTCGTCGAGGAACTCCCGCGCGAGCGGGGCGAGGCGGGCCTCCGTGTACCGCATCGCCGCCGGCTCGTCCCCATCGACCGACCCGAAGTTCCCCTGCCCATCCACGAGCGGGTAGCGGGTCGAGAAGTCCTGGGCGAGTCCCACCATCGCCTCGTACACGGCCATGTCGCCGTGGGGGTGGAACTTACCCATCACCTCACCGACGATGCGCGCCGACTTCCGGGGCGGCTTCCCCGGCATGAGCCCGAGCTCGCGGAACCCATAGAGGATCCGACGCTGCACAGGCTTCAGCCCGTCGCGGACGTCGGGGACGGCGCGGGCGCGGATGACCGAGACGGCGTAGTCGATGTACGACTGCTCCATCTCGTCTTCAATAAATGCGGTTTCGATCCGTTCAGGCATGGGAACTCCCGAATCTTACGTCCGGGAAAGCGTTGCGGCAAGTCCGACACCCGCCAAGAGCGAACGGCTCCGTTGGACGGGCCACTCCCGCGCACGGTACCCTTGCCCACGATGGGTCGGGCGTGGCTGGCGGTGCTGCTGGTGGGGGTGGGGTTCGGGCTGTTTGCCCTCATCCTCGTCTTCGTGGGACCCGATGCCGTGTGGCGGCAGGTCCAGGCGCTGGGACCTTTCGGCTTCCTGGCCATGGTCGGGAACGACCTCGTCGCGACCTTGTTCTGGGTCTCCAGCTGGGCGGTCCTTCTCCACGCCTTTGGCGTGCGCCTCCACCTGCGCACGGTCGCGGGAATCGGCGTGGCCGGGTTCGCTGTTTCGTACATCACGCCAGTCGCCTACGTGGGCGGGGAGCCCGTACGGGCGTGGCTCGCCTCTCAGAAGACCGGCCGCCCCCTGCCGACCGTGTTCGCAACGCTGTTCGTGGACCGGCTGCTGGCCGGGCTGAGCCTGGTCCTGTTCGCCGTGCTCGGCGGGGCGTTCACCCTCACCGGCGAGATCCTCTCCTCGACGGCCAAGCTCCAGGTGGGAGCGGGCCTTCTCGTCGTCGCGCTCGCCGTGGCCCTGGGAGTCCTGAGCTTCGCCCGCAACTTCCACTGGCTGTCCCGGATCGTCGCCTCGCTGAGGGGCTTCCGTCGATCGTGGAACTGGCCTCAGGCGTGGGGAGAGAAGATTCACGCGATGGAAAACGAGATGCACGCCGCGTTCACGCGCCACCTCCCCTGGACCACCCTCGCGTTCCTGCTTCAGTTGACGAGCTTCCTCTGCACCTACCTCCGGCCGCAGATCTTCTTCTACTTCACCGAGGGCCGCCTGTTCTCTCTCTCAGATCTTGCCGTGTACTTCAACCTCAACGCGATCCTGACCACGTTCCTCTGGCTGACCCCCGCCGGGTTGGGCACCGCCGAAGGAGGTCGGGTGGGAATCCTCGGACTGGTTGAGATCTCGCCCCAGGGAGCGATGGCGTTCTCCCTCACGGTGCGGTTCCTCGAGCTCCTGCTCGTGGGGGCGGGCCTCGTCTTCCTGTCACGGGAGGGACTGTGGACGATGTTTGGGAAGAAGCTTGCGCCGGGCGAGACCGGAAGGCGCCTGCGTTCGACGTTGAAGCTCGTGCGCGGGCTGTTCGAGGTCGGGCTGCTCTACCTGTGGGCTCTGATTCCACCCCGTTGGCGCAGGAAGCTGTTCGCCCGCCGGTTCCGCACGCCGGACCCCTGGAACTACGCCACAAGCTCCTACGAGAAGGAGAAATACGAGCGGAAGATGGCAATCCTTCCCCGGTCCCCAGATCCCGCCCATCCGCCCTACGACCGGGTGTTGGAGATCGGATGCGCCGAGGGCCAGTTCACCTGCCTCCTTGCTCGTGCAGGCGTGGGGGAGAACGTGGTAGGGGTCGACTTCGCCCCCCCGGCCGTAGCGCGGGCACGAAGCCATTGCCCGCGTCGCGGGGTGGAGTTCCACCTCATGGACATCACGACGGAGCTCCCCGATGGTGAGTTCGACCTTGTCTTCTGCTCTGAGGTTCTCTACTACCTCGGCTCACTCGGACGGATCCGAGACCTAGCAGAACGCCTCTCCAGAAAGCTTCGGGCCGGGGGGCACGTAGTCCTCGTCGGCCCCTGGCCCGCAGGCAGGTTCTTTCACCGCCCGTTCCTCGCTCACCCCGACCTGCGGGTCGTGAAGGAGCACGTGGAGCGGGGACCCACTCGACCTTACGTGATCACCTGCCTGGAGCGGGAAGGCCGATCGGGAGAGCCGGCGTTGTGAACACAGCGTACAGCTCGTTGGGGCGGACAAAGCTTGCCAAGAACCGTCCGTTCGTGACCCGTTGCGAGCTGTACGCACGAATAGCCCTCAGCTTCACTTCCATCAGTTCCTCGGTCATCTCATGGCTGTGCCATGTCCAGCCCCCCAACGCGGCGGGCACCGTCAACGATTGGTCGGTAGCCAAGCGCCGGGGGGCAGGCCAGCTCGGGGCATGGACGATGTACAGGCGCAGCTGCGGCTCGTCGTCCAGCTCCACCGTAGCCAGCGCCGCCAACACAAGCTGCACTGCAGCTCGATGGTCTGGATGCCCATCCTCGGGGTGGGGCATGTAGATCGTGGTCGGGTCAAACCGGCGCAGGATCAACGCGAGGTCGGCCACGAGGTCCTCCCCGCAGTACAGCGCACTGGTGTTGAAGCTGTTTTTGTAGAACGCGTAGTTCGCCTTCGTGAACGGGCTCGTGTACGGCGTTGCCCGCTTCCAGTTCGTACTAGCGAGAGCCGCAAGCCCCGCGTCCGGGTAGCCCAAGTACAGGGCCGAGGTCACGGGTACACCCAGAACGCGCAAAGCGGCCGCTGCTTCCTTCTGTCGCCGGTATCCCAAGGCTCGGTAGTCCTCGGCCCTTCGCAGAGGGTTGAGGGTGAAGAGACTCTTCGCAGCCCGGTTCGCATCACCGTTTGTCAGGAACACCACCAGGACCTGTTGGCCCGCCTGTTTGAGTTGGGCGATCGTCCCCCCGAGAGCCAGAAGCTCATCATCTGGATGGGGAGCGATCACGAGCACCCGCTCCACTCCCGAGATCGGAGCCGGAACCTCGATCCGCGGCGGGGAGGCCACCCACCACAGAAACAAGCTCAGGAACGGGTGCGGAACGCCGGGGATGAACCCAAGCGCCACAGGGAGGAGAAGGATCCCCCCCGCAATCCACACTCGCCGCGGAACCCGCTGCCTTCTCGCCACAAAGCCTCCATCATTATATACGCGCCTCCGTTCTCTCCGTTCGGCGTCCGGGGCTCGACCCTGTAAGATCCAAGCGATGACGCGAACGATCGGCGTTGACATCGGAGGAACTCGTACCCGTGTAGCAGCGGTGGCCACGGGACGGATCCTCGCCCGTCGCGCGTTCCAGACCCGCGGGATTGAAGATGTCGAGACCGCCATCCGGGGGATTCTTGTGGAAGCCGGATGGGGCAAGCCCACGGCAATCGGGGTGGGGGCACCGGCACCGCTCGACATGCGCTCAGGACGGATCCTCTCCTGCCCAAATCTGCCCGGGTGGAACAACGTCGAGGTGAGAGAGGATCTCCAGCGTGCGTTTGGATGTCCGGTCTACCTTGCGAACGACGCCACCTGCGCTGCGATCGGCGAACTCACGCTCGGCGTCCGCTCCCGCGATTTCGTGTACATCACCTGGTCGACCGGCATTGGAGGTGGGATTGTCGCAGGGGGGCAGGTTGTGTGGGGAGCGACGGGTGGGGCGGGGGAGATCGGGCACATCGTTCTCCAGCCTGGCGGACCTCCGTGCGCGTGCGGAAAGAACGGGTGTCTGGAGGTGCTCGCCGGCGGGGCATCCTTGGCCCGTCTGGGATCAGAAGCGCTGGGCACCCCTCTCTCCGCCAGGGATCTTGTCGTCCATGCCCAACGGGAGAATCCCGTTGCCGGCAAGCTCGTCCTCGACGCCTGCCGGGCGTTCGGACAGGGGATCGCCATCGTGTGGGAGATCCTCGAACCCGGGCTGATCGTCCTTGGGGGCGGGCTCACCGGATCGTGGGCGTTCCTCGGTCCTCAAGTCCTCGCCGCGGCCCAGGGAATGGTCCGCGAGAGGCCACGGGTTGAGCTGACGCAGCTTGGCGACGACGCCGGGCTCCTCGGTGCTGCCTCCCTCTCCGCCTATACGCCAGCGGAGTGGCATTCCCCGTAGGTCTACTCACCCAACGTGTACCGGACCTCGGCTGTGACCCTGTCCAACCCTGTTCCGGAGAAGGACACGATCACCGAACCCGACCACGATGCCTGGGTGGTCGTCAGCGTGATGCTGCCCGATGCCGGCCCTGCAGGGCGAACGGCCATCCGTGCCTGGATCCGCACGCTCTCCGCCTTCGCCCCGATGGTGATCGTCTGAAGGGCCGGACCAAACGAGAAGGAGCTCTGGATGAACAGCTCGTCGACCTCCGCCCCCAGCTCAAGCCCTGCTCCAGAGGTAGACAGCGACAGGCTGGCCCACCTCGTCCCCGTTACCCCCAACCTGAGTTCCCCGAACGGGTTCCCCCCAGGCCAGGCCAGGTTTGCGTTCGCTTCAATCCACCATGGATCCTGGTCTAACCGAACGAACGCCCAGCCCACCGCAGTCAAGAACCGTCCACCGAGCAAATCGACAACCGTCGCCTTGCCTCCCACCTGAGAGGAGACAAGGCCGAGATCCGTTCCCCAGATTGGTTTCCAGGACCCCGTTGCCGACACATCCATCCGCCCCGTGGAGAGAACGCTCGTGTCGGCCCCCGTCGACACCTCCCCCCACGTGGTGGTCGCCCCGAGTTGGAGACGACGCAGGCAGCCACAGAGGAGATCCCCCTCGATCCGTCCCGACAGGTTGACCCCGCCCACGTCCCCTGAGAGGTGGAACCACCCGACCCCACTTGGCCGCTCGCCAATCTCGAACCGAGTCCCCACCTCGCCTCCCAGCGCCAGGCCTACCGCCAACACGACCACCGTTGCGATTGCAGCTAGCTTCATCATCCCTCCAGTGCCGCGGCGACCGCGGCCACAGATCGCTTCACCGCCGGAGTCCGGAATGGGACCGCAGCGCCGTCGAGCTTGACCATCGCTCCCTCCCCATCGCGCACCACGGCGATGAGGTACTGCTGATCGAACCCGTCATCGGTGGCAAACGCGCGGAGGAGCGCCGCCCCACCGTGGGAGGCCGCGTAGGCGTCCTTGACCACAAACGCTCCACCCGGCCACGTCTCCTTCAGCCCGACGAGGGCCGAGAGGGCGTCCGGCGTCACCAACCTCGATATCCGCACGTGGGGCATCGTTCCCTCCGCGACCCGCAGTGTACTCCCTTTGGGGCCCCGCTCCGCCTGAAGTCGCCAGATCCGTCGTCCTTCCCGCCTCCACTTGGCCTCGTAGCGCGACCCCGGACCGACCGTCGTCAGCTCCACGGGACCCGACAGATCGAACCCTGCCGCCCGCAGATCGGTCGCCGCGTCCGCGGCATAGACCAGGACGTCGGTGGTCAGCTCGAACACCCCTCCTGGAATGAGGACCGCGGCCAGCGTCTGGGCGAAGGCCTCGTCCATCACCCGCCGCTCGGCGTGGCTCCGCTTCGGCCACGGGCACGGAAAGTGAACGAACACCCGCCTTACACTCTCATCTGAGAAGATCTCGCGCAGGGCAAACCGACCGTCGGCCAGCGCGAGGCGAACGTGCTCCGCCCCGGCCCGCGCCAGCTTCCGGCCCGCCTTCGTCACACAGGTGAGGCTCGTCTCGAACCCGACCCAGTTCCAGTCCGACTGCTCCTGGGAAGCCCCGGCGAGGAACTCTCCGTTCCCGAACCCGATCTCCACGGCGAGCGGCGCTGCCCGGACGAAGAGCGCCTCCCAGTCGGGCGGGATCTCCTCCCACCGTTCCGGATAGACAAGGTACCGGGCGACGTCCACACCTCAAGGATACCCTCATCGAATGCGGCGTACCCCACCGACTACGTCGCAGCGATGCCGCGCGGAAGCAGTCGAAGAGGCGTACTAGAGCACCATCTGACCGACGCTCCCCGGGCGACCCCCGCGCAGGGATGACTACGGCGCTGTACTCACGAGGCGGAATCCCCTGTCTTCCTGGTAAATGCCAGCTGCGGCTGGCAGATCAGGCATCCGGAACGCGACACGGCACGCCAGGGCGGTGTTCCGCCATGAGCCACCACGTGTTACCCTGAGCCATCCCACCTCCGGACCGCGAGGATCATCAGCAGGCAACGTGGCGTAGTAGTCACGAGCATACCAATCCCAGCACCACTCACGCACATTACCTATTACATCGTGAAGACCGTAGGCATTCGGAGCGTAGCTGCCGACCGGCCGCGTCCCGTGCGATAACTGACTAGGACTCCAGTAGTTGAACCTGGTCGAGTCCACCGCGTCTCCCCATGGATAGCGTCTGCCCGCCTCCCGACCCCAAGCAGCTTTCTCCCACTCTGCCTCGGTCGGTAGCCTGTAGCCGTCTGCAGTCCACTTCACCCACCCATTCTGTAAGTCGATCTGGCCTTTGCGGTACACAGTGAGATGACCTGCGTCGGTGTAGTAGCACGGTGTGAGCCCCTCCTTCTCGCTCCGCGCATTCGCCCACTTGACCGCCTCGTACCAACTCACGCCAGCCACAGGGTGATCAAGGGCTTCCCTCGTACCATAGAAACGCGGCCAGATGTCGTAGCCGTGGAACACAGCCCACCCTGCCACCTCGTCCCAGAGGGCCTTCGTGACTTCGTGCACATCCATGTAGAACGCGCTGACGTACACCTCATGGACCGGCAGCTCATCGGAGCCGCCCTCACCAAAGCTATCGCCCATAAAGAAGCTCCCCGCCGGGATCAGAACCATCCCCTCCGGTAGAGCAGGTTGCTCCTCTTCGGCAGCCACCGCCGGTCCGGGACCGACCGTGCCGTGCGCGAGGAGACCGAGGACCAGGAGACCTACCGACAACGCCTTCGTCTTCATACCGAACACCCCCTCGGGAAGATCGTACAACCGAAGCTGCCCACGACTCCCGCCTGACCGCACGGATCCAGTCCTCCCCACGTGGCCGAAGGCACCACGGGCCATTGGCCCACGGCCGTCACCGCCGCCCGGCTTCCCGCAATTGCCTGTGTAGGCTGCGATCTACCGCGCTGGCTTCCGTGGCTCGATCCTCGGGGCCGCGCCCGAGGCGACGAGATCCCTCCCCCGCTCGGCGAGCTTGTACTTCTGGACCTTCCCCGACGCGGTCATCGGGAAGTCCTTGCCCACGATCACGTACCGCGGCACCTTGAACGCCGCGATCTGGCGGGCGCAGAAGTCCACGACTTCCTGGGGGTCAAGATCGTGGCCATCGCGGGGGATGATGAACGCCATCCCCGCCTCGCCCATCACCCGGTCGGGGACGCCGACCACGGACACGTTCTGAACGCCGGGATGGGTGAACAGGATCTCCTCGATCTCCGCTGGGTAGACGTTGAACCCGCCCACGATGTACATATCCTTCTTCCGACCCACGATCCGCACATACCCCTCTTCGTCGAGGGTCGAAAGGTCGCCGGAGTAGAGCCACCCTTCGGTATCGACCACCTGACGGGTGGCCTCGGGGTTCTTCCAGTAGCCGAGCATCACGTTGTACCCGCGGCAGGCGAGCTCGCCGGTCTGCCCGAGGGGTACCGGCTGCCAGGCATCATCCACCACCCTGACCTCGATCCCGGGGAGGGCCTTCCCCACGGTCTCCACCCGCTTGTCGATCGGGTCGTCGAACCGGGTCATCGTGATCACAGGCGACGCCTCGGTGAGCCCGTAGGCGATGCACACGTTGCAGCCGAGGTCGTCCATCGTCCCCCGCATCACCTCCACCGGGCACGGCGCGCCGGCCATGATCCCCGTGCGGAGGCTGGACACGTCGTAGGCCCTCCCGGCGGCTTCCGCCTTCCGCTGCTCGTCGAGTTCCAGCACGAACATCGTCGGGACCCCGTACAGGACGCTCACTTTGTGGTTCTGGACGAGGTCGAGGGCTTCGTCGGCCTTGAACACGGGCATGGGGACGATCCCCGCCCCCCACGTGACCGCACCCAAGATCCCCATCACACACCCGAAGCAGTGGAAGAAGGGAACCGCGAGGAGGAACACGTCTTCTTCTAAAACACGCATCACCTCCGTGATCTGGCGGGCGTTCTCGGCCATGTTGATGTGAGAGAGCATTGCCCCCTTGGGGTGACCGGTCGTTCCTGAGGTGTAGAGGATGAACACGCAGTCCTCGGGCCTCATCGCCCCCTGCCGCCGGGTGACCTCGGCCTGGGCGGCCGCGTCCTCGCCCAGCCTCAGAACGTCGGCGTACGGCCGCAGCCCCGGGGCCGATCCGCTGACGGTGATCGCCTCCCGGAGGTGGGGGAGGTTCGGCCGCACCTCAGCGAGCATCGCCGCGTAGTCGATCCCGAGGAACCCCTGGGCGACGAACACCGCTTTCGCCTCGGCGTTCCCGAGGATGTACTCCACCTCGTGGGTCTTGTAGCGGGTGTTCATCGGCACGACCACCCCGCCGGCTTTGGCGATGGCGAAGTAGGCCGCGATCCACTCCGGGATGTTCGACATCCAGATCCCGACCTTGTCGCCGGGCTCGATTCCCAGCTTCACCAGGCCCGCCGCGAGCCGGTCCACCTCCGCGGCGAGGTCGCAGTAGGGGATCGTCTGATCCTCGTAGAACACGGCGGGCCGATCGGGAAACTCCTGGGCGGTCTCGTCGAGCACTCGGGATAGCGTGCGCATCCTCTCTCCTCCTTGGTTTCTCTTCACCGAAGTGTAGACGGGGCCTTCCCCGATCGCCAGCCCCCACAGCCGCACGCTCCGCTCGACGTGGGCAAGGTGATGGGTGTTGACGGCGGCCCACCGAACGACTACGCTTTAGCGGAATCTGGCTATAGCCAACCATGACTAAGAGCTGCCTGACCGGCGAAGTCCCGTTCAAGGTCGGCGGAATCGTCGAGCCCCCCTACTTCGTGGGTCGGGCGGAGGATCTCGCAGAGCTCTCCCGTGACCTTCGGGGGCTCGCCCAGAACCGCCTCATCCTCGCGCCGCGCCGGTTTGGAAAGTCCTCGCTTCTCCACAACCTGCGTCTCTCGGTGCAGACCGAACGCGACTTGCTTGTGCCCTATGTGAACTGCCGCGACGTGGCGAGCTACGCGGACTTCCACCGCGCGACCGTGTCCGCCCTCCTCGCCGAGATCGAGCGCACCCGACCCGTAAGCGGGCTTGTCAAGCGCTACGCGGAGGTGTTCAAAGGCCGGCTGACGCGAGCCCTGGAGCGTTTGGAGGAGATCGGTGGGGCAATCGGCGAAACAGGCAGGGTTTACCTCAAGTTTCGGGACCGAACGTTGGATGAACGCGAACTGGTCCGGGACACGTTCCGGTTCTTCCGCGCGCTGGCGGAGGAGAAGCGGGTCAAGATCGTGTTCATGCTCGACGAATTCCAGGAAGTGACCGCTTTCGATGTGTACATGTTCAACCTTCTCAAGAAGGAACTCGATCTTCCGAGCCAGGTCCGGTACTTCTTCTCAGGGTCCTCGATGAGGCTGATCGGGCGGATCTTCCTCCACGAGGAGGCTCCCCTCTACCTGATGGTGTCCCGTCACTTCATGGGACCGCTTCGCGAGGACGTGGTGGCGACGTTCGTGCAAGAGCGCTTGGCTCGCGCCAACCTGAAGATCAAGCCCACCGCCGCTCGACGCATCCACGACCAGACGGGGGGAATCCCGTTCTACGTGCAGAAGCTGGGTGCGATTCTCGTCCAAAGGTCGCTGCTTGATGGAACCAGCGAGATCAGCGTGGCTCACGTGGAGCGCGCGTCCAGAGCGATGAACGACGAACTCGACAGCGAGTTCGAAGTCCGCTGGCTACACCGGTTCAGCCCCCTGCAGCGCCGCATCGTGCACGGTCTGGCCAGTCTCGGCCAGGCGCGGGTGACGGAACTCGCCGCCCACATCGAGGCCAAGCCCACCGATATCTCCTCGTCCCTGAGCCGACTGAGGGAGATGATGGTCATCGCCCAGGAGGAGGACGGGAGTTACGTTCTTGTCGACATCGTGTTTGCCCGTTGGCTCAGGGAAGCCTGAGCAGGAGTCGGCTATAGCCATGCATGGCTGTGACGCCTTGATCGCACCGAGAGGAGAAGAGGGGCATCCGATGGAGAAGCCTGATCCACTTGCGCGGTTCAACCCCGTGGTTGCGGACTGGTTTCGGGCAACGCTGGGGATGCCGACCCCGGCCCAGGTGCTCGGCTGGCCGTCCATCGCTGCGGGGCAGCACACCCTGATCCTCGCCCCCACGGGGTCTGGGAAGACCCTCGCCGCGTTCCTGTGGGCGCTCGACCGCCTCCTCACGCGACCCCCCAAGCCCTCGCTCCCGTCGGCCCATACCCTGTACCTGTCGCCCCTCAAGGCCCTCGGGTACGACATCGAACGGAACCTCCAGGTCCCCCTCCAGGGAATTCAGGCCCTCGGCCGCGCGCGCGGAATTGACCTCCCCGAGGTCCGGGTCGGTGTGCGCACCGGAGACACCCCGACCTCGGAGCGGCAAAGCCTCGTGCGTCGGCCGCCGCACATCCTCATCACCACACCGGAATCCCTTCATCTGATGCTCACCTCCCCGCGAGCCCGGGAGACGCTCGCCGGAGTGAGGACGGTGATCGTGGACGAGATCCACGCCCTGGCGGAGACGAAACGGGGGACGTTCCTCGCCCTCCTCCTCGAGCGCTTGGAGGCCCTAACCCGCGGTTCCCGAGGCGGTAGCTCTAGTCCTGAAACCGAAGACTGGGAACCGATGACCGTCCCACCGCCTTTCCAGCGGATCGGCCTCTCGGCGACGATCCGGCCCCTCGACGCGGTGGCGCGGTTCCTCGGCGGGTACGGGGACGATGGCCGGGAGCGTCCGGTGGAGATCGTGGACGCCGGGCTACGGAAGGAACTCGACCTCCGGGTCGTGGCTCCGACTCCAGATATGGGCTCCCTCCCCGAAGACTCGATCTGGCCCTCGCTCTACGCACAACTGCACGAGCTGATCCTCGCCCACCGGGCGACGATCGTGTTCGTCAACAACCGCCGAACCGCGGAGCGGATCGCGGCGGAGGTGAACGAACTCGCGGGGGCCGAACTCGTCCAGGTCCACCACGGCTCGGTGGCCAAGGAACGGCGGCGGGAGATCGAGGAGAAGCTCAAACAAGGGGAGATCCCGGCGATCGTGGCCACAGCGAGTCTGGAACTGGGCATCGACATGGGGCTCGTAGACCTCGTGGTTCAGGTGGAGTCGCCCCACGGCGTGGCGCGGGGTCTGCAGCGGGTGGGACGGGCCGGCCATCTGTACCGCGCCCCATCGCGAGGCCGGTTCCTCCCCAAGACGCGGGCCGACCTCCTGGAGATGGCCGCCCTCACCCGCGCCATGCAACAGGCCGACCTCGCCCCGGTCCACATCCCCCAGGGGTGCTTGGACATCCTCGCCCAGCAGATCGTGGCGATCGTCGCCGAAGGGGAGACCTCGACGGGCAACCTACTCCAGATCATCCGCCGGTCGTACCCGTTCCAGAGCCTACCCCGGGAGGCGTTCCTCGCCGTCTTGACGATGCTCGCTGAGCCCGGGAGCGGTCCGTGGTCGGTGCGACCACGAATCGCCTGGGACCGGATGAACGACGTCCTCCTCCCCCTCCCCGGAACCCGGCGCCTCGCCGTGACCTCGGGCGGGGCGATCCCCGACACCGGTCAGTACGGGGTGTACACCGAATCCGGAGACCGAATCGGGGAACTCGACGAGGAGTTCGTGTACGAGGCGCGGGTCGGCGAGGTGCTCGTCCTCGGCCTCAACCGGTGGCGAATCCTCGACATCACCCACGACCGGGTCGTGGTCAGCCCCGGGGAAGGTCCGGCCAAGGTCCCGTTCTGGCGGGGAGAGGCCTACGGCCGGGACCTCCACCTCGGACAGCGGGTAGGCGAGATCTCCCGGGAGATCGAGGACCGCCTGGGGAACTTCGACCTCGTCCCGTGGCTCCGGGAGGTGTGCGCCCTCGATCCCGCGGCTGCCGAGAACACTGCCCGCTACGTCGCCGTGCAGCGGGAACGGGGAGCGGTGCCCACCGACCGTCGGCTGGTCCTCGAGGGTTTCCCCGACGAGGCGGGCGGGCTGCGGCTCGCCCTTCTCACCCCCTATGGAAGACGGTTCCACCTCGCGTTGCGCCTGGCCCTCCTCTCCCGGCTCCGCGAGGAGACGAGTCTCGAACCCACGTCCCTCCACAGCGACTCAGGGATCCTGCTCCGACTTACCCAGATCCCGTTCGAGCGGGCCGTGGCCGTCATCCGCGACCTTCGTCCGGGAGAGGTTGAACGCCTTGTGGTGGCCGAGCTCTCCCGGTCACCCCTGTTCGGTCTCCGGTTCCGGGAGAACGCGGGACGAGCGCTCCTCCTCCCCCGCGATCGTCCCGGAAGGCGAACCCCTCTCTGGCTCAAGCGTCTGTCGGCCCGCGATCTGCTCGAATCGGCCCGCAGCCGCCCCGGGTTCCCCCTTGTGACGGAAACGTACCGCGAGGTCCTTCAGGACTTCCTGCCCATGGGGGGCCTGCGGGCCTGGCTCGAGAGGCTGGAGCAGGGCGAGATCGAGGTCTCCGTGCGACAGAGCAGCGCCCCGTCACCGTTCGCCGCCTCCCTCCTGTGGGAGTTCCAGGCGGCGTACCTCTACCAATGGGACGAGCCAAAGCCCGGCCCGGTCCCAACGGGCCTCGCGGTGGAAGACTTGCTTCCCCTTCTGGACCGTGACATCGCCGATGTCGTAGACCCGCGCATCGTGGACCGCGAGAACGGAGAACTGCGCGGACGCGGAGAAGGCCGGTGGGCCCGCACCGGCGCCGAGTTGATGAGCCTTCTGCACCGGGTGGGCGATGTGGGCGAGGACGAGCTTCCCGACGTGGCTTCCCCAGATGCCCGGGCTGCGCTTCCCGCGCTCCTCGCCGCCGGCTCCGTCGCGAGGGTTGAGTTCCCTGGCGGCACGCCCTCCGTGCGGTTCGTGCTCGGGGGGGATTGTCCCTTCTACCAGGCCGCCCTGTCCGGGGATGAGACGGCCCAGGCTCAGGTCGTGGGGCGCCACGCGACGAGTCAAGCCTTTGTCACCACCGCTTCCCTCCAGAAACGATACCCATTCTCGGAACGGGTCATCTCCTTCGCGCTGGCACCGCCGCCGTTCATCACCGTCACCTGGGGAGGAGAAAAAGCTTGGACCCGTCGCGAGACGCTCGAGCGGCTGCGCCGACTCTCCCTTGCCTCCCGCCGCGCCGAGGTGCGCCCCCAGGGGCCTTCTGCCTTCCAGCGGTTCCTCCTTCGCCACCAGCACCGCTCAGCGGAGCGCCGGCTCCACGGTGAGGAGGGGCTGGTTCAGGTCCTGACCCAACTCCAGGGGATCGCTCTCCCGTGGGCACTGTGGGACGGGGCGATCCTCCCGGCGCGGGTTGCCGAGTACACGGCGGCGTGGACCGAGAACCTCCTGCGAGGGGGGCAGTTCGTGTGGTTGGGCCGACCGGGGATCGGGCGGGAGCTCGTGGCTGCGTTCGCCCACCGAGAGAACGTGGCGTGGCTCGCGAAGGCGTGTCCGCCGCCGACAAGCGAGCTGACACCCGAAGGAGCCGCGCTCGTTGAGCAGTTGGGGAAACGGGGGCCGAGCTTCCTCGTCGAGCTCGCAGGCGACGTTGGCCTTCCGGCAACGCGGTGCGCGGTGGAACTGTGGGAGCTTGCCCGCGCCGGGCTGGTCACGAACGACGGATTGGCCGCCCTTCAGGCGGGCCCGCCGCCCCTCACGCCGGGGAAGACCCAGATCTGGCGCGGGGGGAGCGGGCGGTGGTCCCTCGTTCCTTCATCTGCCGGGGACCCAACCGAGGACGAACGCGCAGCACTTCTTCGGCTCCTCCTCGCGCGGTACGGGATCCTCTCCCGGAGCATCCTGGCGTGGGACGGGGCCACTGTCCCGTGGGGCGACCTCTATCCGCTTCTGACCCGGCTTGAGTGGCGAGGGGAACTCGTGCGGGGGGTGTTCGTGGAGGGGCTCGCGGGAGCCCAGTTCTCTCGGGAAGAGGTGCTGCGCGATCTGAAACGTCTGACTTCGGGATGGGACATCCTTCCATCCACTGATCCGGTCGTCCTCTTCGGAACAGGAGCGCCGTTTCCCCTCCCGCATCCAGACGGCCCCGAGTTGCGGTTCCGGAGAGGATCGGGTTCGTACCTCGTAGTCCAGGATGGCCACCCCCGGGTGGCGATCGAGGGTCACGGCGAACGTCTACTTTCCCTCGCGGATCTCTCCCCGGATGAACTCCGCACCGCGTTGGCCCTTCTCCCCACCCTCCTCGCGGGGCCAGTGCGGCGACTCACTGTGCGCACCTGGAACGGTGCGCCTGTACGGGGCAGCGCAGCCGAGCCGTTCCTGCACGCGCTGGGCTTCACACCCGGACCGAACGAACTCACCCTCTACCGCACGTACTAGACCGAAGCGCTCGCCTTGGACTCGGCAGATCTTGGCTTTTCGATGGTGGCCCTGCTACGGAATCTGGCGCAGGACCTCCTCTGTTCGCGCTCGGAGCTCACGGAGGCGCGCCTCTTGGGAGCGAAACTCCCCCAATCGAGCTGCGGAGACCTGTGTTCCGTAAGCCGCTTGAAGTGCCTTCTCTTTCGCCGAGAGGGTCGTGAGCGCCTGCTCGTAGTGGGTTCGCGCCTCCTCCCAGAGGTAGCGCAAGCGAGCGATCTCGCCCAACTGGAAGTGCGCCCACTCGTGGCTCCTGTCCAGTGCGAGGACCTGCTCCAGCCGATCCTTTGCTTCCATGTAATCCCCATCCTGGAGGTCAGCAATCGCCAGCAAGTACAGCGCCTCCATCTCCATCGCCCGCACCGGGATCGTTTCCAGGAGCTCGAACAGCAGACCTCGGGCCTCCGCCGTGTCGCCGCGCATCAGTTCTACGGACGCCAGCTGAATGTACAACGTCTCGGGGCGATAGCGATCAAGACACATCCGCAGCGCGGCCTGAGCAGCCTCCCAGTCCCCAACCTGAACATGAGCTGTTCCCAACCAGTAGAGGCTGACGCGCGGGCAGAAGTCGAGCTCCACGGCTCGGGACAGCTGGCGGCGCGCAAGCTCCCCATCGCCGTAGCCCAGCGAGATCTGCCCCGCAAGGAGGTAGGCATCGCCCGCCATGTCCCTCACCGCAATCACGGACACGACAAGCGCGAACAGCGACAGACCGGCGACAACCCATCTCAACCCGCGGCCCCGGAGACGAACCGACAGGTCGCCCACTGGCCCATACCGGGGCGACAAGGAAAGAGCGAGCAGAACGACAAACACCAAGCTGGACGCAGGAAGGTGGAACGGGAACGTGGGAACAGCGTGGACGAGAAACGCGATCAATCCCCCGCCAAGAAACAGGAGCTCCAGCCTCTTGCGCGGATCGCGCTGCGCGCTCACCCGTCGCAGCCCGAAGTACCCGACCAGTCCGAGACCCACGATCAGCACGACCAACCCGAACGTGCCCATCTCGGCCCCTACCTGCACGTACTCGTTGTGCGCCTGATCGGCAAGCGGGAACGGGAACGCGTACGCCTCCCCGCGCGGCGACGCCAGAAATGGAGATTTGTACGGAACGAAGTGGATCTTGTACCCTCCCAGTCCGACTCCGAACAGCGGCCGGTCGCGCCACATCTCGTACCCGACCCACAGGTCCCAGGCCCGGACTGCTCCCGACTGGCGCTCCCAGAGCTGTTTCACAGCCGGGAGGGGGGTGGTGACCGGCAGAAGAAGCACCGCGGCAGCGAGGAGCAACCCGATCGCGGGGATCCAGAGAAGAGCGAACCGGCGAAGCAGCTTGCCGATTCCCCACAAGGCGCCGAGCGCTGCACAGAGCACCACGGCGTACAGGAGGCCTACCACACCGAGGACTCCCCCCATGAGCGCGAGAGCCATCGTCGCTGCCGCAACCCACTTGGGCCACCCCCGTACCCCCACCTGCCAGAACCCCACGCCGAAGGCGACGAACGCCAACCCCGCCGCCAGCCCCAGCCGCACGCCGACCTGGCGGGTGACGAGCATCACGGCCAAGACGAACCCAGTTGCTGCCAGCGCGGGGATCCACGTCCATGGCCGTCGCAGCCGGATGAGCAGGATTCCCGCCGGCAAGACGAGGTAGGAGAGGAACCCGGCCAGAAACTGGCGGTTCCCCATCGTGGCGATCATGGTATCCGCTGCCGCGGGAGCCAAGCCCAGGTGCTGAAGCAAGGCAAACAAGGCGTTTCCAAAGCCCGCCAGCAGCAGGGCTCCCAAAACAAGGGTGATCCCCCGGTCATCCACCTCCGTGTTCACAACGAGCAGAAAGATGAGTCCGAAGTACAGAATGAGGTTTGCTGACTGGAGTACCACTCCGACCGGGGTCTTCCCCGACAGCGACAGCAGGGCCGCGAGCAGCAGCACCGGCAGCAGGGGGAACAGCCAGGACAGCTCGACCTTCACCGCGCGACGGGGGAGCGACTCCCCCCCCCACAGGACGAGGAGCAGCGACACGAACACCACGGTATAGATGGTCTTCGCGTACCCGTACTCCGTGTTCCACGGAGAGAAGAAGAGCGGCATGGAGAACAGGAAGAACAACAACGCCCAGAACCGCACACGTCCGAATCGGCCTGCAGATGGCGCCGAACGGGCTGCACGCCGTCCCTTCCTCCCCTTTGCCTGGGGCATGGAGGAGTCTACCCGGGTTCGGTGTCCGCGGGCAAACCGCGGCTGATCCGCTGTACCGCTCTCCACCCTCCCAGTATGCGCACCAGCGGAATCAGAGCCGCCCACATGCCGGGGCGCGCCAGGGCCGCTCGAACGAGGCGAGAGGGCCGGTCTATATCGCCCTTCGCTGCCACAAGGCGCGCGATCCCAGGGTGGAAGAGGGAAAGCACTATGTGGTCGAGATCCTCGTCACCGAGGGAAAGGAACAACCTTCGGGCGCGGAGCCCGAACGCGATCTCCTCGCCCACCGCGGCCCGCCATCTGGCTTCGTACGACGGGAGGGTCCGTCCACCCTGGGCAACGATCTCCCCCGCGATCCGGGCCGATAGGGCGCCGAACAAGAGCCCACCCCCGGAGAGAGGCTTCACCTGCCCGGCCGCGTCGCCGACGAGCAGCATCCCTGCCCCCACCGTGCACGGCGAAGGACCGATGGGGACGAGGCCGCTCTCCCGTCGCAGCACCCGCCAGCCCGGACAGCGCCGTTCCAGGAATCGGGACAACAGGGCCTTCGCGTCGCGCCGGGCCGAGGTAAGCATCCCTACCCGCGCCTCCCCCTCCCCCGCCGGCACGACCCATGCGAGCCCCCCCGGAGCGACTTCCTGTCCCACGTGCACCTCAACCCCTCCACCATCCAAGGTTGGGGGCACGACGGTGGCCTGTACCCCAGCCAGGATCTCCGCAGGCAGAGGGAGCCCCTCCCACCGGCGGACCGCACTCATTGCCCCATCCGCCGCGATCAGCACCTCGTACTCGACCGAACCGGCGGTAGTGTGCAGCACATGACCGGTGCGGCCCACCGCCGCTGCGGGAGCCCGCACCACGGCCCCCGCTTCACCCGCCTGATCGAGGAGCCAGCGATCGAGGGCCGATCGGTCGAGCACGCAGCCTTTGAGGTTGGGGGAGATGAACTCAACAACGCGTCCGCCCGGGGCGTGAACCCGCAACGCCCGGATCTCACGCAGCACGAATTCCGAAGGAACCGACAGCAGATCCAGAAGCCGCGTCCCGACGAGACCCGTGCAGCGAGGAGGACGTTGGGGGGATCGCTCGACCACGAGGACCCGCGCCCCGCGTTGGGCGGCCGCACGAGCGGCCACCGCTCCCGCGGGCCCGCCGCCCACCACCACCACGTCGTACCGTTCCACAGCCCCATTCTGCAAGATGAACCGGCCCCCTGTCACGTCGTCGCACCCGATAACCCCTACAACAGCCGCAAGGTTGTGTAGCGTCGCGCCTTGCGTGCGACGGCCGTTCGTGGTTTCCGTAGCGTCGCAGCTCGTCTGCGACGGCCTTTCCCCCGACCGGGTCGGGTTTCGTAGCGGCGGACCCCGTGTCCGCCGGTCGTCTCGCCACCCAACTGCCGGCGGGGATGAACCCCGCCGCTACAGCGGAAGGCCAGGGTTCGCGGCGTCGGACCTTGTGTGCGACGACGCGGGGGGGGGGAAAACCCCCCCCCTACGAACCCAACGGCCGTCGGGGACAAGCCCCGACCCCACAGAACCCTAGCGTGGGCCTCGACCCCCAAGCTCCGCCAGAGCAGATGGGACCTCACTCAAACTCGCCACCGTCCGATCGGGTACGTGCCACGGGGTGGGCGGCTGCTGGCCAGCGTACGGTCCGACGAGAACGCGGACCGTCTTCATTCCCAGAAGCTTCGCCGGGTGCACGTCGAAGTCGAGGCGGTCGCCCACCATCACCGCCTCCTCCGCCGGCACGCCGAGCCCATCGAGGATCATCCGAAAGAAGAGAGGGGCGGGCTTGGCGACGCGCATTCCCTCCGACACGTGCTGCCAGTGAAAGCCATGGAGCAGCTCTGCGTCCTCGAGCAGGGAGAGCACCGTCACGGGTTGATTCGCGGCGATGCCGAGCGAGTACCGGGCAGCGAGCGCGGGGATGACCTCTCGCGCTTCCGGACGGACGAACACGCCACGCGGGTTCGTGAGGAACGCCCGTCCGTGCTGTCGGAAAGCGTCGCAGATACGTCGAAACTTATCCACATCAGGGCGCACGAAACTCCATACCGCCGCGAGATGGGCGTTCGGGTCGCAGCGAGCGATTGCCGCGTGCACTGCTGCAGCGAACCCGTCGGGATCAACTGCAATCCCTTCTGCCCCGAGCGCCTTGATGAGGAACGTCTCCCAGCTCGCGTACTCCGCGTCCTCGTTTAGGACCGGCCCGCCCAGGTCGAGGAGGACGGCCCGCAGGGTCACAGCTTGTACCCGATCTTCCGGAGCAACGCCCTCCGCCCCTCCTGGTCCTTCTCTCCCTCCACTCCCTTCGTCTTGACGCCGTCCACCACCCCGAGGATGCCCCGTCCCTGGTCCGTCTCGGCGACGATCAACTCCACCGGGTTCGCCGTGGCGCAGAAGATCCGGCACACCTCCGGAACGAGCTTGACCGCGTTGAGGACGTTGATCGGGTACATCCCGCGCATGAGGATCAGAAACGCGTGCCCGCAGGAGAGAGCAAGCGCGTTCTTCCTCGCCAAGTCGGTGAGTTCGGGGTCGGTCCCCGACCATCGCACCAGCGCCGGGCCCGACGCCTCGCAGAACGCGATCCCGAACTTCGCCCCCGGCACGGCGGTCACCAACGCCTCATGGAGGTCCTCCACCGTCTTGATGAAATGCGCCTGCCCGAGGATCAGGTTCACCTCGTCCGGCTTCTCGATCCGCACCGTCTTCAGTTCCACGCTCTCCCTCCTCCCCCCAGTACGGGGTCAGACCTTCATTCTTAGGGTCTTCGTTGCCATACTCGGATCACCATGGCTCGGCCGCTGCGGTTGGAGTACCCAGGCGCGCTGTACCATCTGACCAGCCGCGGGAATGCCCGTGAAGTCATCTTCCACGACGACGCGGATCGCAGGAGCTTTCTCGACACGCTGAGCGACGTGATCGCGCGCCATCGTTGGGTCTGCCATGCGTACTGCCTGATGAAGAACCATTACCACCTCGTCATCGAGACCCCCGAGGGTAGCCTATCCCGGGGGATGCAGCTACTGAATGGGGTGTACACCCAGTGGTTCAACCGCCGGCATCAGCGGACCGGCCACCTGTTCGAGGGGCGGTTCAAGGCCATCCTCGTGGAGAAGGAGAGCCACCTACTGGAGCTCGCACGCTACGTCGTGCTGAACCCCGTCCGTGCGGGTATGGTGCAGACGCCCTGCGACTGGCCGTGGAGCAGCTACCTCGCCACCGCCGGCTACATCGTGCCCCCGCCGTACCTCACCGTAGACTGGATCCTCTCCCAGTTCGACCCCGACCGAGAACGGGCCACTCAGGCGTACCGGAGATTCGTGCACCTGGGGCGCGGAGTGCGCGTATGGGACGACCTCCAGGCGGGATGGCTGTTGGGGAGCACCTCCTTCGTAGATGGTCTCCGCCCCCGCATCCAGCAGAAGCCCTTTACCCCCGAACACCGTCAGCGTGAGCGGCTCGCGGCTCGACCAAGCCTGGAGGAGTTGTTCGCTGACGTCACCGACAGAGAGACCCGCGACGAGCGGATCCACCAGGCCGTTCGGGTGCATCGCTACACGCTCAGCGAGGTCGGAGCCGATGTGGGATTGCTCTACTCGACCATCAGCATGATCGCCAAGAAGTTGGACGAGAGACGGAGGCGACCCCAAGAATGA
>DYGJ01000009.1:20112-32473 GCA_020724765.1 Thermotoga sp. | reverse complement strand
GATCGTCGTCAGGAAGGCGGTGGTGTACTCCCCCCTGGCAAACGGGGGACTGGCGATGATCTCCTGACAGAGATTGCGCGTGGTCTTGACCCCCTCGACCTCGAACCGCGCCAGAGCTCCAACCATCCTGATCCGAGCCTCCTCGCGCGTCGGGCCCCACGTAATCAGCTTGGCCAGGAGAGGGTCGTACCATGGGGTGACCTCCATCCCATGGTAGATGTGGGTGTCCAAGCGCACCCCGTGGCCACTGGGGAGGCTCCGGATCGCAAGGCATCCGATGGAGGGGACAAACCCCTGTCCAGGATCCTCCGCGTTGAGTCGGCACTCGATGGCGTGGCCAGTGAGACTCACATCCCGTTGCGAGTATCCTAGCCGCTCCCCGGCAGCGATCCGAATCTGCTCCTTCACCAGGTTGCGGCCTGTCAACAGCTCGCTCACCGGATGCTCGACCTGGATCCGAGCGTTCACTTCGATGAAGCAGAAGCTATCCTCCGCGTCCAGCAGGAACTCCACCGTTCCCGCATTGCGGTAGTTGAGCCGACGCGCGAGGAGGATCGCCGCGTCCGTGATCCGTTCCCGGAGATCCTCATCTAGACATGGGGCCGGGGCCTCCTCCACCAGCTTCTGGTGACGACGCTGAATGGAGCAGTGCCGCTCTCCCCAGTGGACAGCATCGCCGAACGGGTCCACCAGGATCTGCACCTCGACATGCCGCGCATCGGCGACCCATCTCTCCAGGTAGAGGCTGCCGTCCGCAAACCCCGCCTCCGCCTCCTGCCGGGCAAGGGGGAACTCCTTGCGGAGACCCTTGCTGTCGCTTACCACCCGCATTCCCCTCCCCCCGCCACCGCCCGTCGCCTTGATCATCAGTGGGTATCCCAGCTCGGCCGCCGCCCGTTCCGCCGCCTCCAACGTAAGGAGCGGGCCGGAGGCCGGAAGCACAGGGATCCCCACCGCTTCGGCTTCCCGCCGCGCGATCAGCTTGTCCCCCGCCTTTGCCATGACGTCAGCAGAAGGACCGACGAACGTGACCCCCATCGCCTCGCATGCCTCAACGAACTCCGGGTTCTCGGCGAGGAACCCATACCCAGGATGGACGGCCTGTGCCCCAGAGATCTCCGCCGCAGAGAGAATCGCTACTGGGGAGAGGTAGCTCCGTCGAGGGTCGGCATGGCCAACACAGATCGCCTCATCGGCGATTCGGGCGTGCAGGGAATGGCGATCGGCCTCGGAGTAGACCGCGACCGTCCTCACCCCAAGCTCCCGGCAGCTGTCGATGATCCTCAACGCGATCTCGCCACGGTTAGCGACAAGGACCTTCTCGAGCATTCCCTTCCTCATGCGCACAGGCCCCTGGGAAACACAGACCGGACGCAGAGCGGTGACGTGTGACCAGCCAGGCCCTGTTGTGCATCAGTCATCACAACGTCCGGCACGAAACAACTCTCCCTGAACCCGACACCGCGGCCGTGAATACAGAGCGCTCCAGCGCACATGTCCCCGTTTCCAGCCGGTGCACAGCGATCCTGACCCACTAGCTGGCCTGCGAGGAGATGACGATCAGCTCCTGCCCATACTCGACCGGATCTCCGTCCGCCACCAGGATTTCCTCGACCACTCCCGCCTCCGCCGCCTTCACCTCGGTCAGCATCTTCATCGCCTCCACCACAGCCAGGGTGTCCCCCTCCTTCACCCGATCGCCAACCTTCACAAACGCGTCACTGTCGGGTCTCGGACGGCTGGCGAACGTGCCAACACAGGGAGAGCGAACGACCCGCCTGTCATCCCGGATCCTAGCCTTCGCCTCACCGACCGTTGGCCCCACTTCCCGCTGCTGCGGGAGAGGTTCGCTCGGTGCCCCCTGCTGCCGCTTGAAGCTCACCCGCACTCCGCTTTCCTCGATCACCATCTCCGTAAGGGATGACCGCTCGAACATCTGAAGCAGTGCCTCAATCGCCTTGGCGTCCACCGCTAGACCCCCATGATGTGATAGCCGGCGTCAACGTGGAGAATCTCGCCAGTGATCCCGCTCGCCAGATCGCTCACCAGGAACACCACCGCCTTCGCCACCTCGTCGTGGGTGATGTTCCGCTTGAGGGGAGCCCGCTCCTCATGGGACTTGAGCATCTCGGGAAACCCCGGGATTCCCCGCGCAGCAAGGGTGCGCACTGGTCCCGAGGAGAGGCCACAGACGCGCACACCGTGCGGCCCGAGTTCGTAGGCCAGTTGACGAACGATGTGCTCCAACGCCGCCTTGGCTGTCCCCATCACGTTGTAGCCGGGGAAGACCCTCTCCGAGGCCTGGAACGTGAGGGCCACCATCGCCCCGCCTCGGCCCTGCATCAGCTCGGCCGCCCCGCGGGCCAACGGGATCAGGGAGTACGCGCTCACGTCCAGCGCCTCGCGAAAGCCTGCCCGGGAAGTGGCGAGAAACTCCCCGCCCAACTCGGTGGCGGGAGCAAACGCGATGCTGTGGACCAGGAAGTCGAGGCGCCCCCACTTCTCCTTGAGCCGGGCGAAGAGGGCCGCGATCTGCCCATCCTCCGTCACGTCACAGGCCTGGACCTCGGCTCGCCGAAGCTGCGCCGCCAGGCCTTCCACATAGGGCTTAACCCGATCGTTCTGATAAACGAGGGCCAATCCTGCCCCGGCTTGATCGAGGATCCGGGCGACGGCCCACGCAATCGACCGCTCGTTGGCCACGCCCATGACTAGACCAACCTTGTCTGCCAGATCGACGCGGTACAACTACACTCACTCTCCATTCCGCAGTCGCATTGTCTCCACTGCTCCCTCACAGATCCCCATCCCTCGGAATCTCCTTCGCCGCTGGTTCACCAACTCCCCCGGCACCACCGCCCTTAGCTCGTCGAGGTGGCGGAGGAGGGCCTCTCTCAGGTTCCGCGCCGCCGCCTTGGGGGCGGTGTGTGCACCGCCTGCCGGTTCCTGCACAACCTCATCGATCACGCCCAGGTCCAGCAGGTCAGGGGCGGTGAGCCGCAATGCCGCCGCCGCCTCCGGGGCTCTGCCCCGATCCCCCCACAGGATGGCGGCGCATCCCTCCGGGGAGATCACGGAGTAGTAGGCATTCTCCAGCATGAGCACCCGGTCACCAACGCCGATGGCGAGCGCCCCCCCGCTCCCCCCCTCCCCGATGACCGCTACAACAACGGGTGTCCGCAAGCGAAGCATGTTGTAGATGGAGTCCGCAATGGCTCCACCGATGTTTCGCTCCTCGGCCTCGATGCCCGGGTAGGCGCCCGGCGTATCGATGAACGTGATGATGGGGAGACCGAACCGATCCCCCAGACCCATGATCCGCGCCGCCTTGCGATACCCCGCGGGCCCAGCCATTCCATAGCGACAGGCGTGGTTCTCCGCCGGGTTTCTTCCTTTCTGATGACCCACTACCGCCACCGTTCGCCCCTCAAACTTAGCCAGCCCGCCCACGATCGCCTTGTCGTCCCCGTAGAGGCGGTCACCGTGGAGTTCGTAGAAGTCGTCCATCAGCAGGTCGAGGTAATCCAGCGTGGTGGGCCTTGACGGGTGGCGAGCCAGTTTCACCTGCTCCCAGGCACGAGGCCCCCAGGAGATACGCGCCACCTTCTCCTCTAGCTCAGCGATCTCGGCGGACACATCGCGCCCATTCTCCCGCGCAAACTTCCTCAGCTCAGCCAGCTTGTTCTGCAGCTCTGCGATCAGATCCTCGATCGTCATGGACTCCGCCCAACCGGGAAGAAGCTCAGAACGCGGATCAGCTCCTCCCGTAACTTCGTCCGCTCAACTACTCGATCGACGATCCCGTGATCGAAGGCAAAAGCTTCCGTCTGGAAGTCCGAGGGGAGCCTCTCCCCCGTCGTCTGCTCGATGACCCGTCTGCCAGCGAACCCAATCAGAGCTCCCTTCTCGGCAATGGCAACATCCCCCAAGCTCGCAATGGAAGCGAACACTCCCCCTGTAGTGGGATACGTCATCACCGAGACGAACGGCACACAGGCCCGTTCCAGGTCGCGACGCGCGGCAGCAGTCTTCACCATCTGCATCAGAGAGAAGATCCCTTCCTGCATCCGTGCTCCGCCAGTCGAGGAGACGAGGACGAACGGCGATAACTCCTGAGCCGCGATGTCCATGGCACAGGAAAGCTGCTCCCCCATCACCGAGCCCATGCTCCCCCCGATGAACCGGAAGTCGGTCACCGCCAGAACCACGGGGGTGTTCCCCATTCGGGCACGCCCCACCACGGTCTCGTTGGGAAGGCCGGTCCTGTCCTGGGCTTCCTTGAGCCGTTCCAGGTATGGCCGGCAGTCGGTGAACCCCAATGGATCAGCCGCCACAATCGGCCTTGACACATCCACGAATGAGTCCTCATCCACCAGGAGCGAGATCCTCTCCTGCGCGGTGAGGAAGAAGTAGGCACCACAGCGGGGACAGACACCGTGTTTCTCACGCACCCGTTCCCGGAAGACCAGATCTCCACACCCAGCACACTTGACCCAGAGGGCCCCTTGTTCCCCTCTCTGGTCCAGCTTGACCTGAACGTATTGCTGCCGGCGGAACCAAGAGATCTTCATCGCTCACTCACCACCGGATGACACTGGCTCCGTAGGTTACTCCGGCTCCGAAGCCGGCGAGTACAACCAAATCGCCCTTTCGGAGCCGATTGTCCCGGACTGCCTCCGCCAGCGCAAGGGGGATGGACGCTGTCGAGGTATTGCCGTACCGGTCGATGTTCACCAGCACCTTGGACCAGGGGATGTTGAGGCGCCTGGCGAACGCCTTGAGAATCCGCAAGTTGGCCTGATGGGGGACGTACCACGCCACTTCCTCCTTGGTGACATGGGCTTGCTCCAGGGCGCGAAGGCTCGCCTCCTCCATCATCCTCACCGCCTCCTCGAACACCCCGCGTCCCTCCATCTTGAGGAAGTGCTGTCCAGCAGCGACGGTCTCCCGGCTAGCGGGGAGCTGGGTACCCCCTGCCTCGACCTGCAACAGGGGCCATTTGGCACTCTCGGCGGCAAGGTAGGAAGAGAGGATTCCCCGCTCTCCCTCGACGGTTCCGACGACCACCGCTCCCGCTCCATCCCCGAACAGAACACAGGTCTCTCGCTCTTGCCAGTTGGTGAACCGGGATAGAGCCTCCAAACCGATGACCAGAATATGCCGGTAGCCCCCGTAGAGCATGTGCCGGGCCACCTCGAGGGCGTAGATGAACCCCGTGCACCCGGCAACGATGTCGAAGAACGGGACGTGGTTTGCTCTCGGTCCATCTCTCACCCGCAGACCGCTCAGGATCAGGGCCGACGACCCGGGTACCGGCATGATCTGCACGTTGGACGGCGTGATCACCAGCTCGACCTCCTCCGCGCCAAGCCCGGCGGCGGTAAGGGCCCCCTGCGCCGCCTCGATCCCAAGGACGGTGGGATCCTCTCCCTCGCGCAGGATCCTCCGCTCCCGGATCCCGGTCCGTTGAGTGATCCACTCATCGGAAGTGGAGACCATCCCCTCCAGGTCATGGTTGGTGAGCCGCTTCTCGGGGACGGAGGCCCCCACGCCGAGGATCCCCGGCCTAGCCATCCTCCCCCCCCATCCCTGGCTTCCCGAGGACGATCACCGCGTTGTGTCCGCCGAACCCGAACGAGTTGGAGAGCGCGATGTCCACCTTCCTCTGCACCGGCTGATCGGGGGTGTAGTCGAGATCGCATTCTGGATCAGGGCATTCGTAGTTGATCGTCGGGGGCACCACGTCCTCCCGGAGGGCAAGGACGGTGGCGATGGCCTCCACGGCCGCGGCGGCACCGAGGAGGTGCCCTGTCTGGGACTTGGTAGAGCTGATGGAGAGCCGCCGCGCGTGCTCGCCGAACAGGGCCTTGATGGCCAAGGTCTCGACCTTGTCATTGAGGGGGGTCGAGGTGCCATGGGCGTTGATGTAGTCCACCTGGGATGGGGAGATCCCGGCCTGGCGCAGGGCAAGGTCCATGGCGTCCCGCGCCCCGCGGCCCTCGGGGTCCGGGGCCGTGATGTGGTACGCGTCGTCGTTCATCCCGAACCCGAGGAGCTCCCCGTGAACCGCGGCTCCTCTCTCCCGGGCGTGGCCGAGGGTTTCTAGGACGAGCACGCCCGCCCCTTCCCCCATCACGAACCCATCCCTCTCTCGGTCGAACGGGCGAGACGCTCGCTCCGGCTGATCGTTCCGCTGGGAGAGCGCCCCCGCCCGGGAGAAACCGGCGAAGGTCAGCGGGATCAGCGCCGCCTCGCCCCCGCCGGCGATGACGACATCGGCGAATCCCCCGCGCAGGAGCCCCCCCGCGAGGCCGATGGCGTGGTTGGCGCTGGCGCAGGCCGTCACCACCCCGAAGTTGATCCCCCTGAACCCGAAGGTCAGGGCTACCTCTGCCGCCAGGCTGTTCGCCATCAGCTGGCTGATGAACCGCGGCCCGACCCGTTCCGGCCCGTGCTGGAGGAACAAGCCATGGTTCTCCACCAGGCTCTGAATCCCGCCAATCCCCGTGCCGATGATCACCCCAACCCGCTCCGAGTTCTCCCCAGCCGGGTCCAGGCGGGCATCGTCGAGGGCTTCCTTCGCCGCCACCAGCGTCATCTGCGCCGCCCGGTCCAGCTTGCGAGGATTCCTGTTCAGATCCCGCAGGTCGCCAGGGTCGAATCCCTCCACGGGGGCCCCCACCTTCGTGGGGATCCCGTCGAGGTTGATCATCCCGTCAACCCGTCTTGTCCCAGAGAGTCCGTCCAGCACCGCCTTCCAGAAGGCCCCGACACCGATGCCGATGGGGGAGACCACCCCCATCCCGGTGATGACAACCCTGGTCCTGTTCCTCTCCATCCCGACCCCCTTCTCGTCGTCTTGCACGTCGGCGAGGGGCGTCAGGTGAGACCGCCGTCAACGACCAGTGTCTGTCCCGTGATGTACGAAGCCGCGTCCGAACAGAGGAACGCCACCACCTCGGCCACCTCCTCCGGCGTCCCCGGCCTCTGGAGGGGGACGCGGGACAGGATCTCCGCCTGGACTTCCGAAGGGAGGCCTACCGTCATCTCCGTGTTGATGAACCCGGGACAGACCGCGTTGACCCGCACGCCACGCCTCGCGAACTCCTTGGCCAGAGCCTTGGTGAGCCCGAGGAGCCCAGCCTTGGCGGCGGAGTAGTTGGCTTGGCCAGCGTTACCGACCAGCCCAGCCACCGAGGAGATGTTCACGATCGCTCCCTGGCGCTGGCGAAGCATCTCTCTCGCCGTCGCCTGGATCACATGGAACGTCCCCGTGAGGTTGACGCGGACCACCTCGTCCCAGTCCTGGGCCGACATCCTCACCGCCAACCCATCCCTGGTGATGCCCGCGTTGTTCACCAGGATATCCACCCTGCCGTAGGTCTCCAGTACCCTCGCCACGAACGCCGTCACCTCATCAGGGCGCGCGACGTCGGTCGGGAAGAACTCCGCTTCGCCGCCTGACTCCCGCAGGAGGTCGGCAAACGTCCTCCCCTGCTCGGCGTTCCTCCCACAGAAGGCCACCTTGACACCCTCTCGAACGAGCTTCTCGCAGATCGCCCTCCCGATCCCGCGGCCACCGCCCGTCACCACCGCCACTTTCCCCTCAAGACTCATCTGCCCTCCTCAGTTGGGAAACGATCTCCTGGGGATCTCGCCCATCGGTCACCAGGACGCGGCACTTCGCGCTGATGCGCTGCACCAGTCGGGCCAGCACATCCTTCGGCCCCACTTCCACGAAGGTCCTCACCCCTGACGTGAGCAGTCGCCCGATAGCCTCCTGCCACCTCACCGGGGCGGTCATCTGGGAGATCAGCGCCTCCCTGATCTCGGCTGGATCGACGGACGGGGTCAGGGGGCCGTTGAGCACGATGGGTACCGATGGCCTGACGATGGGGATCCGCTCCAGGAACCCGGAGAACTCCTCCTGGGCTTGCGCCATGAGCGGCGAGTGGAATCCCCCGCTCACCGGGAGCTCCACCAATCGCTTCGCGACGGAGCTGAGCTCGACCCTCGCCCGCTCCAGGAGCCCCCTCTCCAGGGCGACGACCACCTGCCCAGGGCAGTTGTAGTTTGCGGGGGCGATGGTCCCCCAGCGGCTGAGTTCGGCGACCGCCTCCGCCAGCTCGTCCTCGCCAGCGCCAAGAAGGGCGAGCATCGTCCCGGGCCGCACGCGAGCGGCCTCGGCCATCAACCTCCCTCGCTCGGCCACCGCCCGCACACCGTCCGCGAACGAGAAGGCGCCCGCCGCCGTCGCCGCGGTGAACTCCCCCAAGCTGTGGCCGGCCACGACATCCGGTCCCCAGCCGCTGTCCGTGAGCACCCGGAACAGGGCGTAGCTGAGGGTGAAGATCGCCGGCTGGGCGCGGCGGGTGTCGTTCAACTCCCCCGCGTCCCCGCGGGTGCAGAGGGCCCACAGATCCCAGCCCAGCATCTCCGAGGCCGTTTCGAACAGGCATCTTACCTCGGCGAACCCCGACGGGAGGACCTGCCCCATCCCCGGATACTGGGAGCCCTGGCCCGGAAACAGCGCCGCGCTCCGCATCATCGCCTCGCGGGCCCGGTCCTCGACCGACAGAGCCCCCCTCGCCGGAGTAGTGTCGCTACTGGTCCTGGCATCGCTCTCTCTCGCCCGGGATAGCAAGGGAGATCGCCGCCTCGGCCACCCGCTCCCCCCGCACGACAGCCACCGCCTCCACCTGGTAGAAGCCCCGGCGGGCCTTGACCAGCTTCGCTTCATAGATCAGCTGATCCCCCGGACGTACGGGCTTCCTAAACCGGGCTCGGTCAACACCCACCAGGTAGCCGATGCCGCCTGAGGCCTCCAATCGCGCTGCAAGAACTCCTGCCGCCTGGGCCATTCCCTCAAGGATCAGGCACCCTGGCATCACCGCATCCGCTGGGAAGTGCCCAACGAAGAAGGGCTCGTTGATGGTCACGTTCTTGAGGACCTTGACCCAATCGTCCCCCCCCTCCAGCACTCGATCGACCAGCAGCAGCGGGTAACGGTTGGGGATCAACCCCTTGATGTACTCGATCCCTTTCTCTTCCATCGGCGGCACCTCCCTCTCCTGTAGGATACCCTGTGGCACCGGTACTTCCCGCGCGGCCACCGTCAGCGGTTACGGGTGCCCTTCCCCCGAAGGCAGAGCCAACGGCGCTCAGGGGGATCACCGCCGTGCATCGAGGGTCTCCGCCCCGCCTACTGAACTCGGCATGCGAAGGCGCGACCGCGACCATGCCGCCACGAGACAGGCGTCGCGGGCCTAGAAGCTAACTGCGAATCCCGTCGGCGAGACCTTGAGGGAGAGCCCCTCTCGGCGCAGGGCGACCGTGTAGGCGTCCCAGCCCGAGTACAGCGCCCACAGGGTATGGATCAGACCCACTCCCCAGTACAAGGAGAAGCCTGGGTAGGGGAGCACGGTGGCCAGATACCCACCGCCCAGAACGAGGGCGACGTCCACCACGAAGTGGGTGAGCGCTTTGTCGTACTCTGCATTGAGGTACTGTCCTAGACCCGGGATGGCGAACGAAGCGATTCCGTGGATGAGAGGAATCGGGTTCGGTTCCTGCCGTGCCCATCCCGCCACACCCAGGCCCACCACCACCGCCAACACCACTGCTACGATCCGCATCTAGCCTCCTTCGATCTCGGTCAACACTTCGTCGGGGATGTCGAAGTTCGCCACGACTTCCTGCACGTCCTCTTCTTCGTCCAGAGCGTCCATGAGCTTGAGCAGCCGCTCGGCGTCCTTCCCCTCCACCCGCACCGTCGCCTTGGGGACGAACGCGATCTCCGCCCGGGCCACCGTTACACCCTCGGCCTTGAGCGCATCGCGCACCGCGGCCACATCCGATGGGGAGGTGTAAAACGTCATGACCCCATCTTCGTCAGAGAAATCGTCGGCCCCCGCCTCCGCCGCAACAAGGATCAGAGCTTCGCGATCCGCATCGGGAGGTATCTCCCCCGCCTCGACCACCCCCCGGCGATCGAACTGCCAAGCCACGCTCCCTTCCCCACCCAGGCTTCCACCATGGCCCTCAAAGATGTTGCGCACCGCGGAAGCCGTGCGGTTGCGGTTATCGGTGAGTGCACGGAGGAGGATCGCCACTCCGCCGGAGCCGTAGCCCTCATAGGTAACTTCGGAGTACTGGATCCCATCCAAGTTCCCAGCACCCTTCTTGATCGCCCGCTCGATGTTGTCCTTAGGCATGTTCGCCGCCCGCGCCCGCTCGATCGCGGCGGCGAGGGTGACGTTGGTATCAGGATTGGAGTCCTGACGCGCACAGACGATGATCTCGCGCGTCAGACGGGAGAACAGACTGGAGCGCTTCTTGTCCTGCGCCCCTTTGCGGTGCTTGATGTTCGCCCACTTGGAATGACCGGCCATCGTTCCCCCCTCAGCCCGACAGAGAATGATAGTGACCCATCGGGAATCGGGCAAGGCGCGGTGGTTGCACCCGACTAGACTGGGAAGGAGACTTGTCCGCGATGGCACCTGATCTGCACCGGATCGAAGAGGCAGCACGGCTCATCGCCTCAGCCCGCGCCGCGTGGGCCCTCACCGGTTCCGGGGTGAGCACCGCATCGGGGATCCCCGACTTCCGCTCTCCCGGCGGGTTGTGGGAGCTCGCAGATCCGGACGAGGTGTCCTCCATGAACGGCTTCCGCCGCAACCCGGCGGTGTTCTACAGTTTCTGGGTGTGGCGGTTTCAGCACATGGAATCGGCGCCGCCGAACGAGGTCCACACCCTGCTCGCGCGCTTGGAGGCGCAGGGACGCCTGCGAGGGGTCATCACCCAGAACATCGACGGGTTACATCAACGGGCCGGTTCCCGCGTCGTTTTCGAGGTCCACGGCCACGTTCGTTCGGGAACCTGCCTCCTCTGTAAAAGCGCCTACCCGATGACCGAGATCATCCACCAGACCGAAACGCTGGGGTTAGCCCACTGCCCGTGCGGGGGGCTCATCAAACCGGACGTGGTCCTGTTTGGCGAAGATCTTCGACCCGACTTCGCGCGGGCGTGGGCAGCAAGCACGGAAGCGGATCTCCTGGTCGTCCTCGGGACTTCCCTCACCGTGTGGCCGGTGGCGGGGCTCGTGCCCCATCTGTCCGCCCTCGGCGCGACGCTGATCATCGCCAACCGTGAACCCACCCCGTACGATGACCGGGCAGACGTGTTGTTGCGGGGCGACCTCGTCGCGACCGCCCGGCTTCTCGGAGAGGCGCTAGAGGTGAACGTGGATGCGTGAGATCGAGGTTGGCAAGCTGCTAGCACAGCGGGGGGAGACCCTCGCCGTAGCCGAGTCGTGCACAGGCGGGCTCCTCGCCGGTCGGATCACCGACGTACCGGGGACGTCCGCGTACTTCCTGGGCGGGATCATCGCCTACAGCAACGAGATCAAGGCGATGCTCCTCGGAGTACCCGAGGCAATCATCGCGTCGAAGGGTGGGGTGTCTGCGGAGTGCACGCGGGCGATGGCCGAGGGAGCGCAAAGCTTGCTGAAAACAGACTTCGCCCTCGCCATCAGCGGGATCGCTGGACCCGGAGGCGGAACTCCGGACAAGCCCGTGGGGCTGGTGTACGTCGCGCTGGCCTCCCCGTATGGAGTATGGGTGGAAGAGCATCGCTTCGTGGGGTCCCGCAACGAGAATCGCCGGGCCGCCTGCGATGCTGCGCTCGACCTTCTCCTCCGTCATCTGAGGGGCCGGTGACCTCTCCACAACCCGCGAGGCCGCGCTGGGCTACCCTGCGCTGGGCTGGGCTGGTGGCGTTTATGCTCGGTGGCCTCGCCTTGTTCGGCGCCCTCATCTACCTCAGCGGACCGGCGCAGGTGTTCGCCGACATCAAGAAGGTAGGCGTTGTGGGGTTCCTGGCCGTGGTCTTGAGCGTGCTCGCCTCCATGCTCACGTGGGCCCTGAGTTGGCACGCCCTCCTGCGCGGAGCCGGCATTGCGGTCCCGTGGCACCGCACCGTATCCCCCCTCCTCGCCGGATTTGCGGTCACCTACCTCACCCCCTCGATGTACATCGGAGGGGAACCCGTACGGGCCAACTGGGTTGCCCGAGATCAGGGGATCCCCATGGCCCGGGTGATGGCCACGGTGATCGTCGAGCGGATTCTGTCAGGTTTCTCTGTTCTCGCGTTCGCCTCGATCGGAGCGGTGCTCACCCTCATCTCCCCCGGCGTGTCCGTTGCCGACAAAGCAGTCGTGGGAATCGCTCTTGGAACGCTGGCTCTGATCTTGTTAGCAGCGGTTGCGCTCCTCGCGCGAGACATCCGCTGGATCTCCCGCTTTCTGAGATGGCTTGCGCGGTACTTGCCGGGTCGGGAACGGCTCCTTCGCGCCGCGGGCCAT
>DYGJ01000009.1:8046-20102 GCA_020724765.1 Thermotoga sp. | reverse complement strand
CGGCGACGACCTGGGCGTGGCGAGCGCGGCGTCGCGCGTGGCCGAGATGGAGGCCGAGATTCACCGGGCGTTCACCCTCTACCGCAGCTACACTTTGCTCGCGTTTGCCTTGCAGCTCCTCACGGTGTTCCTCAACTACGTCCGACCGCAGATCTTCTTCTACTTCACCCAAGGCGACCTGTTCACGTTCCCCCAGCTCTCGCTCTACTTCACGCTGAGCCTGTTCGTCAACGCGTTTCTATGGGTGACTCCCGGCGGGTTCGGGATCACGGACGGAGGCCGTGTTGGGGTGTTCAGCCTTCTTGGTGTCCCGCTCAGTGCAGCGGTGGCGTTCAACGTTCTGTTTCGATTTGTCGACCTCATCCTCGTCGGTTTTGGAGTGCAACTCCTCCTCCGCCGCGGCCTCCTCCGACTGCGCAGGGGGCGGGTTGCGATGACGGTGGTCAGCACCGGATACGAATCCAAGGATTCCCCGCCTACCGACGCCAGGCTGCGCTGAGCCACCCGACCCGGTGAGGTTGCGCCTGCCCAGCACGAGCCGCGCCCATCGCACCACCGAGTGCAGGACACGGCCGTCGTGGTACAATCCGATGCTTGCGGTTCGACGAAGGAGGAACCCGTGAAGATGAAGCTTGGTGCTCTCGTCCTGGTCGGCATGACCACCCTCGGTACCTGCGCCTTCTCCCAGGCGAAACTGGAGGCGTTTCCGGTGGGAACCACGACCATGGTGTTCACCGTGACGACCGAGGACCTGAGCGCCCCCCAGACGCTTGAGCTCCAGGTGGTCGTGCACCCGAACAGCACCTACACCGTGCGCATGCGGGCAGAAGCGACAGGCACGGGCGACCAGCTCTCGGGCTTCGGCTTCCTGTTCGGTGCCGCGGGCCTGGCCTACGGAGGGGGAGAGGACGTGAGTCTATCAGCGCTTCAGGTGCTTGTGGACCAGCGGAGCCGACTGCAGGAAGGCGATGAGTACCTGCTCCCCGGAGGGGGAACGTTCACCGATGTGGCCTTGGTCGACATCGCGGGGGTGCGGTGCGTGGAAGGCTCGTACGTGGATCCCAAGAATCGCGACACGCGGATGACCGTTGCCTTCGGAATCTCCAAGCCCGTGTACACAGTGCCGCGCGTCCGTGTGGAGCGACTGCGGGGCGGAACGTGGCAGACCGTATTCCTGATGGAACTGGTTGCGTACACCTTCGTCGGACCGTAGCGCCTCCATGCCGCTCCTAGAATTAGCGGGGATCACCAAGGACTACCGGCTCGGCAAGACCTTCGTACACGCTCTGCGCGGCCTGGACCTGACCATCGAACAGGGCGAGATCGTGGCCCTCATGGGGCCGTCCGGATCAGGCAAGTCCACGCTGATGCACATCCTGGGAGCCTTGGACACACCGACGAGCGGCACGGCTGCGTTTGACGGGCAGAGCCTGCAGCAGCTCTCGGAAAACCAGCTGGTGACCCTACGAGGACGCAAAGTGGGATTCGTCTTCCAGACGTTCAACTTGGTCCCAACGCTGTCGGCGCAGAAGAACGTGGAGCTGCCGATGATCTTCCTCGGGGTGCCCAAACGGAAGCGCGCCGCGCGGGCCAAGGAGCTTCTGACCAAGGTCGGCCTCGCGGACCGTATCCGGCACAAGCCCAACGAGCTCTCCGGCGGCGAGCGCCAACGGGTGGCCATCGCCCGGGCACTGGCCAACAACCCGGAGATCATCCTCGCCGATGAGCCCACCGGGAACCTGGATACGGAGACAGGGGGGACGATCCTCGAACTCCTGCGACGACTGAGCGTAGACGACGGCAGGACCGTCGTCCTGGTGACCCACGACCCCGAAGCCGTTCGAATTGCCGGTCGCGTGATCCGCCTGCGAGACGGGCGCACGGTTGAAGAGACGGCCAATGCTTAGGGACTTCCTCGTGCTGGCTGGCTCCAGCATCCTCCACCGCAAGATCCGCAGTTGGCTCACGGTGATCGGGGTGTTCATCGGCATCACCGCCGTGGTGGCGCTGATCTCGGTTGGGCTTGGTCTGGAGCGAACGATCACCGACGAGGTGGCCAAGGTGTTCGGTGTGGATACGTTCGTTCTCGCGCCGCGCGGATCGTTTGGAGCAGCGCGAACCAGCGAAGGCTCCAACCAGTACGCCCTCGATCTGGAGTGGCTGCGTACTCTGGACGGGGTGTTGACCGCGGCCGCCGTCCGCCAACGCACGGCGTTCGTCCAGGGTCAGCCCGGGCCGGAGGGGCGGCTCGCCCAGGGGTTCCTGCCCGTGATGGGCCTCTCCCCTGAGTTGATCACGTCATTCTCGTCGTTCGTGGGGTCGTTGGAGGTCGAGCCGGGGGGACGGCTGTTCCAGGAAGCGGACAGCGTGGTCGCTGTGCTGGGCCGCGAGGTGGCAACCCGGTTGCGCGTGGACGTGGGACAGACGATCGTCATCGCGGGCGACGCCGACAAGCCGGAGCTCACGTTCACGGTGGTCGGCATTCTGGCAACGGCCGACGATGGACGCCCCCAACAGGGCTTCACCTCGGGCATGCCCGCGAGCGCCACCACGATCTACATCCCCTACGACACCATGGAGTCCTTATGGGGGGCGGCTCAGGATGTGCTGGTCACCCTGGTGCGTACCGCGCCAGGGCGCGATGTGGACGAGGTGGCGAACCGAGCTCAGGCGGAGCTCCGGGCGCGCGGGTCCCGGGTCACCGCGATCACCTACAGCGACATCAGCAGTGCCATCGGAACCGTGACCTCGACCGTGAGCGCGTTTCTGGCGGGTATCGCGGGCATCTCTCTTCTCGTGGGAGGGGTGGGCGTGATGAACACGATGTTCACCTCCGTCCTCGAGCGCACCAAAGAGATCGGAATCATGAAGGCGGTCGGAGCGAAAAACAGCCACATCCTGTCCATCTTCGTGATCGAATCCGGGATGATGGGCCTCGTCGGGGGCATCGTGGGGACGCTGCTCGGCCTTGGACTCAGCGCTGTAGCCTCCGCCATCATCGGGCGGATGTTCGACGTTAGGATTGCCGTCGTCGCCAGCCCGGTGCTGATCACAGCGACGCTGGGTGGGTCGTTTCTGCTGGGGGCAGTCGCGGGCCTATGGCCGGCACGGCGTGCTTCGAAGCTGCCCGTGGTGGACGCGCTCCGCTACGAATGAGCAGAGGGGGCAAGAGCAGCGATAAGGCTCCCCACAAGGCCCAACCCAGCGCCAATCGCCAACCCCCACACGACCACCCCCACCCACACGTGGGGGAAGCTGGGGACCACATCCCGAAGGTAGGGAAGTGATCTTCCCCACACCCACAAGCCCCAGCAGATACCGATGTACAGACCGCCGCCCGCAAGCCCTACCACGGCCCCCAGGGCGAAGAATGGGGACCGTTGCATCGCTGGACTCGCCCCACAGCTCCGCAGCAGGGCAAGCTCTCGTCCCCACGCCGTCGCCGTACGGGTTGCTGCACGATGGCCCAACCACAACGCAAGGGATAGCGTCCCCACCAGCGCCACCAACGCACCGATGCGCGAGGCGGGAGGAACGCGGGTTCGCCCGGGCAACTGCTGGTGGTACTGAACTCCGACAACCTCGGGCAGCGTTCGGAGTCGGGGTTCCACAGTGGATCGGACTTCGGGCGACAGAAGCCGCACGAGGAGGGACCGCTGGGTGATGGCAATCGGCTCGGTTTCCCCCGGGAAGCGGAAGGTGACTCCATCTACGCCCGGCCAAGTCCATATCTCGCTTCCCAGTCGAGCGATGGTCGCCTCGGACGGGTCGGACGCGAGCTGGGCCACGAGGTACGCCTCGGCCGTCGGTCCAGTTCCCGGTGCGGTGGGGATGAGAAACAGGGCGGTCCCGCTCACAAGAACGGCCGCCACGGCCACTGCCCACAGGGCAAGGCCTCCCGGACGTCCCGCGCTTCGCCGCAGCGCATCTCCCACCACAAACACGATCCCAGAGCTCACCCCAACACCCCCGGTCGCAGGTGCACCGCGTACTGAAGAAGAGGCTCCCGCTCTTTGAGTGGGAACCCGTGCCGAGAGGGAATCTCCGAATCACGAGCTGTCGCCAGCACAGCCACCCCGACCTCGTTGACCCCTTTCAACATCGCCACGAATCGGTCTTGGTCATCCACGGCCAGCCCCCGAAAGGGATCATCGCACAGGAGGACCGCTGGTTCGGGACACAGGGAGAGGGCGAGGACGAGCTTCCTCTGGCCCATCGCGTCGAGGGCTGCCGCCGGTGCCTCCTCTTCCCCCTTCAAACAGGCGAGTTCGAGAGCCCGCGCCGCATGTTCCCGTGCCTCGGAACCCCCGATTCCCAGCGCGCGCAGTTTGAACTCCAGGTTCCCGCGGACGGACCGCCGATCGAGGACCACGGGCTGCTCGGGCATGTACCCGATCCGCCGCCGCAGCTCCCGCGCCCGCGCCGGGGAGAGACGCGCCATGTTTCGCCCCAAGACAAGAATCTGTCCCCCGCTGGGATCCCTCTCCCTCAGGATGAGTTCGAGCAAGAGGGTTTTGCCCGAGGACGGCGGCCCGGCCACAAACACGAACCCATCCCCGGGGAGACCGAACGAGAGATCGTCGAGGACGAGCACTCCGTCGTCGGTTGCGTACCGCAGCTCCGATACCTGAATCGCTACCCGCATCGTCCGATGAAGAACCGCTCCTTCCCAGAGAGATCACTGTCCACCCTCGTTTCTACCCAAGAAGAGGCCGCCCGGGCAAACCGGAGGACGGCTTCTCCCTGGTCGTGCCCAATCTCGACGAGGATCGCCCCACCCGAGAAGAGATGTCGAGGAGCCTCGGCAAGGACGATCCGGATTGCGGACAAGCCATCGGGCCCACCATCGAGGGCTTGACGCGGCTCGTACTGCCGCACCTCGGGCTCCAGGGTCGCGAGATCGGGACGGGCCACATACGGCGGGTTCGCCACGATGAGGTGAAACCTCTCCGGCACGTGGGAGAACCAGTCGGACTTTCGCACCTCAACCTGCTCATCCAAGCCATGGGCTCGCACGTTCCGCCGCGCACAGGCCAGGGCACGCGGGCTCGCGTCCACCGCCACCACCGATACGTCCGGCCTGGCCTGGGCTATTGCCAGAGCAAGGGCCCCGGTCCCCGTCCCCAGGTCGAGGGCGCGCGGGCAGCGCGGAAGAGAACGGAGGGCGGACACTGCCCGCTCCGCGAGTTCCTCCGTCTCCGAACGAGGGACGAACACCCCGGGATGGACCGCGATGTCGAAGTCGAGGAACCCGGTCTGGCCCTCCAACAGGGGCAGCGGGACCCGTCTGGCTCGGGCGGAAACAAGCATCCGGTACCGACGTCTTGCAGAGGGAGAAATGTCCGAACCGACAAGGCCCAGCAGCGAGCCCGCCGCGAGCACCCACAGCCGTCGCGCCTCGCGAACCGGCGATGCGATCCCTGCGCGTGCGAGCGCCCGGGAACCGTTGGCCACTGCATCCCTGACCCATCCAGTAGTTGGGCCCACCCTATCCTTCCCTCGTACAATGAGCCAAAGCAAATGCATTGTAGCAGGAAAGGGGGCAGTGTGGTGCGCATTACGTTCAAGGCAATCGTTCTCGTGGCTGTGGGGCTGACGGTGGCGGGGTGCGCGTTCTTCGGAAGCGAGGAACAGCCCGTGGACTTCTGGCAACCCGTCGTGTCGCCAGACCAGGTGTTCCTGGCCTACATCGCCAAGGGAGCGAAGAGCTACGACCTGTTCGTCCTTGACCTGACAACGAACCAGGAACAGCTCGTGCTCGCGCTGGAGCGGGATATCGTATATCCAAGCTGGTCTCCCGACGGAACTCGGATCGCTTTCATGTACGTTGAGGACAAGGACAACTGGGACATCTTCACCGTGGAGGTCGGTACGGGAACTGTGTTCCGGGTGACATCCGATGCGGCCGCCGATGTCAACCCGACGTGGGCAGCGAATGGCCAGATCTTGTTCAACTCCAACCGCGGTGGACAGTGGGGGGCGTACACGATCAACCCGGACGGAACAGGATTGAGGAAGATATCGTTCGATCGTCCGCCGAAAGGGTAGCGCCATGGTGAGCGTCTCGGGGGTGATCCTCGCCGCCGGTGCAGGAACACGGTTTAGCGACGCAGAGCCTAAAGTCTGGGCTCACCTCGCGGGGCGGCCTCTCCTCTGGCACGTGATCGACGCGTTCGCTCGCTCGGGGGACGTAGACGAGTTCGTCGTCGTTGTCCGCGCCGGGGATGAACACCGTTTGGGTGGTCTGCCGGAGGTCGGCGTCCCCCTCCACGCGGTCCGCGGCGGGGAACGGCGCGCCGACTCAGCCCGGGCCGGGCTGTCCCGAGCCCGAGGAGACTACGTCCTCATCCACGACGGGGCCCGCCCCCTTGTGTCACCGGACCTCATCCAGCGGGTTCTTGAGGCGACGAGGCACCACGGAGCGGCTGTGCCGGTGGTACCGGCAGCGGACACTGCGCGCTACGCCGCCAACGGATGGCTGAGAGGAGAGGCGATCGCCCGCGCGGGGCTCGTCCTCATCCAGACCCCCCAAGGGTTCAGACGAGACATCCTTTCCCGCGCCTACGGAGCGGCTGAAGATCAGGGGATCGACTTTCCCGATGACGCGGCCGCCGTCCTCGCGCTGGGCCACCCCGTGGCCGCGGTTCCCGGTGACCCGGCCAACCTGAAAATCACCCGTCCCGAGGATCTCACCCTGGGCGAGCGGCTCCTCGCTACCGGCAGCTAGATCCTCACTTCTCGGCCCAGGCGGGCATCGCCCTCATGTAGTGCGCCGCTCGCTCGCGGGCCTCCCGCTCCGTGATCCCAGGCTGCCAGGTCATAAGCCACTGCGCGATTCCCACCTGGACCCGTTCCTCGGGGTACAGGTTTCCGTGGGAATCGGCGCAGTATCTGCAAAACTGGTCCGAAGGCCTTTTCAGGTTCGGGTCCGCAAGAGGCCCGCCGCACGAGTGACAGTACTGACCCATCGCCCACCTCCTCGGCACGACGGGCTGATCCTATCATCCCCGGCGCTTTCCCTCACACAGAAGGCAGGCACCGGGCCAGACCGACGTCGATCCGCTCTCGCGGGTGCCCTGGCTTCACAGGTGCCAGGCCCGCCGGGCTCGAACCTGGGCACCCGAACAGCTTGTCATGATGCCCTCCACGGCACCGCCGCAACTTCGCTCTGTATTCTCCATCGCTCACGTGCATCCTCAGAGTGCCTCCACACTCGGAGGCAAGGAGGAACGACGATGACAGAGTGGAACGTAGTTGTCCTGACAGGGATCGCAGCGGTCACCTCGGGCGTGTCTGCGGCGCTGCTCCGGTGGATGTGGAGGAGCGATGCGGCGGAGGCGATCCCCCTGACCGCACCTAGAACCGTCGCCTTCACGACAGGCGAGTCCATCCCCCTGGAGAACAGGAGCATCGAGAACCGGGTCGCGTTCCTCGCCCAGCAAGGAGGGGTTCCCGGTCCCCCGCATCCCTAGCTCCATGGATGGAGTGCGGGGGCAGCACCGTGAACCCCGCACTCCGACCAGCCCGCCTAACCTTCCCCACCTACGCAGCGGGGTTCACCCACCCCGCTGCGCGCTTCTCGGGCAGGCATACCCCGCCCGATCACGCGCGCGGTGTTCCCGAACGATCATCCCCCGCTTGCGCGAAGCGCCCGCTAGATCAGAACACGTTCTCCACCAGCCCATCGTCATCGCAGGCGATCACGGTGGCCTTCTCGACCGCGGGGAAAGCGGAGAGGGCACGCGCGAACGCCACGAGGTCGGCACCCTGTCGCGGCCTCACGAGGTAGGTCAACTCCACGCGTCGCCCATCGTGAACGGACCGGGTACTGACAAGGCGAAACGACCGAAAATGGCGCGCGAAAGCATCGCGCGGGAAGGCTTCTTCGCCGCCGCCCTCGGTGGGGACGGTGAACTTCACCAGCGTTTCCCCCCTGGGGTGCTTCCCGAACCTGAAGAAGCGGACGGCGAGCATGAACAGGCCGATGAGGCCCACGCCCGCGGCCGTCTCGGCGAACATCCCCACCCCTGCCCCCATCCCCGCGGCCAGGCCGAGGAAGATGAACGCGGCATCCCGAGTGTCCTTCACCGGCGTACGGAAGCGAATTACAGCCAGCGCGCCCACCAATGTGAACGCCCGGGCGACCTGGTTCGAGATGATGAGCATGACGAGCGACACGATGAGCGCGAGGTAGAGGAGCGTGTGCTGGATCGTGATCGAGAACGCCGCTCCCGGCGTGGCGAGGCGGTAGATGAGGGCTACGTAGAGACCAAGGCCGAGACTCACTGAGACAACCGTGAGCACGGTCTTCAGGCTGACAAGGACCGCATCAGAAGAGCCGAACATGGGACCATACCTCCTTGGGGGATGGTGAGTTCAAGACAAGGTTTTCGATGGACGCGGCGTACTTGGAGCATGCCCGTCGCAGCAGGGGGAACCGCCGGGTGAGTTGACGAAGGACTTGGGGAACAACATCCGTGAACTTGACCTCGAGGACCGCCCCGTGGGTGAGGATCGGCCGGAGATCTTCCTCATCGTGGATACCCTCGAGACGGGGGAACGCTGCGGCACGGAGGTTTCGATCGATGGTGATCCGCACCGTGTCCTGGTCGGCAAACTCTACGTAGGCCTCCCGTTCGTAGGCGATGAGCACCATCGGAACGAACGCATGGCGGTCCATCAGGTAGAGAAGCCGTTGCAGTACGCTCGGGCAGCCTCCTGCAGAACCCAGAACGTCCCGCGCCGCAAGACACGCCAGCCAAGCATCGGTCAGGCGGGCCTTCTCCTTGCGATAGACTTGTCCCCGACGGGCTTTGCGTTCGAGGAAACAGGCTGCGGATCCCGGTTCGTCGTAGGTGCGGACGCGGTACTTCTGCCGGATCAGGCCGCCGCTCTCTTTGGCGTGGTAGCAGATGAGGCCGGGGGAGTCGAAGTACACGCTGCGTACCGTGTACGCATTGCCAGGCTTCCCCCGAGCGTGGCGGTCCACCTCCAGCTGAGAGCGAAGGTAGCGGGAGATCCGTTGGGCGTCGTCGAGCGAGAGCAGGTACTTCAGCTCCAACCGGCCACTCGTCCCAGGTCCGTGTGAACCGTTCTCTAAGTCTGGAGTGACTGCGGGGAATCGTCGCGAGTCGCAGGTTGCGGCCACTCCCCCGGGGTCCCGGTAGAACGATCCCAATCTTGAGAAGAGCATGGTTGCCTAGCCCAGATGGCCGGAAGCTGCCCACGCTTCACCGCCCTCGAACAGGCTGCCACCCCGTTGAGGACCAGATACCGCACTCGGCAACCCTGAACGCTTCACGGGGCTTACCGAAATCGACCTGGCGCAACGCCAGCGTAGGTGACACTGCTCGCGACCCTGAACTGCGCGACCTGGGTCCCCGGGGTGTACGTGCCGCCTGAGTAGAGGCCGTCCACCGGTGTTCCGGTGGACCGTCCTCCGGAGTAGATCGTGTAGGTGGAGCCGCTTTTGAGAAGAGGAGAGGCGACCACTACCGACTGGTACGCCTTAGCTGGTGCGAAGGCTACGATGCTACTTCCGTCCGCGGCGGCGATGTGAACGAGGCTCTCCGCTGGCTGCACCGAGGAGAACGTCATCATCACCGAGTTCACCGTGGAGGAGGCGCTCGGGGCCTGCGCCATCCCGGCGCTGCCGGCGGCAACCAGGAATCCTCCGGTCATGGTGAAGGTTCGGTCGTAGTCAATGGCACTTTCCATGTTGACCGTCGGACCGTGGATAAGGACGAATCCGCCGGTCATCACAATCGAACCGTTGACGTCGAAACCATCCCCACCCGAGTAGATGACGACGTACCCCCCGTTGATGTAGAGCCAATTGGTGACAGCGCCGCTCATGGCCTGAGGTCCCACCGGCCTCATCATCGGGACTCCACCTGTGCCGCTGGCGGCGTTGATGGCGTCATCGCTGGCCACGATACGGATGTGGCCTTCGTTGATCACGATCACTGTGCTCTCGATCCCCTCGTAGCATGCCGTGATGTCGATGTCCCCGCCGTTGATCTCGATCGTGGAGTCGGCGTGTATGGCGTCATCCCCGGAGGCCAATGTGAGCCGGCCGCCGTTGATCATGATGCTGTCATTGGAGTGGATCGCGTCGTCCGCGGCATCGATCGTGATCGTCCCGCCGTCGATCGTGATGTCGACGTTGGCCTTGATCCCTTTTGCCCGGCCGGTTGGAGCTGTGCTCACGGCAGGCTGGTCCCAGGTCCGTATGCCCGGCAGAGGCATCCGGCCTGTCGTTTGCCTCTCGGGCGCGTTGGTGCTGCCGCCACCTGACACGATCGTGATGTACCCGTCGCTGATCCGTACGCTCGTTTCAGCCTGGATGCCGTCATCTTCGGACGTGATGCGGATCGTGCCTCCCTCGATGCGCACGAACCCCTTCGAGGGGTCCTCCCCGTTGCTGGCTTGGATCCCGTCGTTGCCCGCGATCACCGTGATGGTGCCGCCTGTGATGACAACTGAGTCCTTGCCCTTGATGCCATGGTTGGCTGCGTGAACCGTGATCGTGCCGCCGGTGATCGTCAGGTCGTCCTTGCTCTGGATCCCGTTGTTGTAGTTCGCGTTCACGATGAGAGATCCGGCCCCAGTGATCGCGAGGTCGTCCTTGCTGAACAGGGCTGCGTTGGGCTCGTCCGCGCCGAGGGTGTCGAACACGTACGAGCTTCCGTCCGTGAGGACGTTCTCCGTGCCGGCAGCGAGGGCGATCACGACGTCCTTGGCTTGGGCAACGTAGATCGGGGAACTCGTGGAACAGGTGATCCGCACCCCGTTGAGGATCAGGACGACGGGATTCTTGTCTGTGGAGTCCACGATGATCTGCCCATCGTCCAGCGTGCCGCGAACGCTGTACATCCCGCCGGCGCTGATGAGAAGACGGGACCCCTGGGCGACGGCACCGCTCCCCGTCACCGTGATCGAGCTGCCAGCAAGGTCAATCTGAGTCACAGCGGTACGGGTTGTGGTTTCGCTTGCTGCAGCGACGGTGGTGAACCCAGGGCCTGGGGGAGCGGCCACACTGGTCGCCCCCCCGTCACTGTTCAGGATCCCTGGGTTCCCCGCCAAGTCTCCATCCGAAGCCAACGGTGCCTCTGCCAGCGCGGGAACCTGCGACGCCGCAACTGCTGAGTCCACCCCCCCTCTCGACAGGCACGGAAGCAAGATCAGGGCCGAAGCCCCGAGCAGACAGACCACACATCCGATGATCCAACTTGAGACGCGCATATCTCGTCACCTCCAAGAGGCGCAAGGATAGGAACGAGGGGGCGGGCAACTGGTGTCACGCCTATGGCAGATCTGTGGAGACCGATTCCATTGCCAGGCATGGCGCCCTCAAGTCCCGAGGAAGCATCGCCCCAGCCAACTCGCCCGTGAGCGACGGGCTACTGGCACACGCCTGACCGCCTCGGTCCGCCGGGGGGCCCCTCTTCTCTGCGCAGCTTCAACCTCTGGCACCTCAGCGAACTGGGGTACATCGAATCAGCTCGGAGTTCAGGCTGTGTCCAGCGAGTGCCGTAAACACAACCCTACGGGCGGGCGGCGGAACGACGGCCTCCGGACTGCCGGCTTCTGCTCGGCCACGCCAGCCGCCACGCTGGCGCAGGAAGGCTGGTCCTGCAGAGGGTGAAGGCGGTCTTCGCTGCACTCAGCGCTGCCGCGCGATCTCCTTGAGCCGGTAGAGGAGGTCGAGGGCTTCGAACGGGGTCAGACGATTGGGGTCGACCGCTCGCAACTCGCGCAGCACAGGATCATCGCCAGAAGAGAAGAGGGGAAGCTGTTCCCCACGAGGGTCAGGCGTGACGGACGCCACTCTTTCAGTCTCGTCCAATGCTCGTTGGGCTTCAACGAGGACCGCCTCGGGAAGCTGCGCCAGCCGGGCGACGTGGACGCCGTAGCTTCGCTCCGCCACACCGGGAAGGATGCGATACAGGAAAACGACCTCTCCTTTCCACTCCCGGGCCGCGGCGTGGAGGTTCACGACCCCGGCTGCCTCGTCCGCAAGGCGGGCCAGTTCCCGGTAGTGGGTCGCGAACAGG
>DYGJ01000009.1:0-8036 GCA_020724765.1 Thermotoga sp. | reverse complement strand
CGCTCGGCGAGATGCCGGGCGATCGCCCGGGCAAGGGCCATGCCGTCGTGGGTGCTCGTCCCCCGTCCCAGTTCGTCGAGGATCACGAGCGACTTCGGCGTAGCCCCGGTGAGAATCTCCGCCGCCTCCGTCATCTCGGCCATGAACGTGGACAGGCCACCCGTCAGGGCATCGGACGCCCCAACTCGGGCGTAGATCCGATCGAACACGGGGAGCGCCGCCTCCTTCGCCGGAACGAACGACCCCATCTGGGCCATCAGGGCGATGAGCGCCGTTTGCCTCAGGAACACGGACTTCCCGGCCATGTTCGGTCCGGTGACGACGGCGAGGCGCGCCCCTTCGCCCAACTCGAGGTCGTTGGGCACGAACTGCTTGACCTCTTCCACCATGGGGTGCCGTCCCTCGCGAATCCGAACCACGGCTTGGTCCGTGAATCGAGGTCGGACGTACCCCTTGCGGCGGGCGACCTCGGCCAGCGAGCGCAGGGCATCCAACTCTGCCAGCGCCTCCCCCACCGCACCAAGGGCCGCGAGGGCCTCCTCAACCTGGCGGCAGAGAGCGGAGAAAAGCTCCCGTTCGCGCTTGGCGATTCCATCCTCGACCTCGGCCAGTCGGTCGGCCAACGACGCAAGCTCGGCTGAGGTGAACCTCTCGCCGCCGGTGAGCGACTGCCTCCTCCTCCAGTCGGTGGGGACCTTCGCCAGGTGCGAGCGGGTGACCTCGAAGTAGTACCCAAACACCCGGTTGTAGCCAACCTTGAGGCTGGGAATGCCGGTACGTCCCTTCTCCTCGGCCTCGAGCCCCGCGATCGCTTCTCTCAACTGCTCTGCCTCCCGACGCAGACCGTCAAGCGTGGGGTCGTACCCCACCTGGATGACAGCTCCTTGGTCCAGCGTCGGGGGGGGAGGGTCGGCGATCGCGCGGCGCACGCCCTGGCCGAGCTCAGCGGGAGCCCCCGCCAGCGCGTCGGCGAGGCCCACCACCTGCCCAGGCACGGGTGCAGGAAGACCACGCAGGTGCCGGGCGATCTCGCTTGCAGCGTCGAGGGTGCGGGCCAGAGAAAGAAGGTCCCCAGGAGACAGCCCGCCGGTCACCGCCCGGCCGAGGAGGCGAGGGAGGTCGCAGCACGAGCCGAGCATCCGGGCAAGCTCGCCTTCTGTACCCGACTGGAGAAGGACCTCTACGCCGTCCAAGCGCCGCTCGATCGCCGGACGACGCGCGAAAGGAGCGAGGATCCACCGCCGGAGGAGCCGCCGCCCCATCGCAGTCTTCGTCTGGTCGAGCACGGAAAACAGCGTGACCACACCTTCGGAGCGGAGCGGGTTCAGCAGTTCGAGCGATCGCTGGGTGAACGCGTCGAGGGCGAGCGCCTCTTCCTCAGCGTGCGCCGGAGGTCTCAGGTGGGCGAGATCCCTCACCGTGACCGCGAGGTAGGAGACGAGCGCACCCGCCGCACACGCCGCGAGCGGAGCACCCCGCAGCGCGTTGGGGAAACGTGCCTTGAGGGTCTCGGAGCTGAACTCAACCGCCGGCCGCTCCGTGCCCGCACCCACCAGCTCGACCGGGGAACGCCAGCCCTGGGGGAAGACCCACTCGGCCACGGGCAGCCGTGCCACGAGGTACCCGAACTCGGAGAGCGGGATCTCCTCAGCCCAGAACTCGCCCGACGCCGCCTCCGTCCACGCCACCCCAACCCGTCCCCCGTCCGGCCACACCGCGGCCAACAGCACGTCTGTCCCCCCTTCGAGGGCTCCCTCTTCGATCACCGTCCCCGGGGTGAGAACACGGGTCACGCCACGCTTGAGAAGACGCTTCCCTTGACCTGGTCGTTCCAGCTGCGGACCCAGTGCGACTTTGTGCCCCTTGCGGAGAAGGCGCTGCACGTAAAGGTCTGCTTTGCGCACCGGAACCCCGGCCATCGGTACGCCATCGCGACTGGTGAGGACGATCTCCAGGTCGCGGGCCACGATCTCCGCATCGTCAAAGAACGTCTCGTAGAAGTCCCCCAGCTGAAAGAACAGGATCGCGTCCGGGTGGCGCGCCTTGAGTTCGCGGTACTGCCGCATCACCGGGGTCTGTTCCATGCCGGGGCGAGTATACACGTGCCGCGCTCCCCGCCAGAAGTTGGATCAGGACGTGATCAAAGCCCCTCTACTCGTGCCGCAGTGCCTCCACCGGATCGAGGTGCGAGGCGCGAATCGCGGGGTAGATCCCGAATACCACCCCGATCAACAGGGAGAAGGCGAACGCGATCACGGGGGGTAATGGAGAGAAGACGAAGGGCCACTCCCCGATCCTCGCCCCCACTGCTCCTGCGAGCCACCCCACGACGAGCCCGAGTACCCCCCCCACCACGCACACCAGGACCGCTTCGAACAGGAACTGCCCCAGGATGTCCCCCGGACGCGCGCCGGTGGCCATGCGGATCCCGACCTCGCGCGTCCGCTCCACCACCGCCACAAGCATGATGTTCATGATCCCGATCCCTCCCACGAGGAGGGAGATGGCGGCGATCCCCCCCAGAATGAGCATCATCGTGCGGGTGGACTCCTCGAACGCCTGGATCAGCTCTCTCTGGGCTTGCACGGTATAGGGGACGATCTGCGTTGTTGTGCGAGCCGCCCCTCCGGGCATCGCTGCGATCGCCCTCATGGCGGTATTCGTCGTCTGGCTCAGAGCAGCGAACTTCTGGTCCAAGATCGCCTCGATCTGGCTCACGGCCTCGTCCACCTGCCCCTCACCGATCGCTTGCACAATGTAGGTGCTGAAATACCGGTTGCCGGAGATCTCTTGCAGAAGCGAAATGGGCACGTAAGCCTGTCCGTCGACATCGTAGGTCCCGACCGTACCGCGCGGATTCATGACCCCCACCACGTGCAACACCAGCGTCTCGTTCTGCAGGTTGACGACGAGGTCCTTTCCCACGTGGTCCCCGGGGCCGAGGAGATCCGTCGCGAGCTGCGCCCCCAGCACCACCACCGGCTTCCCTTCATCCAGAGGGTGCAGGAACCGCCCCTCGGCCGGCCAGAACTCGAAAAGCCACGCGTACTCCGGTGTGGTGCCCACGACGCGGAGGGGCGAGGTCTGGTTGAACCCCACTTGCACCTCCCCTGAGGCAGTGCTGATCGGCACAGCCTCCGCCACCGCCGCGGCGGATCGGAGTTCGTCGGAGATCTGTTCCGCGAGGAACCCCGCCCCTTGGCCGGGCTGGATCACCCGCGTTGGGTAGAGGTTCACCGTGATCGTCCGCGCCCCCAGACCGACGATCTGACCGCTGATCGCCGCGGTCGCGCCTTCGATCATGGACACGATCGCGACCAACGCGGCCACGCCGATCACCACGCCAAGCACCGAGAGCCCTGTGCGCAGCTTGTGTGTCCACAACGCCGACAGCCCCACGAAGATCCGCTCACCCAGTCCCATCGCCGTCCTCCAGTCGACCGTCGAGCAGCCGCACCTGCTGCGCCGCGAACGAGGCAACGTAGGGCTCGTGGGTCACGACGACCACCGTCTTTCCTCCGGCAACCAGGACGCGGAAGATCCCCAGGATCTCTCGTCCCGTGCGCGTGTCCAAGCTCCCCGTCGGTTCATCGGCAAGGAGCAGCGGTGGGTCGCAGGCCAGGGCACGGGCAATGGCTACGCGCTGGCATTCCCCGCCGGAGAGCTGACCGGGCCTGTGCCGGGCGCGCAGCGCGAGACCCACCCTGTCCAGACACGCCAGGGCACGTTCCCGCCGCGTCTTTCGCGGGATCCCCGCATACATCAGCGGCAGCTCCACGTTGGCCAGAGCGCTCGCCCGGGGCAGGAGATGGAACTGCTGAAACACAAATCCCACCTTCCGCCCACGCAAGCGCGCCAACTCGCCCCGCGACAGACAAGAGATGTCCTTTCCCTCGAGCAACACCCGCCCCGCCGTGGGACGGTGGAGCCCGCCCATCAGGTGGAGCAGCGTGGACTTGCCCGAACCAGACGGCCCTGTGAGCGCCACGAACTCGCCCTGGTGGATGGCCAGATCCACGCCACGCAGAGCCCACACGTCGATTTCCCCGAGGCGGTAAGCCTTGGTCACCCCCTCGACACGAACAAGGTCTTCCATGGCTAGCGGTAGATGCCGGGCAGGGTGACGTTGCGCTGCGTCACCCCGGCACCGCTGGTTCGCGCCGAGGTGGGGTAGCGGACGATCACGTCGCCTTCGGACAGTCCCCCCCGGACTTCGGCGTACTGGGCCGTCGTCAGCCCGATCTCCACCGGCCGCAGGGCGGGCGCGCCCTTCTCGATCACGTACACGGCCCAATCTCGAGATGTAGCTACAGACTGGGCCGTAGCCGTTCCGTCCGATACACGGGAGCTGGTACCTCTTTCGGGAATCTGGGCCGGCCACTGCGCCAGCTGGTCCGTGCGCACCTCCGCCGCGTCGGGTTCCCTCACGCCGGTGACAGCCCCGAGCGGGCGCGAACCCTCTTCCCCCCTCTCCTCTGAAGCCGTCTGTTCCTGACCGACCACGGGAGGCGCCGCATACTGAACCAGGGCCTCGATGGGAGCCCGCAGCACGTTGCGCGCCTCAGCGACGACCACCTCGACCCGGGCCGAGAACCCGGGGAGGATCCTCTCATCCGGTTGCAGAAGCCTCGCCGTGGCCGACACCACCCGCCCTCCCCCGAAGCCCGAAGCCTGGGTGGCCCGCAGCCCCACCTCCACGATCTCCGCCAGCCAGGAACTCCCCTGCACCGCGTCCAGGGTGACCGACGCCCGCTGCCCGACGCGTATCTGGCCCACGTCCGTCTCCGAGAGGGAGATCTTCACCAGAAGCTCGCCCCGGTCGAGCACGACAATCCGATACTGCCCAACAGTGGTTCCTGTTGTCCGGCCGGCTTCGACGACGATCCCATCGAACGGGGCTCGGACCGTGGTCTCCTCGAAGCTGGCCCGAGCCAGGTCGTGCTCAAGCTCGCGCTCTCGGATCGTCGTCGGCACACCGTCCGCCCGCGCTTGGGCCAGGGCACGCTCGGCGCGAGCCAGCGCCAACTCCTCCTGCGTGGAGTCGAGTACGGCCAGCACATCCCCCGCCCGCACCGTGTCCCCCAGGTTGACGTGCAGCGACTTGAGCTTGGCCTCGGCGAACGTGAACGTGGCCTCATCCCTGGGCAGCACCTCGCCGTACGCCGTCAGAGAACGGGACAGGTTCCCACGATCGACCACGTACGTCGCTCCCAAGCCCGTGGCTCCCGTGGTCGCTTCTGTCCCGCGCCACGGCTGCCAGGCGTACAACCCTCCGGCGAGGCCCAGCAACAGGACCAGCGTCACGCCGAACCACACGCGCTTCTTCATCGGATCATCCCCTCCCAGTCCAGCGCGAGCCCCAGGGCCCGCTGGTACCGCAAGCACGCTTGGAGCAGGCTGAGCAAGCGCTGCTCGTAATCCGCTTCAAACCGCTCCTCCCTGAGCACGAAGGCTTCCCAGTCGGCGGGACCGATCAACCCCGCCCCTAGCCGGAGCTCGGCCGCGGCCCGCTCGAGGATGAGCTTCTCCCGCTCCAAGCCCATGATGGCCACGGCCTCGCGCGCTTCCTCGAGAGCTGATTTCGCCTGCAAGACCGAGCGCTCGGCCTCCTGCCACGCCGACGCCAGCCGGTCCCGGGCGAGCTCAAGTTCTGCCTGCGCGATGTCCTTCTGCGCACGTCGGTCGGGCGCGAACAGAGAAAGCGACAGGGAGAACCCCACACGCCAGCCTCCTTCGCTCCACGTCAGACTGGCCGATGGCACCGGCCAACCCGCGACTTGGACGGCCCACAGCTTCTCCTCGGCCGCCGTCACCGCGTCGTTGGCTGCTCGCACCGCACTTGCCATCGCCAAAGCCTCGCGGGGGATCGGCCGGACCAGCAACTCATCAACACGTTGGAGGAATTCTTCGGAGATGTTGCCCGTCCGCCGCAACTCCACCGGCCCGTTGAGGCCCACACTGCGGGCGAACTCCTCGAATGCGGAGGTGTGCGCTGCAACGCGCTTCCGTAAACCGATCTCAGCATCACGGAGGGTGATCTCGGCTTCGAGGAGTTGGAGCCGCCCTGCCTGGCCAGCGGCCACGTCCGCCTCGACGGCGGCCAGTGCGTCTCGGGCGCGGGCCAGGCTGCGCTGGGCATCGGCAACGGTCACCTCGGAAGAGAGGAGATTCCCGTAGCTCTGCACGAGGGAGAGCAGCACATTCTCCCTCGCCTGCGCGAGCGCAAGCCGACCGCTGGTTACCTTCGCCTCGGCGTCGGTGAGGGCCCTGGCTTCCGAGGGAATGGGCCGTGCCGGATCGTAGCGCTGCGAGAGGGATAGTTTCCACGAAAAGCTGAACTCCTCCGCATCCCAGTTGTAGCGTGGGCTCAGCTCAAGACCGAGGCTTGTGCCCGTAGTGAGGCCCAAGCTGAAGCCGATCGATCCCTGTGTGGTACCGGGGAAACTCTCCCCCTCGGCCAAGGTGAACGGCCGAAGATCGACTTGGATGCTTGGCAGGGTGACCTGGGCTCGCACACCGACAAGATCGAGCTCGGCCTTGCGGAGGTCGTACGCCGCTTGGACCACATCGGGATGTGCAGACAGCGCGATCTCCAGGGCATCGCGCAGCGTGAGGTCATGCGTGCCCTGTGAAGCCAGCGCCGGCATCCCCAACCCAAGGCCGAGGAGCACGACCATAGCAAACCCAAGAGCCCAACGGCGTACGCGAAAGGAGACTGATCGCAGTCGCCCTGTAGTTCTTCTCATTTTGCGCTCGCTCCTCTGTTCTCCACGAACCAGCATTGGCCACCCCATCGATTGACCCGGCCCCCCGCCACCCTGCCGAAGCCGGTGTTGAGTCGTGCATATCGAACCCCTGTCGTGTTTATCCTACGGAGCAAGAGAGATTGAGGCAAAGTTGTGGCAAAGCCATGGAGAGGGCACACACCGAGCGCCGACAGCGCTCCACAACCCTGCCATGGACTCGCCTTCCATCCTTCACATCGTCCGGGTATGTTTCGATCGCGGCCGAGAACGGGGGAGGTGCTGTGCTGACTTGGCAACAAGGCACGTTTCTCTCCGCATTGTCCCAGCGTCGGAAGCCGCTCCACGCTAGACTAGGAACGGGGAGGTGAAGTGAAAAGGATCCTCGTGGTAGACGACGACCCGTGGGTGCGAAAGCTCGTGCGCGGCTACCTTGAGCGCGCGGGGTTTTCCGTAACTGTGGCCGCAAGCGGCCCGGAAGCCCTCACGGAGTTCACAGCCCACCCCCCCGATCTCGTCATCCTCGACCTGATGCTCCCCGGAATGGATGGCCTCGACGTGGCACGGCGCATCCGCGACTCGTCCCGCGTCCCGATCATCATGCTCACCGCGCGGTCCACGGAGGACGATCGGGTGCTCGGGCTGGAACTCGGGGCCGACGACTACGTGGTGAAGCCGTTCAGCGCCCGCGAGCTCGAGGCTCGGGTGAGAGCTGTGTTCCGGCGGACGGAAAGCGCCCCGGAGGGTCCCCGGGTGGCCGAGGCCGCGGGCATCCGGATGGACATCGAGCGACGGGAAGGGTGGGTGGATGGAGTACCGCTGGATCTCACCGCGCTCGAGTTCGACCTCCTCGCGTTTCTCGTCCAGCACCCGGACCGCGCGTTCACTCGGCTGGAACTCCTGGAAGCGGTGCGCGGGACAACCTTCTCTTCCTTCGAGCGGGCGATCGACTCCCACATCAAACGCCTGCGCAAGAAAGTGGAACGGGTCCCCGAGTCGCCCTCCCGCATCGTGACCATGTACGGCATGGGGTACAAGCTCTCCACGGAGGGACGCCGTGAACCTGCGTAAGCGGCTCTCGTTCCAGACGAAGCTGGTGGCGGCCCTCCTGTTCGTCGTCCTCCTCGTGACCGCCTTGGGGTACGCCCTCGTCAAGCTCTCCGTTGACCGGGCGTTCGCGGACCTGACCGCCCGTGAGGGACGCGCTTACGACCAATGGGTCCGCACCCTCATCGCACGGTACCCCGGCCAGCGGGGGAACCTGGAGGGAATCGGGCAGTTCCTGGAAGGCGG
>DYGJ01000008.1:29011-32876 GCA_020724765.1 Thermotoga sp. | reverse complement strand
GGATAGGGATGCCCACGGCACTGGACAGACGTGACGTGGGGGAGTGGACGATGGCGAGAGGGCCGCGCGTGGCCGCCGTACCATGGGCGGCAACGGAGGTGAGAGCGGGCGGTAGGCCGTTCCGAGCAGAGACGGCTGGTTCTACACAAGGAGAGGTGAACGAACAGGCAAACCCAGGGCGACCTGGGGACGCAAAGCCACAGATCTCCCCCGTGGAGATGGCTGGGTTGCCGAAACGCCTCCAAAGAAGTGCAACACAAAACTTCTTGGAGGTGCAGTGATGAAAGTTCGCATGCTGATTGTTGGTTCTTTGGCTCTGGGGCTGCTTGTGAGCGTGGCGGGGATGGCGCAGGTCACTCAGGGTTCGACGGCTCAGTTCACGGTGCCCACGCTGATTCGGCTCGCCCTCTCGACGAGCACGATCAACTTCAAGGCATTGACTGAGGCCGACTACGACGCTGGCCAGAAGACGCTGCTGTCTGCACAGGGCATCCAGATCTGGAGCAACAAGGACTGGACCCTGACGGTTGCTGTCAATGCGGGCACATGGACCGGTCCGTGGGCGAAGCCTTCCACCGACCTCCTGTGGCGGGCCGCCACGGCGGACAAGCGCGTGTCCTCGCACGTGAGCACCTTCACCGGGCTGGCGACTGGGGCAACTCAGGTCGCCGCTGGAACGAAGGGCGGTAACATCGAGCTCTCGATGGACTTCCGCGTGCTCGTGAGCTGGGAGAACGACCCCGCCGGTGACTACAGCGTGGGATTCACCTACACGCTTACCGCTCCATAATGAGGATTCGACGATGGGCAGCCCGGGTTCGAGGAGAATCCGGGCTGCTCATCTCACTCTATGGCGCGTGGAGATGATGATGAACCGTGGATGGTGGTTGGGGGGGCTCCTTCTTGTGGCGCTGGGCAGCGTGGCGCTGGCCCAGACCACGGAGTGGCTGAACCCATCGCTCAACGCGGGGCAGTTCACCGACGGCCCTCGCGGGTACTACCGCGACAACCGGTACGCCGTGGGTGCAGACGGAGCGGAGCACACCTATGGCGGGTATGGGATCAGCCTGCCGCCAGGCAGCGACGTTGAGGGGATTGAGGTTCTTCTTAGGGTTCAGAAGCACACATCCGTCAACTGCTACCTCCATGTGGAGCTGTCGTGGGATGGTGGGGTGAGCTGGACGGCGACGGGGTATCGGTCAGGGTTCACTGCGGGATCGTGGTGGGAGCACGTACTGGGCGGGGCGTCCGACACGTGGGGTCACAGTTGGTCTCCTGGCGAACTGGGTGATGGGACCCTGCGCGTGCGGCTGAAAGCGGAGAACGCAGCGCGTGTAGACTGGGTGGCGGTACGTATTCACTACCGACAGGGGATTTCCCAGAGCTTGACCGTGACCCCGCTGCTCGTGGACCTCGGGGTTCTGACCCTCGCGCATTACGATGCGGGTTACAGGGAGGTCTCGCCCTCACAGCGGATCAGCGTGTCTAGCGGTACGGGGTGGTCCCTGTACGTGGCTGCGGACGCTGCCACCTGGACTTACACCGGATCTGAGCCTCCACCGGGGAAGCCGTGCTCGCACCTCGAGTGGCGTGTCTCCGCCTTCGGTCCGGGCATTACGAGCCCCCAGACGGCCTACATCGGCCTGACCACAGGTCCGCAGAAGGTGGCGGGTGGAACTGCGGGCATGGGTCTGTGGTTGGACACCGCCCTGCGGGTGGTGGTGGACTACGACACCGTGGTCCCCGGTACGTATGAGCTCCGTTTCACCTACACGTTGACCTCTCCGTAGCCAGCACGGCGTATAATCCTGATCATGAGGATGAAACCCATCTGGGCCTTGGTTATCGCCCTTGGCTTTTCGGGCGCGGCGATCGAGGTCAACCTCCTTGAGGTGGATCTCGCGGTTGGCCCAGGCCAGCTGCACGCGTTCTCGTTCATCGTCCGCAATGAGACCGAAGTCCCGGAAACGTTCGTCGTGTACGTCGGGGACTGGGACCGCGACGAGCTGGGTGGCAATCGGTTCTACCCTCCCGGCACACTCGCCCGCTCCCTAGCCCCGTGGCTCGCGATGGCTCCCGCTTCGTTCAACCTTGGGCCGGGTGAGACGCGCGAGGTGAAGGGCACGTTGACCGTGCCCGCGGGAACGGGCGTGGGAACGTATTGGGGCATCGTGTTCATCCACGGCGAGCCGCGACCGGTGGAGCACGAGGGGACAACAGTGCTGGTCGCTAAGCGGATTGGGGTCAAGATCTACGCCTCCGTGGGCGCGCTGCATCCGCGGGTCGAAGTGCGCAAGCTGGAGTTTCGCGGCCTGAACCCGTTGTGGCTTGTTGTGGAGCTTGGCAACACCAGTCTGACCAACCTGCGCGAGGTCCGGGTTGAGGTTCAGGTTTACGATGCGAAGGGCGACCAGCTGGCCCGTATCGAGCCGGATCCCGTGCCGTGCCTTCCGGGTGATGTGCGGGGGGTTCTTGTGGAGACCGAGTTGCGTCCAGAGCCGGGGACGTACCTGGTGGTGGCGCGAGTCGATCCTGGCGGTGAAGAGATCATCGCTGCACAGGCCTCACTGCGGGTCCGTGCGCTTACCCTCGTTCCTGTGGCGGGAGGCAGGGTGCCGCGTGACCTCGATGAAGACGGCTTGTACGAGGATATCGACGGGAACGGGGTCTTCGACGAAAACGATGTAGATCTGTTCCGGGCGCAGTGGGCCAGCGCACCGGTGCAGGGGAATGCCCGGGCGTTCGACTTCGACAACAGCGGCCGCGTGGACGAGAGGGATGTAGAAGCGCTGGCGGGTCTCCTCGAGGCCCGTAGTCCGTAGGGAGCATCGCCTGCGCCGGGCAGGACTTCCCCTCGCTTCCGCACCTCCTTCCTCGCTTGTGCCCTCCGGAGTGCGTAGATTCTACTACGGGATGGCGTTCACGTGGATGTCGCCTCGCGTGCGGGTGGTCAGGAGTCTCGTTGGGGCTCTGGTCCTGGGGGCGGGGTGTGTTGCCCAGGCGAGCGTTCACGTGCATGTCCTCTCCGTTGCGCGCACTGTTTCCCCAGGGGATGTGGCGATCCACGTGTTCTCCGTCTCGAATAGGGGACCATCCCCCATTGAAGCGGCGCTCAGCGTCGAAGTCCCCACGGATTGGGGGCAGCTTGGAGTGCCCTCCAACCTGGTTATTGCTGCGGGCGGAGAGGACACGGTCTTCGTGACGGTGATCGTGCCGCGGACCACAGCAGCGGGCGTCCACACGGTGAGCCTGCGGGCCAGTTGGGCTCAAGGGGAAGAGAGGGCGACAGGGGAGGTTCGCGTTCGATCTGTGGCGGGCATCGCTCTCTCTTCCCCCCTCACGGGCGCTGTCCAGCCCGGCGATGCGGTTACATACGCGCTTACGATCACGAATCGGGGCAATGTTCTCGACCGGGTCTTTGTGGACGCGGATTCCTCACATGGCTGGCCGGTGCGGATCACCCCCCGTGAGATGACCCTGCGCCCCGGCGAGAGCGGAGGAATCGAGTTGATCCTCTCCATTCCCGTGCAGGCGGAGGCCGGGCGTGACCTTCTCTCGGTGGCGGTAGAGTCCGCCGAAGGGGCCGAGGCACGCACTTCGTGGTACACCACGATCCTCCCGCCCGGTCCAGAGGCGATCGTGGGGACGATTCTGTCAGCTCTTGACCTGGTCCTGGGGGGAAAGCTCGGGTACGACCCTATCGCAGGGCGTCGGCTGTCCTTCCTCTCCCTGTTGGGCGACGGGGAGATCCTCGGCGGAGAGCTTGACCTGCGGTTGCAGTTGACAGGACCTTGGGGCCCGACTCCGTACGCGGTGTCCCGACTTTCCCTGAGGTACGTGGCCGATCACGCCTGGGCCGAAGTCG
>DYGJ01000008.1:25788-29001 GCA_020724765.1 Thermotoga sp. | reverse complement strand
AAGTCGGCGAGGTGGAGCTTGATCTGTCGTCTCTCCTTCTCGCTCTGGGAGGGCAAGGGATGTCCGGTGGAATGGCCTCTGAGCAGATCGAGGCGGCGTTTCTCACGGGATGGCAGGGGGATGAAGGGCGTTTCGGGCTGCGCGGGGAGTGGAGCGGGTCGTGGGGAAATCTCGGGTTGGCCATGCAGGAGACGCGGGGGGTGGAGCATGTCCACGCAGGGGCCCTATGGGTCACCGGTGTTCTTCTGGAGGGACTGACGGTGCGTGGAGAAAGTGGGGTTGCGTTCTCCATGCCGTATGCGGACGCCGGCTTCCTCATAGGGATCGAGGCTCGCGGGGGAACGGGCCTGGTTTTCCAGGCTGACGCCTACGGTGTAGGTCCGTGGTTGCCGAGCGCGCGCGCCGACCGAACGGGGATCAGCCTGGGGGGGCACCTGGCGGCCGCGCCATGGGGTTTCAGGTTCACCACGCGCTGGGAGCGCGATAACGTTCTCGGGGTCGCCCTTGTGCCCACCGTGGTTCGCTCGGACCTCGCTGTCGCACTCGACTGGACGTCACCGGGGTGGCCGGCGGCGCTGTTTGGGAATCTGTCCCTCCGGCGCAGCCAGGGTTTCGGGCCAGGCTTCAGCCTGAACCGGGGAACTCGAGTGCTCGAAGTAGCGACAGTCGTCGGGGACGCGCCATTCGTCATCCGTCTGACCGGGCGGTGGCGGTGGGAGGAAGACGCTGTTGCTTTTACAGAGGAGAGCACAGAGGAATACGGTCAACGGTTTCACCTCAGTCTGGGGGATATACGGGCCACGCTCAGCTTGACCCAGGCAGTCACGCGCAGCGGAGGCGGGACCGTGTTCTCCGCGGCCCAGGTCAGTCTGGCGCTGCGCACGCCGACTGGGATCGCCGTGGACTTGCGGCACAGCCGACAGGACAGCAGTATAGGGGTCGAAATCCCATTCTCTCTGTCCCCTTCGTTCTCGGCAACGATCCGGGTGGACGCGCAGTGGGATTCCTTGGGGAACGCGACTTCGCTCAACGCGACAGCAGGGTTCGAGTACGCGTTCGTTCTGGCTCTTCCATTCCTGCCCGCCAAAGGGTGGGTGGAAGGCACGGTGTTTGTCGATGAGGACGGAAATGGACGCCTGGACCCCGGAGAGCCGGGAATCGGCGGTGCCGTTTTCATCGCAGACGGCAAACAGGTTTCGAGCGGATCGGACGGGAGGTTCCTGTTCCCTCCCCTCTCCCCCAGAAAGCACGATGTTACGTTGGGGAGCTTGCCGCCGGGTTTCCGTGCGCGGGTCGAGTTTCCGTTGACGGTGGAGGTGGTGCTCGCGGAGCGGACGGTGGTCTACATCCCGTGCGAGCGACTTGGGGAGATCTTGGGTTCGGTGTTCGACGATCCAGATCGGAGCGGGGCCCGTGAGGAGGGGGAGGCGGGGCTCGCTAGGGTGCGGGTGATCCTTGAGCGCGACGAGGCAACGGTGGAGGAGGTTTTCACGAATCCGCTTGGGTTGTTCTCGTTCACCGATCTCGCCGGTGGCGAGTACAGGGTTTGGGTGGATGTGGATTCTCTCTCCGAGCGGTACGAGTTGACCACGCCTGCCGTGGCGTCGGTGTCGTTGCCGCCGGGCACCACCGGGGAGGTGTTCTTCGGGGCTTGGCAGCGGCCACGGCCGGTTGTGGTTGTCTACCAGCCCCCGGTTGCAGACTTCGAGTGGTTGCCGCGATCTCCACGCACGGGCGAGCCTGTTGAGTTTGATGCACGAGTATCGATGGGAAGGATCGTGGCCTACGACTGGGATATCACAGGCGACGGAGCGTTCGATGCACAGGGGAATCGTGTGATGTGGACGTTTGCCGAGCCGGGGTTCTACCTTGTGACCCTCATAGTGACCGATGACGCGGGTCTGACTGGAGAAGCGGTTCTCCTCGTGCCGGTTGTTCCCTAACAGCTTCCTGGGGAGTGGCGTGTGGAGCCTTCAGCTAAGCGGAGAACGTCGGATCGCCGCGGCGCCATAGTCCGCGTTCTGTGAACCGATGGATCTCCGTGCCTCATGCGACGGCAGGCGGGCTAGACGATTCCCAGGTGATAGATGAAGCAGTCGGGGCAAGCCGTTGCCGACAAGCTGTGACGCTACGGCTTCTCGGCAGCCAAAGTGGCAGGCAAGAAACCGCAGGGATCTGCGTGCTGTGAGGTTCGCAGATCTCCGAAGACCCTATCCAGAGCCTCCTAGCGCGGTGTGGATCCAGTCGAATGCTGCTCAAGGCGTGCTTGCCATGCCCGTGTACACTCGGAATCGTGGAGACCCAAGGCGGAGCGTTTCTCCTGGATGAACCACTAGCATGTGGTCCCTCGGGTTCGGGAGGACGAGTGTGGGACCAGTGAGCGCGCGATCGGATGCTCGGCTGCCGCGAACCGATCGTGGGCGGGAGACACTGGAGCGCATTTTGCAGGGGGCGGAGCACGTGTTCCGCGAGCGGGGCTATGAGGCGGCGTCCGTGTCCGCAATCTGCCGCCGGGTGGGAGTGGCGCAGGGGACGTTCTACCTCTACTTCGCGAACAAGGAGGAGATCTACGTTCGCCTGGTCGAGGGCCTTCAGAATCAGCTCGTCGCTCGCCTGCGGGCTGCCGTCGCTGCGGCATCGAGCCCCCTCGCTGGTTTCCACAGCGCTTACAATGTCCTGTTGGACTGCTTCGCTGAGAACGCTGGCCTGTTCCAGGTCTTCCGCGAAGCGGAGTTCGTGCGACAGGAGATTCCGACGCGGTTCTACGGAGCAGTCTGTGCAGAATTGATCGGTATCGTCGCGGCCGGCGTCGCGGCGGGAGCGTTTCGCGATCTCGATCCCGAAGTGGTGGCGTACGGGATCCTGGGGACGGTGCTCTTCCTGTGCCTGCGGTTCGCAGTGTGGGGAGGGAGTGGCATCCCTCAGGATGTCCGTCAGGTGGGTGTGGATCTGATTCTGCACGGGATTGCCGCCGACAACAGTCGCATCGAGCCCCAGAAGCGGCCGCGGCCAGATGGTTCGTGGAGCGGGAAGTCCGCGCCCTCCTCGGACGAGCCCGAGGGAGGAGAAGCGACACGCAGAGCGCTTCTGGTCGCGGCCGAGCGTGCGTTCGGCGAGGCTGGGTTCCACGGAACGACCGTCTCGACCATTACCTACTTGGCGGGGGTGGGGCAGGGGACGTTCTACCTCTACTTTCCGATCAAGGTGGAGATC
>DYGJ01000008.1:16064-25778 GCA_020724765.1 Thermotoga sp. | reverse complement strand
CTTCACGGAGTTGGTGCGGGAGATCAGCCGGGACTTCCGCCGGCGGCAGACGCTGGCTGTTGCCCAGTGCGCGGATCGCAGAGCCGCCGAGGTGGAGGGACTCCGTTCCTTCTTGCGCTGGGTGCGGGAGCATCCTGGGGCATACCGCATCGTACGGGAGGCGGAGTTCGTGGACGAGGGAGTGGGGAAGTGGTACTACACGCGCCTCGCTGAGGGGTACGCGCGGGGCCTCGCTGCGGCGATGGGCCGAGGTGAGGTACGCCAGTGCGATCCGGAGGCGCTCACGTACGCCCTCCTGGGGGTGGCGCACCTGGGCGGTCAACGATGGGCGCTGTGGGAAGAGGCGGAGCGCTGTGCTGAGGATGTTCTGCCTCAGCTGGTCGCTATGGTGCTGGGCGGTTTGTGGGAAGAGCGCGTCCCGGGCGAGGACGGAGCGGTTCACCCGCTGGCGAACGGCGTTCTGTAACAAGGGGTTGACGCGCGCCATTTCGGTCGCTATGCTGACATGTGATTCAGGTGTCATAGACCTGTCCGTGAGGCGCACGCGGATGCGGATCCGCGCGATCTGAGGGGGGAGGCAGACGTGGAGGCTGATGTTGTGTGTTGGCGCAGCTGATCGTCAGCGGACTGGCGGCGGGGAGTTTATACGGGATCATGGCCCTCGGCCTGATCCTCATCTACAAGACGACCCACATCCTCAACTTCGGCCAGGGGGATATGGCGATGTTCAGCACGTTCATCGCCTTGTTGTTGTTCCGAACCTATGGGGTGCCCCTGCCGGCGGCGCTGGGCGGAGCGCTTGTCACGGGGATTCTGCTGGGTGTGGTGGTGGATCGGGGGTTGCTTCGCTGGGCGAAGAACGCCCCGGTGACGAGCCTGTTCATCGCCACGCTCGGCATCGGGATGATCCTGCAGGCGATTGCCCTGTGGATGGGACTTATTGACGCTCGGCCCTTCCCCTACGCCTTGCGTGGCCCTCCGCTGTTCATCGGTGATGTGGTCCTCCGACAGCACGATCTCCTCGTGTTCGGGGTGGCACTGACAGTGTCGCTGCTGTTCTTCCTTGTGTTCAAGTTCACCAAGGTGGGGATCGCGATGCGAGCCACCTCGCAGAACAGGCGGGCCGCGCAGCTCATGGGCATCAACGTCGGTCGGATTGGCACCTGGAGCTGGGCACTCGGTCTTGGGACGGGGGCGATCGCCGGCTGTCTGGTGGCGCCCATTGTGTTCCTTGACTTGACGTCCATGGTCTTCGTCATGATCAAGGCGATCGCCGCGGCGGTGCTCGGCGGGTTCACAAGCCTTCCGGGCGCCGTGGTGGGCGGCCTTCTGCTTGGGGTGATCGAGAACCTGTTCAGTGGGTACATGCCGCCGGCGATCGCCCCGCTCAAGACGACATTTGTGTTCACCCTGATCATCCTCGTGCTCGTGTTCCGCCCCCACGGCCTCCTCGGCGAGCGGTCGGTAGGAGGGCACTGATGAAACGGCCCATCTTCTGGGCAGTGGTGATCGTGCTCCTGGCGATGGCTCCTTTCGTCCTGCGGAGCTACAACCTATATCTCCTCAACCTTGCTGCGGTGAAGATCATCGCGGCGATCGGTCTCGCGCTCCTCACCGGGTACACCGGACAGCTCTCGATCGGACACGCCGGGTTCCTTGCGATCGGGGCCTATGGGACAGCGCTTCTGGCGCAGCATTTCGGCCTTCCGTTCTGGGTGGGCATCCCCGTAGCCGGCTTCATCAGCGGCCTAGCTGGGTTCATCTTGTTGATCCCCGCGTTGCGGCTGACCGCGATCTACCTGGCCATAGCCACCCTCGCGTTTGGAACCGCGGTTGCGGAGGCGCTGCCGCGGTGGGCAGCCGTCACAGGGGGCTACCAGGGGATGCGCGTCCCGCGGGCAAGCTTCTTCGGGATCAACGTCCAGAACGACGTCGCGATGTACTACCTGGCGCTGGCGATGACAGTCTTGCTCCTGCTTGTGGCACGGAACATCGTTCGGTCCCGGGTGGGCCGGGCGTTTGTCGCCATCCGCGATAAGAGCATGGCAGCTCAGGCGTGCGGGGTGAGCCTCGCCAAGTACAAGGCGTTGGCATTCTTCGTGAGCGCCTTGTACGCTGGGCTTGCGGGCGGGCTCTACGCCCACGTTGTAGGGTACATCAGCCCGGCGGAGTTCGGGCTGGCGAAGTCCATTGACTTGTTCATCATGATTGCCCTGGGGGGCATGGCGTCTCTGCCGGGTCCCGTGCTGGGCGCTCTGTTCTTGACCTACCTCCCGCACTGGCTGAGCGGGTTCCGAGGGTTGCAGTCGATCATCTACGGAGCGTCTCTCATCGGAGTGGTTGTCTTCATGCCGTTCGGGATCTGGGGGTTCGTCCGCAAGTGGACGGCCCCAGACAAAGTGCAGTCCCTGCCCAAGCCCCTGCGGGCAGCGGTTGCCTTCGTGCGCGGAGGGGGCGGGGCATGAGCGAGCACCTGTTGGCCGCATCTGGACTCACCAAGCGTTTCGGGGGCCTGACCGCGGTGGATGGGGTGGAGTTCCACGTGGATGAGGGCGAGATCGTGGGGCTTATCGGCCCCAACGGGGCGGGTAAGACGACCGTGTTCAACCTCATCTCTCGCTTCCTTGAGCCGACCGCGGGGGCGATCACCTTCGATGGGGTCGATCTTCTTAGGGTCCCCCCCCACAAGGTGATTGGACTTGGGATCGCGCGGACCTTTCAGAACTTGGGTTTGTTCCCGTACATGACGGTGCGGGACAACCTGTTGGTTGGGCGTCACAACCAGTTCCACGGGCGGATCCTGTCGCTCGCCGTGGGGGTGGGCCGGCGCGAGGAACGCGCGGCAGCCGCGGAAGTCGGGGAGATGCTGGACGCGTTTGGTCTGGGAGCCCTGGGTGGAGCTCCCGCGTCCATGCTTCCGTACGGCAGCCAGAAGGCCGTTGAGCTCATCCGGGCGCTGATGGCGAAGCCACGCCTTGTGCTTCTCGATGAACCGGTGGCTGGGATGAACGCGACGGAGACGCAGACCATGGGCCAGTTCATCCGTCGGGTAAGAGAGGAGCGGGGTGTGACCGTTCTGCTTGTCGAGCACGACATGTCGCTCGTGATGGAGATCTGCGATCGTATCGTGGTCCTCGACTTCGGCCGGAAGATCGCAGAGGGGACGCCGCGGGAGATCCAGACGAACCCTCGGGTGGTCGAGGCTTATCTGGGTCAGGAGGTTGACCGTGCTCAAGTTTGAGGGGGTCAACACGTTTTACGGCCCGATCCACGCGTTGAAGGACGTTTCGTTCGACGTGGACAAGGGCGCACTGGTGGCGGTGCTGGGGGCGAACGGGGCGGGCAAGACCACGCTCATGAATACAACCTGCGGGCTGATCCGAGCGCGGTCGGGGCAGATCCTCCTCGAGGGCAGGCGGATCGATCGCCTCGCACCGGACCGCATCGTCCGCCTCGGGATCACTCAGGTGCCCGAGGGGCGACAGCTGTTCCCCGATCTCTCGGTCCTCGAGAACCTGAGGATGGGAGCGTATGTACGCCGGGATGGCGCAACGGTACGCCGGGACCAGGCGGATGTGTTCGAACGGTTCCCCGCCCTCAAGGGCCGAGCCCGGCAGATTGCCGGCACGTTGAGCGGAGGAGAGCAGCAGATGCTCGCCATCGGACGGGCGCTCATGGCGCATCCGCGCGTCCTTCTCCTCGATGAGCCGTCGCTCGGCCTGTCGCCCCTTCTCGTGCGGCAGTTGTTTGACCGCTTGGCGGCCCTAGGGCGAGAGGGGATCACGATGGTTGTGGCGGAACAAAACGCCTACCTGTCCCTTGAGGTGGCATCCCACGGGATTGTCCTGGAGACGGGGAAGGTCGCTCTCAGCGGATCGAGCGACGAGCTTCGTCGAACCGATCGGGTTCGGCAGTTGTACTTGGGTACGAAGGACAAGGCAGACCCCCTGCCGGACGACACGGGAGGTGGTGTGCACAACTAGAGCAGGGTACAGCGACGTGGGCCGTCTGATGAGACAGCATCGGGAACGGTGAGGTACAAAGGAGGAGAGAGTTATGAAGCGATTTCTGGTTCTAGCGATGGCAGCAGTATGCGTGGTGGGCGCCTCGTGGGGACTTCTTGCGCAGACGCCTGGCGTGACCGACACCACGATCAAGCTCGGTTCGTTTATCGTGCAGTCGGGTGGGGTGGCGTTCATCGGCGTCCCGGTGATGCGGGGCGCTCAGGCGTGGTACAGCTACGTGAACGACGAGCTCGGCGGAATCCACGGGCGGAAGATCGAGTTCCTGGCCTTCGACGACGCGTTCAACCCGGCGAACACGGTGGCCGTGATGAAACGGCTCGTGGAGCAGGAAAACATCTTCGCCCTCGTCAACCCCCTGGGGACGATCGGGATGGCGGCCTCTTGGACCTACATTCTCGAGAACAAGCTTCCCGTGGTGTCCCCGCACATGAACTGGCTCACGCTGGCCTCGCCCACCGTGCCGCACGTGTTCGCGATCCAGCCGAACAACGAGTCGTTCGGCCGGGCAGCGGCCCAGTACGCGGTGCTCGAGCTTGGCGCGAAGCGCGTGGCGATCGCTGTGGTTGAAGATGCAATGGGGACCGAGCTTCTGGACTTCGCGCTCGACGAGCTGAAGGTTCAGGGGGTTCAGCCGGTGATCGTCGTCAAGTACCCGGGGACCGAGACGAGCTTCAGTGCGTATGCCTTGGCGCTTCGCCAGGCGCGGGCTGAGGCCGTCCTGCTCTTCAGCTACGTCGGCGACGCGGCGAAGCTGATCGTGGAGTGCGACCTGCTGGGGTTCAAGCCGAAGTTCGTCGGGATCAACACGATCACACTGCAGCTCTACGATCTTGCGGGGGAGGCCGCCGAGGGCGTGGTCTTCCCGGGGTTCGGCACAGATCCGCAGGATCCCACGAGCGAGGCCGCGGCCGCGATGCGGGCGGTGTACGCTCGCTACTACCCAGGCGAGCTCATGAACGCGTACGCGATGATCGCCTACGTTGGCGCCCAGATGGTCACCAAGGCTCTGATGGATGCGGGCCCGAACCTGACCCGGCAGGCGTTCATTGATGCTCTGGACCGGTTCACCGGCTGGGATGCCGATGGGATGATCCCGGCCGTGACGTACCAGCCGGATGATCACTACGGGATCAAGACCCTGTGGATGAACCAGCTGAAAACGATCAACGGAGTGCGGACAGCCGAGTTCATCACGGAGTGGGACTGGACGCAGAACCGCTAGTCGTTGAAATGCAGGAGGGGCCTCGATTCTCGGGGCCCCTCCTGAGCTCTGCACGACAGGTACCTCAAGACGTACGCATCAGCACGCTCTGATGTCTTGGGCCGGGATGAGAGAGGCGGGGATGAGCGAATCCGATCGTTCCGTAGGGATTGTCAGCGCGGGCATGTACCTGCCCGAGCGGGTGATCACCGCTGCCGAGATCGCGGCGGAGAGCGGCCTTCCAGAGTGGGTCGTGCAGGAGAAGCTCGGGATCACGGAGAAGCGGATGGCGCCTCCGAACCTTCACCCAAACGAGATGGGCGTGCTGGCGGCGAAAGACTGTCTCTCCCGGTGCGACATCCCCCCCGAGGAGATCGACCTCGTCATCTGCACGACCGAGGAGTGGCGGGAGTACCTCCTGTGGACGTCGGGGATCGACCTTGCCTACCAGATCGGGGCGACGCGGGCGTGGGGGATGGACATCCACATGCGGTGCTGTACGACCGTGGCCGCCCTCAAGATCGCCAAGGACATCATGCGCTCGGATCCGGAGATCCGCACCGTGCTCATCGCGGGCGGGTACCGGATAGGCGACCTCATCAACTTCAAGAACCTGCGGACCACGTTCCTGTTCAACATCGGGGCAGGGGCCGGGGCGATGCTCCTCCGCCGGGGGTGGCCGCGGAACCACGTCCTTGGATCCCACCTCATCACCGACGGGTCGATGAGCAAGGATGTGATTGTTCCCGCGAGCGGAACGGTCCAGTTCCCCACCGACGAGGCAGTGACCCAGGACCTGTTCAAGTTCGACCTCGTGGCCGAGGAGAAGATGAAGGCGCGGCTGAACGAGGTCTCGATGGACAACTGGATGCGTTGCGTGGACGAGGCCTTGCGCAAGAGCGGGCGCACGCGCGAGGATGCATCGTTCTTGAACATGGTTCTCATCAAGCCGTCGGGGTACCGCGACATGCTCGGGCGGCTCGGCCTCACCGAGGAGCAGGGTGTGTACAACGGCAGCTACGGCCACATCGGGGAGCAGGACACGATCATCAACATCATCGAAGGGCTCAAGCTGGGACGGCTCAAGGACGGGGACCTGATGGTCATGGTCGGGGCGGGGATCGGCTACGTGTGGGGAGCGGGCGTGGTCCGCTGGGGACCGTGCCAGGAGGGAGACCGATGCGACTAGAAGAGAAGGTGGCCCTCATCACAGGGGGGGGGGCGGGGATTGGCCTGGCTACGGCGAAGCGGTTCGTGGAGGAGGGGGCGCGGGTCTCGATCTGCGACGTGTCCCAGGACGTGGGGGAGCGGGCAGCGCAAGGACTGGGCCCGCGGGCGGGCTTCCGTCGCGTGGACGTCACCGACCAGGGCGCGGTGGAGGCATGGGTGGCCGACGTTCACGCTCGCCTCGGACGGATCGACATTCTGGTCAACAACGCCGGGATCATCCGCGACCACCAGCTCGTGCGGGTGAAGGAGGGGGAGATTGTGGGCCGGATGTCGGAGGCCGACTTCGATCGCGTCGTGGAGGTCAACCTCAAGGGAACGTTCCTCTGCACCCAGGCCGTGGCGCCGATCATGATCCGCCAGAAGTCGGGGGTGATCCTCAACGCGACCTCGATCGCCGGGCTCGACGGGAACTTTGGCCAGACGAACTACGTCGCCACCAAGGCCGGCCTCGTCGGGATAACGAAGGTCTGGGCGCGTGAGCTCGGGCGGTACGGGATCCGGGTGAACGCGGTCGCCCCCGGGTTCACGGCGACGGAGATTCTGAAGACGATGCCGGAGAAGGTGTTGGAGGGGATGCAGGCCCGGACGCCGCTCGGGCGGCTCGGCGAGCCGGTGGACATCGCCAACGCCTACCTGTTCCTCGCTTCCGACGAGGCGGCCTACGTCTCGGGCGCCGTCTTGCGCGTGGACGGGGGCATGGTCCTCGGGACCTGAGATCGAGATGGCTATCTACGAGAAGGGCCAGATGACCGCCGCACACCTTCTCACACGTCGGGCGGAGCTCACGCCGGACCGGATCGCGGTCGTGGACCGGAGCGACGGCCAGAGCTACACCTACGCCGAGCTCAACCGCCGGGTGAACCGGGCGGCCCACTTCCTGCGAGGGCTGGGCGTCGAGAAGGGTGACCGGGTTTCGATCCTTGGCCACAACTGCCTGGGCTACCTCGACCTCCTGTACGCCCTCGGCAAGATCGGCGCCGTGTTCGCGCCCCTCAACTGGCGGCTCCAACCGCGGGAGCTCACCTATGTCGTGGGCGACTGCACGCCGAAGGTCCTGTTCTGCGGCCCGGAGTTCGTCCCGGTGGCGGTGAGGATCTGCGCCGAGGCACCGGTCTCCCACGTGTTGGGAGTGGATGGGGCCGACGTCGGCGGCCGCCGGTACGAGGATGAGGTCTCCAGGTGCCCGGACTCCGAACCTGCGCGCCCGCCGCTCGACGAGGGCGACACGTACCTCCTTCTCTACACGTCGGGGACCACCGGGCGCCCCAAGGGGGCGATGATCCCCCACCGGCAGGTCCTGTGGAACTGCATCAACACGATCGCGAGCTGGGGGCTGACCGAGCGCGACGTGTCGGCCCTGTTCATGCCCCTGTTCCACGCCGGGGGCATGTTCGCGTTCCTGACCCCCCTCCTCTACATCGGGGGCCGGGTCGTTCTCGTGCGCACGTTCGACGCCGACGCGATCCTGAGGGCCATCGAGGAAGAGCGGTGCACGGTGGTGCTCGGCGTGCCGACGATCTACCGGATGCTCCTCGACGCCTCCGGGTTTGCGGCGGCGGACTTCCGCTCAGTGCGGTTCTTCATCAGCGGCGGCGCGCCCCTCCCCGTGGACCTGGTGCGGGAGTGGATCGGGCAGAAGGGCGGTGTGTTCCGACAGGGGTACGGGTTGACCGAGGTCGGCGCCAACTGCTTCTCGATGACGGACGAGGAGTCGGTGCGGAAGCTCGGGTCGGTGGGAAGGCCGATCTTCCACAGCGAGATGGTGCTCGTGGACGACCAGGGGCGGGAGGTTGCTCCCGGCGATCCGGGCGAGCTCCTCATCCGCGGCCCCCACGTCTGCACCGGCTACTGGCGGAACCCGGAGGCCTCCGCGGAAGCGATCGTAGACGGGTGGTTTCACACCGGCGACGTGGCCTGGGTGGACGAGGACGGGTTCTATACCATCGCCGGACGGGCGAAGGACATGATCATCAGCGGTGGGGAGAACATCTACGCTGCGGAGGTGGAGGCCGCGTTCCGAGAGCACCCCGCGGTGCAGGACGCGGCTCTCATTGGGGTCCCCGACCCGAAGTGGGGCGAGGTGGGACTGATCGTGGTGGTCCTCAAGCCAGGGGCGACGGCCACCGCTGAGGAGCTTCAGGCGTTCTGCGGAGAGCGCCTTGCCCGGTACAAGGTGCCAAAGAGGGTTGTGTTCGAGGAGAGCCTTCCCTACTCGGCGTACGGGAAAGTCGTGAAGGCCGAACTCCGCGCCCGCTACCTCCCGGGGAAGGGCGGCTGACGTGGTCATCGGCGACTACCTCGGTCGGCGGGAGATGTACAGCCCGGACAAGACCGCGATCGTGGACCATGGGAAGCACCCGGAGCTGCGGCTTACGTTTCGGGAGATGAACACCCGCGCGAACCGTCTGGCCCACTGGCTTCGCGCCAACGGCGGGGTGGGGAAGGGCGACCGCGTTTCCATACTTGCCCGCGATGGGGTGGAGCACTTCGACGTCTACTACGCATGCGGGAAGCTGGGGGCGATTCATGTCCCCCTCAACTGGCGCCTCCACCCTCAAGAGCTGCTCCAGCTTATGGAGAAGACCAGACCGCGGGTTCTCGTGTACGAGGACGAGTTCCGACCGGTGGTGACGGAGATCCTCGCCGGCCTACCCATGGGTGCGCCGGTCCTGGCGAAGCTCCTTCACCTCGACGGGGCGGGGGTCCCCGGCTCGGTCCCCTTCCGGGACGTTGTCGGCGGCCCGTCGGTCAAGCCAGTGACCTGCGACGACCTCGACCCCGAAGACCCGGCGTGCATCCTGTTCACGGGGGGCACGACCGGTCTGCCGAAGGCCGTGCTCATCAGCCACCGCATGATCGCGTGGAATGTCCTGAACACCGTGGTCCACGATCTCACCCACGACGATGTCGTCCTCAACGTGTTTCCGCTCTTTCACGCCGGGGGCCTGTTCTGCTACTGGTCGTCCCAGGTCGTGTTCGGAAACACGACGGTCCAGGTGCGGAAGTTCGACCCCGAGCAGGTGTTGGACCTCATCGAGTCAGAGGGCGTCACAGTGTTCGCGGGCGTCCCCTCGATGTACCACCTCCTCACCCTGGCCCCGAACTGGGATCGGGCGAACCTCTCGAGCCTGCGGTTCTGCACAAGCGGTGGAGCGCCGCTCCCCGTCACGCTTATCGAGACGTACGTTCAGGAGAAAGGGGTCCGGTTCAAGCAGGGGTTCGGGATGACCGAGTTTGGCCCCGGGGTGTTTGCTCTCT
>DYGJ01000008.1:0-16054 GCA_020724765.1 Thermotoga sp. | reverse complement strand
GCTGGCGCGCGAATACACCGACGACGTCGAGTTCTCCGCCGAGGACGCGGTGCGTAAGGCGGGGAGCATTGGCCGTCCCAACTTCTTCGTGGATGCCCGCGCCGTAGACGGGGCGAACCTCCCCGTCGGCCCCGATGTGGTGGGCGAGCTCGTCCTCAAGGGACCGTCCCTGTGCTCGGGGTACTTCGGTGACCCCCAGGCGACGGCCGAGCTGGTGGACGAGCACGGGTACTTCCACACCGGTGACCTCGTGACCTACGACGAAGAAGGGTACTTCACTGTGGTCGGCCGGGCGAAGGACATGTTCATCTCTGGGGGAGAGAATGTGTACCCCCTGGAGATCGAGGAGGTCTTGCACCGGCACCCGGCGGTCGCCACCTGCGCCGTGGTGGGGATCCAGGACCCGAAGTGGGGCGAGGTGGGGGCGGCGTGCGTCGTCCTCAAGACGGGGCACGCGGCGACGGAGGAGGAGATCCTGAAGTACCTCGGGGAGAGGCTCGCCCGGTACAAGATCCCGAAGCGCGTCGCGTTCCTCGATGCCCTGCCCCTGTCCGGGATGGGCAAGCCCCTCAAGGACGAGCTCCGCACAGGGCTTATCGAAGGGAGGATCGGATGAAGGGAAAGTTGGGACGAGGCGTGGCCCTTGTCGGCGCCGGCGTGGGGAAGTTCGGCGCGTTTCCCCGCAAGGACAGCCGCGACTTGTTCGTGGAGGCATTCCGGGAGCTTGTGGCGAGCGTGGACAACAAGGGATTCGATCCGACGGAGATCGAGGCCCTGTTCATTGGGAACTACTCGAGCGAGCTGTTTGAGCACCAGGGGCACCTGGCGCCGATCCTGGCCGACTGGGTCGGCTTGACACCCCGGGCGGCCCTGCGGGTGGAGGGCGCGTGCGCGAGTGGAGGGATCGCCCTCCGCCAAGGGGTTCTCGCGGTGGCCTCCGGCCTCTATGATGTCGTCCTCGTCGGTGGAGTGGAGAGGATGACCGCGCTCCCCACCGAGGCCGTGACGGACACGCTTGCCACGGCGGGAGACGTCCTGTACGAGTTCCCCGCCGGATTCACCTTCCCCGGGTTCTACGCGGCGATGGCCACCGCCTACGCCGCGCGGTACGGCATGCCGTACGAGGCCCTAATGGAGGTCGCGCGGAAGAACCACGCCCATGGAGCCCTCAACGACAAGGCGCAGTTCGGGATGACGATCCGGGCGATCATGGACCGCCGGCTGGCCAAGGCCCGAGAGAAGGGAGGGCCGCTGCCGGGGTGGAGGGACGAGCTCGACTTCCTCCGTGACCCGGGCGCGAACCCGCCCGTGGCGTGGCCGCTGCGGCTGTTCGACTGCTCGCCGATCACGGACGGCGCGGCTGCGGTGCTCGTGGTGGCGGAGGAGCTGGCGCGGCGGTTCACCGACCGGCCGCTGCGGGTCCTTGGGACGGGCCAGGCAAGCGACGCCTGCCTCTACGGCCGGGCGGACCTCACGTCGCTCCGGTCGGCGCGCGAGGCGGCAGCTCAGGCCTACACGATGGCCGGCGTCAAGCCGTCGGGGGTGAAGCTCGCCGAGGTCCACGACTGCTTCACGATCGCCGAGGTGTTGGCGGTGGAGGACCTCGGGTTCTTCCCGTCCGGCCAGGGGTGGCGAGCCGCGCGGGACGGCGCCACGCACCGCGACGGGACGATCCCCGTGAACACGTCCGGCGGGCTCAAGGCGAAGGGCCATCCCGTGGGCGCGTCGGGCGTGGCCCAGGTGGTGGAGCTGTGGAAGCAGATGCGGGGAGAGGCCGGGCCGCGCCAGGTCGGCCACGATGTCGACCTGGCCTTGGCCCACAACGTGGGCGGCACCGGCCAGACCTGTGTCGTGCACATCTTCGGGAGGGGGTAGAGATGGCCGAGCGAGACTTCACCCGCACGTCGTTCGAGGAACACCTGGCTGAGGGGTACCTGATGGGCGTGCGCTGCCGCAGCTGCGGGGCCCTGTCCGCCGTTCCGCGCCCCCTGTGCCCGGCGTGCCGGGTGGAGGACCTGGAGTGGGTTGAGCTCTCCGGACGTGGCGTTGTCGAGGGGTTCACCGTGATCCATGTCCCCCCGACCCCCCTCGCCGCCGCCGGGTTCGGTCGGGACAACCCGTACGCGTCGGCTGTGGTGCGGCTCGCGGAGGGGCCGTGGATCACCGCGCAGCTCGTCGGCGTGGATCCAAAGCGGCCGGAATCGATTCGCGTGGGGCTGAAGGTCCGCGCGGAGGTCATCCATCAGGGGGAGGCGGCCCGGCTCGCGTTCCGCCCGGAGGACTAGCGTGCCTCGCGCCCGGGTGAACGGGGTCGAGCTCCACTACGAGACCCACGGTTGGAACGGCGACGCCGACGTCGTGGTCCTGTCCAACGGGGTCCTCATGAGCACGGCGAGCTGGGCGTACCAGGTCCCGGCGCTGTCCCGGCGGTTTCGGCTCCTCCTCTACGATGCGCGCGGGATGTGGCGCTCCGACCACCCGCCCGGACCGTACGCGATGGAGCTCCACGCCTCCGACCTCGCGGCGCTGCTCGACGCGGTGGGGGTGAAGGCGGCCCACATCGCCGGGATCTCCTATGGCGGAGAGATCAGCCTCCAGTTCGCGCTGGGCTACCCGGAGCGGACGAGGAGTCTGTTCGTGGCCTCCGCGGTGAGCGAGGTCGGTCCGCTCGTGCGGGCGGCCATCGAGACGTGGCTGTCGGCAGCTGAGAGCGAGGATCCAGATCTCCTGTACCGGCTTGTCCTGGCGACGAGCTTTTCTGAACGATGGGTCGCGGCCCACCAGGAGGAGGTCGAGCAAGCGCGGTCCCGCTACGCTGCGCTCGACTTCCGGGCGGTGGCAGAGCTGTTCCGCTGTTTCCTCCGCCTCGACCTGACGCCGCAGCTGCACCGGATCAAGGTCCCAACGCTGGTCGTCGTGGGCGAAGAAGACGTGATCAAGCCGCGGGGGTACGCAGCGATCATCGCCCGGGAGATTCCCGGGGCGGAGTTCCTGATGATCCCTGGCGCTGGCCACGCTCTGTGCCTGGAGCGGCCGGCGGAGTTCAACACGGCGCTCCTCGGGTTCGTGGCCAAGCACGCCGGGAGAGCTAACCAGGGGGCAGACCGATGAAGATTCCAACCATCGAGGAGATCAAGACAGAGACGGTGAACACGGGGCGGCTAACGACGCGGGTCCTCTTCTCCGGAGAGGACGAGCGGAGCCCAGTGCTGTTTCTTCATGGAAACCTCGGGGCCGCGACGTGGTGGGAGGAGACGATGCTTCGACTCCCGACAAGCTACCGCGGGATCGCCCCCGACCAGCGCGGGTACGGGGAGGCCGATTCGGAGGCCAAGATCGACGCCACCCGTGGCCTCGGGGACCTCGCCGACGATGCGCTCGCCCTCCTCGACCGCCTAGGGACGAAGCGCGCCCACGTGGTGGGGAGCTCGCTGGGAGGGAGCGTTCTCTGGCACCTGCTGGCCCACGCACCGCAGCGGCTCCTCTCTGTCACCTTGGTCGCGCCGGGGTCGCCGTTTGGGTTCGGCGGGACGAAGGATGCCGTGGGCACCCCGTGCCATCCCGACTTCGCGGGGTCCGGCGGGGGGCTGATCAACCCCGAGCTCGTGCGGCGGCTGATGGCCGGCGATCGGACCGCGGACAGCCCGTTCTCCCCACGCGCCGCGCTGCGATTGCTTGTGTTCGGACCCGGGTTCATCCCCGCGCGGGAGGAGGAGCTGGTCACTGCGGCCTTGGCCACCCACCTTGGTGACCGGGACTACCCGGGCGATTCCGTACCCTCTTCCCACTGGCCGCACATCGCCCCCGGTGTGTGGGGACCCAACAACGCCCTCTCCCCGAAATACGCCTGTCCCGTTGCGGAGATCATCGCCGCTCAGCCTAAGGTGCCGGTGCTCTGGATTCGCGGTGGGAAGGATCTCGCCGTGTCCGATGCCGCGGCGTCGGATCCGGGGAACCTCGGGCGCATGGGCCTTATCCCGAACTGGCCCGGCCCCGACGTGTACCCGCCCCAGCCGATGGTGAGCCAGACCCGCCACGTGCTGGAGCGGTACGCCGCCGCCGGCGGGTCGTTCGAAGAGGCCGTCCTTCCGGAGAGCGGGCACGTCCCGTTCCTCGACGACCCGGACGGGTTCGACCGGGCGTTCCACGCCCACCTCGCGCGGGCGTCGTGACGTACCGCTCGGCCCTTCCCACCCTGGACGGGATCACGGCCCGCTGGGTCGTGACCCCGCGGCTCGCGACACGGGTCCTGTTCTCGGGTCCTGAGCACGGGGAGCCCGTCCTGTTCCTCCACGGCAATCTCTCCTCCGCCACATGGTGGGAAGAGACGTTGCTCGCGCTTCCGGCGGGCTTTCGCGGGATCGCCCCCGATCTGCGCGGGTTCGGGGAAGCGGATCCGGAGGCGAAGGTGGACGCGACGCGGGGGATGGGCGATTTCGCCGATGACGCGATCGCCCTCCTCGACCGGCTGAAGATCGAGCGGGCCCACCTCGTGGGGAACTCCCTCGGCGGGGTGATCGTGTACCACCTCCTCGCCCTCCACCCCAAGCGCTGGCATACGGCGGCCCTGGTGGGCCCCGGGTCGCCGTACGGGTTCGGGGGGACGAAGGATGAGCGGGGGACGCCCAGCTTCCCCGACTACGCGGGGTCGGGCGGGGGGCTGTTCAGCCCGAAGCTGATCGAGCGCATTGCGGCGGGCGACCGCTCGACGGATCACCGGTTCTCCCCTCGAAACGCGCTTCGAGACCTCGTCTACAAGCGGCCGTTCGTCCCCCCGCGCGAGGAGGAGATCCTGTCGGCGCTGTTTCAGGTCCATCGGGGCGAACGCGACCTTCCCGGTGACGTGGCGCGCTCGTCGAACTGGCCGTACTTCGCCCCGGGGAGGTGGGGGGCGACGAACGCCCTCTCGCCGAAGCACCTTCTGTCCGTGGAGCGGTTCCTGGCCTCCGAGCCGAGGGTGCCGATCGTGTGGCTCCGCGGGGCGGACGACGTGGCGATTTCGGATCGGGCGGCCTCGGATCCCGTCACGTTCGGAGAAATGGGGCTCATCCCCGGGTGGCCGGGGCCCGAGGTCTTCCCGCACCAGCCCATGCTCCAGCAGACGCGGTGCACCCTTGAGCGTTACCGAGAACGAGGCGGGACGTACGTCGAGGTCGTGATCCCGAATTGTGGCCACGTCGCGTTCATCGAGAAGCCGCGGGAGTTCAACGACGCATTCCACGCGCATCTCCGGCGCTGAGAGAACAGGAGCAGACATCTGAGGAGGGGACGAGACGATGAGAAGCTACGACGAGGTGCACCGGCGGTCGGTCGAGGCCCCCGAGGCGTTCTGGGGGGCTGAGGCAGAGAGGCTGCACTGGTTCAAGCGGTGGGACCGGGTTCTCGATGACTCGAAGGCTCCGTTCACCCGCTGGTTCCCCGGGGGGAAGACGAACCTCTGCACCAACGCGGTGGACCGCCACGTGTGGGCGGGAAACGGCGACAAGCCAGCGGTCCTCTGGGAAAGCCCGGAGTCGGGCCAGAGCCGGACCCTCACGTTTCAAGAGCTCTACCGTGACGTGAACCGGTTTGCCGCCGTGCTCCGGCGCCACGGGGTCAAGAAGGCCGATCGCGTGCTCATCTACCTGCCGATGGTTCCCGAGGCGCTCGTGGCGGTACTTGCCTGCGTCCGGATCGGCGCCGTTCACTCCGTGGTCTTCGGCGGGTTCTCCGTGGAGTCGCTCGCCCACCGGATCGAGGACTCCGGGTCGCGGGTGGTCGTCTGCGCCGACGGTGGCCTCCGCAAGGGCAAACCGATCGACCTCAAGGGAATCGTGGACCGCGCGGTGGCCGAGGCCAAGATGAAGGTCGAGCACGTGATCGTCCTCGACCGCGGGATCGTCCCGTGGACCCCGGTTCCCGGGCGCGACGACCGCTGGGACGAGGCGATGACGGGTGTCGGGGAGGCTGAGGTGCCGGCCGAGCCCCTGGACGCCACGGATCCGAGCTACATCCTCTACACCTCGGGCACCACCGGGAAGCCGAAGGGCGTCGTGCGCGATACCGGCGGGTACATGGTCGCCCTCCACGCCTCGATGGACCTGGTCTACGGGTGCACCGCGGACGACGTGTACTGGTCCACGTCCGACATCGGGTGGGTCGTCGGCCACAGCTACATCGTCTACGGGCCGCTGCTCTGCGGGATCCCGACCGTTGTCTACGAGGGAACCCCTGACAGCCCCCACCCCGGGATCTGGTGGGAGACGATCGCCAAGCGCCGCGTGTCTGTCCTCTTCTCCGCGCCGACCGCGATGCGTATGCTGCGCAAGTTCCCGGCGAGCTGGATCGACGGCCACGATCTGTCCTCGCTCCGCCACGTGTTCCTCGCCGGCGAGCCCCTCGACGAGCCCACCTACCGTTGGGCGGTGGAAACGCTCAAGAAGCCCGTCATCGACCACTACTGGCAGACCGAGAGCGGCTGGCCGATGATCACGAACCACATGGGGCTCTCGCCGCTTCCGGTGAAGCCCGGATCCCCGACCCGGGAAGCGATCGGGTGGCGGCTCGATGTGGTTGACGAGCAGGGGGAGCCCGTCTCCCGCGGGCAGCGGGGGTACCTGGTGGGCCATCCGCCGCTCCCGCCGGGCTCGCTCCAGACCCTGTGGGGCGACGACGAGCGGTTCGTGGAGAGCTACTGGAAGTACTTCGCCCGCCACGGGAAGCGGTTCTACTTCTCTGGCGACTACGCGATCAAGGACGAGGACGGGTACTACTGGCTCCTCGGCCGGGCCGACGAGGTGATCAACGTCGCCGGGCACCGCATGGGGACGCGCGAGGTAGAAGAGGTCATCTCCGGCCACCCCGGGGTGGCCGAGGTGTCGGCGATCGGGGTGGACGACGAGATCAAGGGCCAGGCGATCGCGGCGTTCGTGGTCCTCAAGAAGGACGTCCCCGACAGCCCCGCGCTTCACCAGGAGATCATCCGCCTCATCCGCGACAGCATCGGCCCGATCGCGACCCCGAAGGTCCTGCGGGTGGTCCCGCGACTCCCCAAGACCCGCTCCGGAAAGGTGATGCGCCGTGTCCTGCGGGCAATCTGCGAGGAGAAGGCGCTCGGTGACCTGTCCACGATCGAGGACGGCGCGAGCGTGGACGAGGTCCGCAAGGCCCTCGACGAACTCGGCGGTTCCGCGCCGGCGGCGGGATGCGGCAGGGCATGAAGACGCCACAGCCGAAGGCTGGGCCGGTCTTCGGGCTGAGGCCAGAGCTTGGCCGGTGGGGCTTCGTGGCCCTGGGGCTGACGATCAACCTCTGCCTGGGGGCCGTGTACGCGTTCAGCGTGTTCAAGACCCCGCTCATCGAGCACTGGGGGATCAGCGCCACCGCGAGCGGGTTCCCGTTCATGGTATTCCTGGCGATGTTCGCGGTGGGAATGGCGGTGACCGGCCCGTTCCTTGCCCGCCACGGGCCGCGGCGGGTGAGCCTGGTCGGCGGGGCGCTTGTCGGGCTGGGGTGGCTTCTATCGGGCTTCGCCCCGAACATCGGCGTGCTCACCCTGTGCTACGGCGGCCTGGCGGGTGGGGGCGTGGGCGTCCTCTACGGGTGCCCGATCGCGACCTCGACCCAGTGGTTTCCCGATCGGAGAGGGCTCGCCGTGGGGCTGACCGTGCTCGGGTTCGGGATCTCGCCGCTGGTCACCGCCCCCTTGCTCGCCCTCGCCATCGCCCGCCTCGGGGTCTTGCCCACGTTCACCCTGTTCGGGGCCGTGTTCCTGGGGCTCTTGGCCCTCCTCGCCCTTCCGCTGCGGTTCCCCGCCCCGGGCTGGGTGCCGACGGGGTGGGTCCCCACCGCCAAGCAGAGGGCCCGAGCCGGGATCGAGCTCGACCGGGGCCAGATGGTGCGCACGGTCGCGTTCTACGCCTTGTGGGCCGGGTTCACCCTTGGCTCGGTGGCAGGACTGATGGCGGTGGGCTTCTCCAAGGACTTCGGGGTCGAGGTCGCCGGAGCGAGTACAGGCCTGGCCACGCTTGCCGTGTCCCTGTTCGCCGTGTTCAACGGGGCCGGTCGCCCGGCGTTCGGGTGGCTCATCGACCGCACGAGCCCTCGGTCTGCGGGGGCCGTGTCGTTCACCCTCATCCTCCTCGCTTCGGCAGCGCTCTACGGGTGGGGCCAGGGAAACCTGGCGGTGTACCTCGTCGCGTTCAGCGTCCTGTGGCTCAACCTCGGGGGGTGGGTGGCGATGGCCCCCGCCTCCACCGCCGCCCTGTTCGGGCCCAAGCACTACCCGCGCAACTTCGCCGTCGTGTTCTCCGGGTACGGGGTGGGGGCGATCATCGGGACGCTCCTCTCCGGGGCGATCCGCGACGGGACGGGAAGCTACCTGCCCGTGTTCTTGCCTGTGATGGGCCTCGCCGCGCTGGGGATCGCGATCAGCGTCCTCGGGCTGAAACCGGTGCGGACCTAGTCAGGCGTGCCGTACCCGCCGCTGCCGGGGGTGCGGATGCTGAGCGTCTCCCCAGCGTGGAGGTTGAGCTCGGTCTTGCCGGGCAGGGGGATCTCCTCCCCGTCCCGAACGAGAACATTCTCCCCTCGTGACCCTGCCTCCCCGCCGTCGAGCCCGTAGGGCTGTCCAACCCGGCGGTCGGTGAGGATCGAGACGTGGGCGGTGTGCCCCAGCGGCGTGAAGTCACGCCGGATCCCGTCTCCGCCGCGAAATCGGCCGTGCCCCCCGGTTCCCGAGCGCAGCTCGTACCGCCCCACCCGCAGGGGGTAGGCGAGTTCGAGGGCCTCCACCGGCGTGTTGAGGGTGTTCGTCATGTGGGTGTGGACCCCGTCCACGCCGTCCCCCTTCGGCCGCGCCCCCGCGCCTCCCGCGATCGTCTCGTAGAACGCGTACGGGCAGCCGGTGTGGGGGTCGGTTCCCCCGACCGCGATGTTGTTCATCGTCCCCTGGCTTGCCGCGGGCACCCGGTCTGGGACGAGCTGGGCCAGAGCCCCGAGGACCACGTCCACGATCCGCTGGGAGGTCTCGAGGTTCCCCCCCACCACCGGCGCCGGCGGGCGCGGGTTCACGATCGAACCCTCGGGAGCCACGATCTCGATCGGCCGATAGCACCCGGCGTTGGGCGGGATGGTGGGATCCGTCACAGCGCGCAGGCAGTAGTACACCGCTGACGCCGTCACCGCGAACACGGCGTTCAACGGTCCCCGCGCCTGGGGGGCGGTCCCCGCGAAATCCACCCGCACCCGGTCCCCCTGCAACTCGACCCGAGCCCGTATGGGAAGGGGGCCGCTCCCCGTCCCGTCGTCGTCGAGCGCGTCCTCGAACTGGGCCATTCCCCGGGGCAGGCGCTGGATCTCCGCCCGCATCCGCCGCTCGCTGTAGTCGAGGACGGCCCGCATCCCCGCATCGAGGAGGTCGGCCCCGTACCGGGCGACGAGGTCGCGCACGCGCGCGATTCCCGTCCGGCACGCGGCGAGCTGGGCACGGAGGTCGCCCCATCGCTCGTCGGGCGTGCGCACGTTGAGGAGGAGGAGCCGCCGCAGGTCGTCGTCGAGCTCGCCGCGACGCCACAGCCGCACGGGTGGGATACGCAACCCTTCCCCGTAGATCTCTGTCGCCCGTGGTGCGAGACTCCCCGGCGCCGGGCCGCCGATGTCGGCGTGGTGGGCACGGCAGGCGACGAACGCCACGACTTCCTTCCCGGCAAAGGCAGGGGCGACAAACGTGACATCGGGGAGGTGTGCGCCCCCGAGGTAGGGGTCATTGAGGACAACGACATCGCCTTCCTCCCACGCCTGCACTGCCGTCAGCGCCGCCCGGACCGAGAACGGCATCGCCCCGAGGTGGACGGGGATCGACTCCGCCTGGGCGACGAGCTCCCCACGGCGATCGAACAGGGCCGACGAGCAGTCCCGCCGCTCCTTGATGTTCGGGCTGTACGCGGACCGGACGAGGTTCGCGTTCATCTCCTCTGTCACCGACGCCAGGGCATGGCGGAGGACCTCGAGGGTGATCGGGTCGATCCTGTTCATCCGGCCTCCACGACGAGCGTTCCGTGGGCGTCCACAGCTCCCCGGGTCCCCGGGAGAAGGAGGGCCGTCGCGTCCGGCCCGACGACGATCGCCGGTCCCGTGATCTCCGCGCCGGGGGCGAGATCCGCCCGGTGGACGAGCCGCGCCGAAACAGGGCCGTTCCGGTCGAACCACGCCGCGTGCGTTGCGGGAAGCGGAGGCGGGGGAGGAAACGCGGGTCGGAGGTCCGCCTTCGTAGGAGCGACGGTCGCCCGAACGCGGACGGAGACGAGTTCGACCGATTCGCCCGGTGCGGCGTGGCCGTACCTCTGCGCATGCGCCGCGTGGAACGCCGTCTCCAATTCCGCAATCCACGTCGGTCCGACCTCTCTCGGGGAGATGGGGATGTCGAGCTCGTGGCCCTGGCCCGCGTAGCGGAGGGCGGCGCGCGTTGCGAACCGCACCGCCTCCTGTGGCGCGCCGTGGCTGACGATCTCGCCCTGCGCTTGTACCTGGAGCCGGTCGAGGAGACCGGCTAGCTCTGCCGTCGGGACCGACCGCAGCGGGCGGACGAGACCTTGACTCGTCTCGTGCCCGACCTCGGCGAGTGGCAGCCCCAACGCGGGCAGGACCCCGGCCGTAGGTGGGACGAGCACCTGCGGGATCGCGAGCCGGCGGGCGAGGGACACCGCGTGGAGGGGCCCTGCCCCTCCGAACGCGAGGAGGGCGAACCGGCGCGCGTCGTGCCCCCGCTCGACCGAGATCACCCGGATCGCCCGCTCCATCGCCGCATCGGCCACCTCGAGGATCCCGAGCGCCGCCGCCTCCACCGTGATCCCCAGCGGATCGGCGATCCGCCCCACAGCCCGCCGCGCCGCGTCGAGGTCTAGGCGCGGAAGCCCGCCCAGAGGGAACTCGGGGAGGAGGTGCCCGAGGACGAGATGGGCGTCCGTGACCGTGGGTTCGGTCCCGCCGCGGCCGTAGCAGGCCGGGCCGGGGTCGGCCCCCGCGCTCTCCGGTCCCACGCGCAGCGCTCTCCCGGCGTCGAGCCGGGCGAGGCTTCCTCCGCCAGCGCCGATCGTGTGAATGTCCGCCATCGGGAGCGCCACCGGGTAACCACCGATTGCCCCTCCCACGGTGCGGCCGACGGTTCCCTCCTGGACGAGAGCGACGTCGCAGCTCGTCCCCCCCATATCCAACGTGATGAGGTCCTGGAACCCCGAGCGGAGTCCGACCTGGCGTGCGCCTTCGACCCCGCCTGCGGGGCCGGAGAGGAGGATCCGTACCGGTTCCCTCTGTGCTGTCGCCCCGTGGGCGATCGCCCCGCTCGACTGCATCACCTGCCACCGCGCGGGAAGACCGAGCCGGGCCGATCCCTCCTCCAGCGAGATCAGATAGCTCCCGACCACCGGGCGCAGGGCGGCGTTGATCACGGTGGTCGAGGTCCGCTCGTACTCCCGGAACTCGGGGAGGAGGTCGCTCGACAGGGTCACCGGTACCCCGAGTTCGGCGAGAACCTCCCCCGCCTCCCGCTCGTGGTCCGGGTGGAGGAACGAGAACAGAAAGCACACCGCCACCGCTTGGACGCCAGCCGCGCGGAGGGTGGGAAGGAGCCGGGCCACCGCCTCGTGATCGAGCGGCCGGACCACGGACCCGTCGGCGCCGACCCGCTCCGGGACCTCGAACCGGAGTTCGTGGGGGACGATCGGCCGGGGGCGGGTGAAGAAGAGGTCGTAGAGCGACGGTCGGTTCTGGCGTCCGATCTCGAGGACGTCGCGGAACCCGTCCGTGGTGACGAGGGCGGTGCGGCCGAGTTTGCCCTCGAGGAGGGCGTTCGTCGCCACCGTCGACCCGTGGGCGATCCGCGCCACGGATCGCGGCGCGATCTCCCCCTGTGCGATCAGCGTTTCGAGCGCAGCCAGGACGCCGCGGGCGGGGTCGTCAGGCGTGGACGGGAACTTGTAGAGGCGCGGCCCGCCTTCTCCAAGGACGACGACGTCCGTGAACGTCCCCCCGATGTCCACCCCGATCGCCGTTCCCACAAGGCGGGAGTATAGATCCATTGCGTCTCGTCAGCAAAGCGCTTCGGCTGAAGGTATGGCGGGTTTGGGGGCCAATGCGGAAGTCAGGATGTTGACAATCGAGCGGTCGGTATTGACAATCTAGTGGTCAGCTATTTACAATTGCCCCTGCCATGGGTACCACAGTGAACCCGCGCCAGCGAGCGCTTGAGCTCATTGCACAAGATGGCCGGGGAGTGGCAGGGCGCCTTGCCGACGAACTCGGCGTCTCCCGTCAGGCTGCAAACCGCTATCTACGGGAACTTGTGGAGTCGGGGATTGTAGAGGCGATCGGTCGGACGCGGGCTCGGCGGTACAGCTTGGCGGCGCGGTACGAGGTGCAGCGGAGCTTTCCCCGAGAGGGGCTCGACGAAGATGTGGTGTGGATGGATCTATTCGCTCCCGCCGTCGCCGATCTCCCCGAGAACGTGCGTGACATCTGGCGCTATGGAATCACCGAAATGGTCAACAACGCAGTCGATCACTCCGAGTCGCGCTCTGTGCGCACTGGTCTCAGGAAGACCGCGCTGTACATGGACGGCTGGGTGGCCGACGACGGTGTGGGGATCTTCGGCAAGATTCAGCAGGCCCTGGGGCTCTATGACCCGCGCGAGGCCATCCTCGAACTCGCCAAGGGGAAGCTGACCACCGACCCGGCACGTCACACGGGCGAAGGGGTGTTCTTCACCTCCAAGGCGTTCGATGCGTACGTGATCCGCTCCGGAAGCCTTGTGTTCCTGCACGACGAAGACCCCTTTGACCTCCTCGTCGATCACCCGAACCCGCAGCACGGCACGCTTGTCGTGATGCGCCTTCGCCACGACAGCCCGCGGGAGTTGAAGGCCGTGTTCGAGGCGTTTGCGCCTCCGGAGGAGTACACCTTCGCCAAGACAGTCGTGCCGGTCAGACTCGCGCAGTACGAGGGCGAGAAACTGGTGTCCAGATCGCAAGCACGGAGGCTGGCGCGGCGCTTCGAGCGGTTCCGACATGTGGTGCTCGACTTCAGCGGGGTAGTCGAGATCGGTCAGGCGTTTGCGGACGAGCTGTTCCGTGTGTTCGCCGCAGAGCATCCCGGTGTGGCGCTCGCGCCGACGAACATGGCCCCAGGTGTCGAGCGGATGGTCCGCCGCGCCCGCGCCGCTGCCAAGGAACAGGAACACGCGTGAACGCGGGGACCGTAAGCCAACCCGGGGGATCGACTGCCAGGACAGGCAGCGCCTAAGGGGTCTGTCAGCCACCAGAGGTGGTCGCCGGACAATGTGGTAATAAGAGATCTGACCCCCTTGACTGACCCCCCTGATGACCCCCCTGAGTGGACGGGCGTCTGGACAGCACGGAGTATGAAGAAGGTCCTGAGCGACAAGGATGGCTAGGCCGAACGGAACGCGGGACGATGGAGAAGGAGGGCAGATGGGAGACGAAGGCAAGATGAAGGCGGTCTGGGTGGCCCGAGCAGGTGTTCGTGGGGAAGACGAGGAAGTCGCTCTCGAAGAAGGGGTAGCGATCATCGGGTTTCGGGATGCGGGCGATCTTCGGGACTACAAGAAGCTCGACGAACTCTCCGATGCGCTTCGGCGAGCTGATCCGGAGGCTTCTTCGCATCGCGCCAGGAACCGGGCTCGGCAGCTGTGGGCGTTTCGCGAAGGCATGAAGACCGGGGATGTCGTGGTCTTGCCTCTGAAGTCACGACCGGGGCAGATCGCGCTCGGACGCGTCACAGGTCCATACGAGTTCCGCCGGGTGGGCGACGCCGAGAGGCACGTTTGCCTTGTCAAGTGGGAGCGTGTCGTGCCCCGATCAGCATTCGAGCAAGACCTGCTGTACTCGTTGGGCGCGTTCATGACGGTGTGCCGCATCCAGCGGAACGATGCCGAGCGAAGGGTTGCAGCCGTCCTGGCGGGTAAGCACGACCCAGGTCCCGTTTCTACCGAAGGCCCTACCGGTGGGGAACCTCCGGAAGGAGCAGACATCGCGCAGGCGGCGCAGGATGAGATCGTGGCGTTCGTGCGCCGGAAGTTCGCGGGCCACGGTCTGGCGCGGCTGATCGGGGCTGTGCTCGAAGGCGAAGGGTTCAAGGTGAGCATCTCTCCACCGGGCCCAGACCGGGGTGTGGACGTCCTCGCCGGGCGTGGCGCAATGGGCCTCGATGAGCCACTTCTGTGTGTGCAGGTGAAGGCAACTGAGGCCCCGGTGGACGTGACCGTGTTTCGTGCCCTCCAGGGAGCCATGACGAGCTTTGGGGCTACGCAGGGGCTTCTCGTGAGCTGGGGAGGGTTCACGGAGGCAACACGGCGAGAAGCGCGACAGCACGCGTTCAAGATAGCGCTATGGGATCAGACCGACATCGTCCAGGCCATCTACCGCACGTACGAGAGCTTGAGCCCGGAGATCCAGGCTGAGCTCCCCCTGAAGCGTGTCTGGACCTTGGTGCGGGAAGACCTGGAGGGGTAGGCCGACGGGCCAGAGGAGGGAACACGTGGACGCCAACTACGAGAGCGCGGTGGCGAAGCTGCACGAGACACTGGCTGCTCTGGAGCCGATGGATCCAACGCTGGTGGCCAAGGAGCGCGTCCTGGGAAGGTACGGGCCGCTGTTCCAGCCGGAGGGCGTGGAGCGGATCACAGCGGAGGAGTTCGCGTCGTTCCTGCGCTTAGAGAACAATCAGCACTGGGGCGGCCTCCACCGCATGGCTTCGAACCTTACTGCGGACATGGAGGCCCTTCGCCGAGGGCTCTCCTTCCTTGTGGACGAGGGCCAACTCCTGGCACCGCGGTTCACCCAGGCGCTGCAGGCGGTCCGCGGACTGGGACCAGGCATCGCCAGTGCGATCCTGCTGGTGGCTTACCCTGATCGGTATGGGGTTTGGAACGGACGATCCGAGGTCGCGCTCAAGCGTCTGGGGGTCTGGCCAAGCATCCCCCACGGAGCGACCAAGGGGGAGACGTACGAGCGGATCAACGAGCTCATCCTGTGCCTTCGCGATAGCCTCGGCACCGACCTGTGGACCCTGGACCTCCTGTTCTCGCGGCTGATTGGCGCCCGCGGCGATGTGATCGTCATCGAGCCAGAGATCGCGGAATGGTTCAGGGAACATCTTGAAAACCCCGAATACGCACGAGCCGAGCGTGACTACAAGGTGGGGGTACACCTCCTCGTCAGCAGGCTGCTGTCGGCACCATCGGTCGATACTCCGAGGTTCCCGGACCTCCTCGCAAGGTTCTTCCGGGGAAAGCTCGAACCCGAAGAGGTTGGGCTAGATGGAAAGGACGCGGCAGAGGTCCGTCGTAGGTTCGGCAGTTCCGGCGTTGACCTCCTTGGTGCGATCACCAACCTCGCGGGCGGGAAGTGGGGCGTTCCCCACCTCATGTGGATTCCGCGCGCGGTGGAGCTTGACCTCGGGGAGGAGCTGCGCGCCGCGTTCCGTGCCCTCGTCGCCAAGACCCCTTCGCTGAGTGAGCGGGTGGATCGCTTCCGAGAGGAGATGGAGCAGATCCAGGTCCACCTGCGTGACAAGGGCGGATTTGATCCCGGGTGGAAGGTGAGGCAACCCTCGCTTCAGTTCGTCGGGCTGATCCTTGGGGCGTATGACCCGAAGCAGTACACGTTCTACCACGCCACAAACCTCAAACGTGCCCTCGAGGAACTGGGGCCGAGGTGGCCAACCGCGAAGCGCCGCTATGCGGAGGTCTGTGAGCTGGTTCGGCTGACCGAGGGGACCCTCCGGGAAGCGGGCGTCCGTGTGAAGGACATGATCGACGCGCAGAGCTTCCTGTACATCCTGGGCAGGCCAGAGGGCCCGCCAGCTTCGCCTCCTCCTGAGAAAGCGCGCCAACTGGCCACGGAACTGCTCTGGCCGACGAACAAGGCCGAAGAGCTGCTGGCCATCGCGGGTCGGGGCAAGCCGCTGCTGTTCTCCGGGCCGCCGGGAACGGGCAAGACCTTCGTGGCCAGGGCGGTGGCCCATGAGAGCGGGGTGAACTTCATCGCCGTGAACGGCCCCT
>DYGJ01000007.1 GCA_020724765.1 Thermotoga sp. | reverse complement strand
CCGGAAGTAGACGGCCATGAGGAACGCCGACATCTGGTAGTCGGGCACGCGGCCCGCCACGTACTCCGCGACAAGCCAGCCGATCTCGCTTGGGGCGAGCTCGCCCCCGTCGCGCTTCTTCTCGATCAGATCCACCGCGCGCATGATCACCCTGATCCTACTGCAGTCAGGATGGCCCTGCCCACAGATCCTCGCAGCGCACGTTATACAAAGCTGTATAACACACGGATGTATAACGCTGTACTCACGTCTACAACGTGCTTTACAGGTGTGGTGTTCTCGACTTGCGACTTGGGACTTGCGACTGTCTTGTTACGCCAGCTTGGCCCGCAGCCGGGCGGAGAGGTAGTCGATCGCCCACACGAGGATCACGATGAGGATCATCACGGTCCCCGCCTGGCGGTATTGCACACCCCAGATGTAGTTGATGAGCCTCTGCCCGATCCCGCCGCCGCCCACGAGCCCGACCACGGTCGCCATGCGGATGTTGATGTCCCACCGGTACAGGGTGAACGAGATGTAAGGGTTCACGATCTGGGGAACGATCGCGTAGCGCAGGACGGACAGGCGCCCGGCGCCGGTGGCGGTGATCGCCTCGATCGGCCCCTGGTCGATCGCCTCGAGCCGCTCGGCGTAGAGCTTCACGAGGTCGGCGATGGAGTGCACCCACAGGGCGAGGATCCCCGCGAACGGGGACCGCAACGCGGTCACCCAGACGAGGAAGATGATCGCCCACACGATCGGCTCGATAGAGCGGGCGACGCTCATCGCGCCGCGGATGATCGTGTAGATGGGCCGCCCGACCGGGCCGCGCATGAGGTTCCGCGCGGCGAGGAACGACAAGGGGACCGATACCGCGACCGCGAACAACGTGGCCAACACCGCCATGAACACGGTGACGATCATGTCCCGCATCGCGTCGAGAAGGATCGTGGTATCGGGCCGAACGAGGGCCCGCCAGAACTCGACGGTCTGCCCGGCCTGGGTGAACAGGCGCCGCAACGATTCCCACGTCAGCGTGACTCCCAATGCGGAGACCAGGGTGACGACCAGAAGCACGGCGACGAACAAGCCCGCCGATGTTCGGTACCACGGGACCGGGGCCTGAGAGGACGGTCGCTCGCGCCGCAGCCCCAGCCCGGACCACCGCTCGTGCAGCGGCGGAACGAAGACGAACCCAATCCCGGTGAGGCTGAACAGGTTCCAGAGGACGAAGTAGAGGAGCCTCCGAATGGGCGTCGCCTCGGCTGAGACAGGGGTGAGCTCGCGGCCGAGCGCCTTCTGGCCCCACGATCTGCCCAAGCTCTCCCACAGGATCGCCCCCTCCACCACGCCCAAGGCGAACACCCACCATGGAACGAGGATGTAAGCGGTGATGTCGAGCACGTACCAGGCGTAGGCGTAGGTGACGAGGAGCCATAGGGCGGCGAGCCCGCCTGCATCCAGGAGGAACACGGCGAAGTACTTGGCCGCGACGTCGGCCCGGCGGGCGAGGGCGTTGTACAGGCCCCGTCCGGTCGTCCACGCCGGCCGCGGGGAGGTGTAGCCCTCGGGGTAGCCGGTCATGCGATCCGCTCCCGGAGGCGGCCGGAGATGTAGTCCATCGCCCACACCACGGCGACGATCACCATCACCACCGCTCCCACCTTCGACCAGTCACCCTGGTTCTTGTAGTAGAACAACATGTCCCCGATTCCGCCCCCGCCCACGAGGGCGATCACGGTGGCCATGCGCACGTTGATGTCCCACCGGTAGAGGGTGAACGCCCAGAAGCTCGGGAGGACTTGGGGGATCACGGCGTGGCGTACCACCTGAATCCGGCTCCCGCCGGCAGCCCACACCGCCTCCAGCGGACCGGGGGACACGCCCTCCACCTGCTCGGAGTAGAGCTTCCCCAGGGCGGCGATCGTGTGGATGGTGAGGGCGAGGATCCCGGCGAGGACGGTTCCGTAGCCGACCCAGATCGCGAAGATCGACGCCCAGATGATCGTCTCGATCGAGCGAAACACGTTGAAGAACCCGCGGATCACGCCGTACGTCGCCCAGCCCGCCGGGCTGAATCCCATCACGTTCCGCGCCCCGAGGAACGACAGCGGAAACGCCATCACTCCGCCGAGTACCGTCGCCACAAGAGCCATGAACACGGTGACGACGGTGAGGTCGAGGATCGAGTAGCTGAGCGCGCGCAGGTGGAATACGGGATCCGGAGCGGTGAAGTAACGGAAGTCGGGGCGGAGCATCTCGCCCCAGATCCGGCCCGCCTGAGGCGCCCGGCGGATCAACACTTGGAGGTTGATTCCGATGATGAGCCACCCCACACACATCGTGAGGGCGGCGAGGAACAGGGAGAAGAACCCCCACTGGGTGAGAATCGCCCGGCGGCCAGGCCGCTCGGGATCTGGGGTCTCCGTTCGCAGACCCACCTGCGTCAGCCGGTCGTGGAGAGGTTCCTCCCCCCGCGCGATCCACACCGGGGCAAAGGGCACGGACAGGTGCCAGAGGAACCCACGCAGGACCCTTCGACCGAGGCGGATGCGCTCCCCCGCCACAGGCCGGAGGGCCACGCCGATCGCTCGCTGGCCGAGGCTGCGCCCGAGCGAGCGGCACCACACCGCGAGCTCAAGCGTGGAGAGGATCACCACCGGCCAGCCCCAGGACGGAAGGGTGAGCGTCCCCCACCAGTCCACGTGGACGGTGTACCAGTAGTAGTTGAGGAGGTACATCACGCAGTACGCGACGTATCCCCATGCCATCCAGTCAAGAAGGAACGAAAACGCGCGGCGGGAGAGGACCTTCAGGCGGTCCTGCGGAGCGCCCGTCCCTCCCGGCGTTGAGCTCACCTTACCTCGACTTCTTCGGCGTCCTCGCCGTAGATCTCTTTGAACTTGGCGTTGTCGATCGTCTTCGGCGGGCCGTCGAACACGAGCTGGCCGTCCTTGAGCGCGATGATCCGCGTCCCGTAGCGCCGGGCCAGCGACAGGAAGTGGAGGCTGGCGATCACGGTCACCCCGTCTTGGCGGTTCATCTGCTCCAGGTACTGCATGATGGAGTGCGAGGTCGCTGGGTCGAGGGCGCTCACGGGCTCGTCGGCGAGGAGGATCTCCGGCTTCTGCATCAGGGCCCGGGCGATTCCCACCCGCTGCCGCTGCCCGCCGGACAGCTCGTCCACACGGGCGTACGCCTTGTCGCGCAACCCGACCCGCTCTAGGTTGGCCAGCGCCGTCTGCTTATCCTGGGACGAGAACAGGCCGAGGAGCGACCTCCATCCCGGCATGTACCCCAGCCGCCCGGTAAGCACGTTGCGCACGGTCGTGGCCCGATCGACAAGGTTGAACTGCTGGAAGATCATCCCGATCCGGCGGCGCACGCGCCGCATCCGCTTGGCGGACAGGCGCGCCACGTCTGTGCCATCCAGCCAAATCTTCCCCTCGGTCGGCTCAATGAGGCGGTTGATGCACCGCAGCAGGGTGGACTTCCCCGAACCGGAAAGCCCGATGACCACCAGAAACTCGCCCTTCTCGACGCTGAAGCTTAGACCGCGCAGGGCGTGAACCTGACCGCGTTCGTAGACCTTCGTCAGCCCGTCGATGACCAGGTAGGGGGTCGGCATGGGAGTCAAACCGTGGGGGAGGCGTACCCTCCCCCACGGCTACTCGCTGTTCTCACAACCTGAGCCTACCGCTCCGGGTTCGGCAACCCGATGATCGTCCGGTAGGTAGCGTAGTACGAGTCGTCGATGAGCTCGACGTCCGTCCACTCGTAGAAGTTGGGGTTGCTCCACAGGGCGTAGCCCTCTGGAGAGCGGATGTGGGCGATGATCGCAGCCACGATCGCGTTCTCGACGCGGATCGGGAACCCGGCGCTGAACGCGATGCAGTCGTTCGGCAGAGGGCCGATGGTATCAAGAACCGTGATCTTCTCGATGATTTCGGCCAGGGTGCCCATCCCCTCGACCCGCGATGCCGCCTGCCTCAGGTCGACGCACGTGCCGAGCAGCTCGGGCGGGTAGAGGGCGTTGTTCTCCTTGTCCCACAGCCACATCTCGGGGTCCATCCCGTAGTCCCACTTCGGACCCTCGTAGCCTGCATACGGCTCCGGCGGCGAGCCGTAGCTTGTGCAGAAGTCGCCCTGTCCCTTGAGGAGCGCGATCATCGAGTTCGTGTGTCCACCCGACTTCACGACGCCGCCGACCACGATCCCCTCGTCGTCGAACACGCCCTTCGGGAACACGTAGCCCGAAGTGGATCCCTCGTCGTTGTAGATCCAGATCTTCCCGGCGAGGTCCTGGATCGAGGTGTAGCCCGCGGCGCGGGGGACGTAGATGCTGGAGAAGTAGAACGAGTACCCGCGGCGCACCGCCGCCAGGCGGGCGTGGGCCCCGAAGTTCGTCTCCACGGAGATCCGCGCGTACTGGTCCGTGGTCGGGGTGCCCATCACGTTCCCCTCCGCGGCCTTGAACGCCTCGATCAGGGCCGCGTAGTCCGGCATCACCCTCGGGATGATGTATAGCCCGGTCGCCTTCCCGATCGCCTCGGCGATCTGCTTCGCCGTCGTCTCGATCACTTCAGCGCGCGTGGACGGGGGGAACACCCAGATGATCGGGTTGTCCCGCGTGCCGAGCGCCTGAGCGAGGCCCGTCGCCCCGAGCGCCACCAACGTTACCAACGCTGCCAGCAGAATCCGCTTCACAGCACCACCTCCTAGGTGTGACGCATTATACCCTCCGTAGACCTACTCCTCCGCTCGGACGAGGCGATCCCGCGCCCGGACGAGCGCCCGAACCCGATCCGGGTCCACCGCGTTCGCCGTCGTCCCGTCCACCTTGAGGGCGGTCCCCGCGATGAACCCGTCGGCGTGCGCGTAGAGCCCCATGTTGTCCAGGCCGATGCCGCTCCCCACGAACACGGGGAGCCCGGAGGCGGCCTTCGCCGCCTGCACGTCCTCGGGAAGCGCGGGATCTCCCGTCGCACCGCCGGTGACGATCAGGGCGTCGGGCCCATTGCGGGCGACGTCCCGCGCCGCGGCCTCCAGGGTGTCGAGGTGCACGGCGTGCTTCACGTGGACATCGGCGAGCACGACCACACCGGCACCCAAGGCACGGCGGAGGTCGAGGACTTCCCGTGCCTGACCTTCGATCAGGCCCTGATCGGTGAGCGCGACCCCGGCGAACACGTTCACGCGGATGAACGCCGCCCTGGCCAGGGAAGCGATCGCCATCGCGGCCGGGCCGTCGGAGCGAAGAACGTTCACCCCCAACGGGATCCGCGCCGCCTGGGCGAGCTCGCGGACGACGATCGCCATCGCGGCCACCGTAACCAAGTCCGCCCGCTTGCGGAACGGAGCGTCGCCGTAGTTCTCCACGATCGCCCCGTCCGCTCCGCCGGCCTCGAGGGCCGCGAGATCCGCCCGGGCTCGGGCGAGGATCGGTTCGAGCCCGCCCCCCGGGCACCGCGGCGTCCCGGGAAGGGGAGGCAGGTGGATCACCCCGATCAACGGACGGGAGCTCGGGGGCCACGAAAGCGGCACGGTCAACACCCCCCCGCACGGGCGGCGGCCACGAACCGCACCACCCGCTCCTCGTCCACCGGGTTCGTAGGGTCTCCATCGGCCTTCAGGCTCGACCCAACGATGACCCCGTTCGCCCAGCGCAGGAATGCCCCGATGTTCCGCTCGTTCGCTCCCGACCCGACGAGAACAGGGCGGTGGGCAAGCTCCTTCGCCGCGCGGACCTTCTCCACGTCGGGGGCGTTCCCGGTCATCCGGCCGGAGACGATGAGGGCATCCGCACCGTAGAACTCGGTCCATTCGATGTGGGTGGCGAGGTCGATCCCCGGAAACCGCACGGCGTGCTTCTTGTCGACGTCGGCGAACAGCTTGATGTGCTCGGCGTGGAGTTCCTTCCGCTTGCGCATAAGCTCCGCGGCGCAGCCGTGGTCGAACTCGCCCGTGTCCCAAACCTGGGCCCCGGTGAGGAGGCACACGCGCATGAATGCTGCGCCGCTGGCAACGGCGATCGCCAGGGCGACCGCGCCTCCGTTGTGGACGACGTTGATCCCCACCGGGACCGAGACCTCCTCGGCCACCGCTCGGGCGGCCACAGCCTGACACGCGCTCTCCTCGGGAGGCACGGCCTTCCCCACGTGAAACGGGAGATCCCACATGTTCTCCACGATCAGCCCATCCACCCCTCCCCGAACAAGGGCCCGCGCGTCGGCGAGGGCAGCGTCGAGGATCGCGTCCATCCCGTACCCGGTGTACCCCGGCGCGCCGGGAAGGGGCCACAGGTGGACCATCCCGATCACCGGCACCTCGACCCCGAACAAATCGCGCAGCGACGCGATCCGCAGCTCATCCCACCGTCTCTTCCACTCTACCGCCATGTGTCCCCCTTCCATCGTTCCTGAAGCCACGTCCCCAGGGTACTCCCCCCCGGCGCCTGTTCGAGAAGAGAGAGAAGAGCGGGAAGCGAGGGCAGAGCGCCTCCCCCTCCAACGCGCGCCGCCGCCCCGCCGAGAAGGTTCGCCAAGGCGCCAATCGCCGCAGGGTCCCAGCCCGAGAGGGTCCCTACGATCGCTCCCGCGTTGAACGCGTCCCCCGCGCCGGTCGTGTTCCCCGCGTCCACCGCGAAGGCAGGAACGCGGGCCTCGCCCACCCGAACGGAGATGAGGCACCCCTCCCGGTCGAGCTTCACCGCCACCGACCCCACGCCGCGACCACGGAGCTGCGCCGCCCCACGCTGCGGATCGCCCTCTCCGGTCAGATCCCGGATCTCCCGGCGATTGGGAAGCACGAGCTCGAACGCTGGCAGCGGATCGAGGGCGGTACAGAGGGTTCCGGCTACGGCTCCTGGATCGAGGCTCACCGGAACCGCCCTCTCTCGAGCGAGGCGGAGCGCTCGCTCCGCCGCGTCGCACTCCCCCTCCCCCGCCCAGGCGTACCCGGAGAGGTGCAGCCAGTCGGCTCCGTCCAGCCAGGACGTCGGGATCGCACCCCACGAGAGATCCCGCGCGGCGCCGGGCGAGGCGAGCAGCGTTCGCTCCCCGCCAGGGTGGACAAGGGCGAAACAGAGCCCAGTCGGCTTGTCCGGAACGCGCTGAAGCCACGAGGTCAGGACGCCCTCCTGAGACAACGCGCTGTGGACCCAATCTCCAAACGGGTCTTCGCCGATCGCTGCCGCCAGCCGCACCTCGCATCCGAGCACGGAGAGCCAGCGTGCGGTGAGCGCCGCGGAGCCTCCCACGGACAGAGCGGTCTCGGCGTGCGCCTCGCCACCCGGCGGAGGCACCGCACCCGCCTGGATCGTCACGTCTACGTTCAGATCGCCCAGCAGGGCGACGATCGGATGCGCCCTCACTCCCGTTTGTACGGCACCCCAAGCGCCTTCGGGAACCGCACCCGCCCCACGACCCCCGACACGACGAGCAGGGTCACGATGTAGGGGAGCATGTCCACGAACTGCCAGGGGATCGTCTTGGCGGGCAGGGTCTTGATCCACGTGGCAAGGCTCTGGAAGAACCCGAAGATGAACCCTCCCACAAGGGCAAGGAGCGGGTTGAGCCCAGAGAACACCACCGTGGCCAACGCGATGAACCCGCGACCCGCGGACAGCTCCTTGGTCACCGATCCGAACCATGCCACCGACATGTACGCCCCGGCCAGGCCCGCCAGCGCCCCGCCGAACGTCGTGGCCAGGAGCCGAGTCAGGTTGACGTTGATCCCCGCCACGTCCGCCGCCTCGGGGTTCTCCCCGACGGCCTTGAGGATGAGCCCGGCGCGGGTTCGCTTCAGGAACCAGTACGCCAGGAACGGCACGACGAGGGCAACGAGGATCAGGGGCGAGAGCGCACCCATCGGCGTGCGCAGCTTGAGGAGCTGGGCCTCGGCGGGGACGGCGTGGAACCCGGGCGCGCCGAGCTTGATCAGCCCGAACGCCACGAACCCCAGTGCGAACAGGTTGATCCCGATTCCGGCGATCATCTGGGTTCCCTTCCAGTAAGCGGAGATGATGGAGAACACCAGCCCGATCGCCATCCCCACACCCATCCCTGTCAGCAAACCGACGACCGGGCCGCCGGCCTTCGCCCCGAGCGCCCCCACGAACGCGCCAATGAGGAGGATCCCCTCGAGCCCGATGTTGAACAGGCCCGCGGTCTCTCCAATGATCTCCCCCACCGCGGTGAGGGTGATCGGCACCATCGCGTGGAGGGAGATCCGCAGAAGATCAAGGACGTAGCTCCAGTTCATGCTCCCTCCTCTGTCGCCGGCTTCCGCCGGGCGATGGTTCGCGCCAGTCCACGTCCCGCTTCGGCCAGCGCGGGGAACAGCCGAATCAGCTCAGGGATCGCCATCGCCAGCACGATCGCCCCCATCACCACCCGCACCATCTCCAGAGGGACGGGATTCGACCCATAGAACTGCATCACCCGCCCTCCGGCGTTGAGGCCGCCGAAGAACAGGGCGGCAAACAAAATCCCGATGGGGTGGTTCCGGCCCACCATCGCCACCGCCATCCCGTCGAACCCGAGGTTCATCAGTTCGGGGAGCCCGCTGATGATGGCAAACGTGGGGGGGAGTCCCATCGTCGTCGCCGCACCGGCGAGCCCTGCGGCCACGCCGCCCAGGGCGAAGCTCAACAACATCGTGCGCTTGATCGAGATCCCGCCGTAGCGGGCCGCCGTGGGGGTAAGACCGGCTGCCCGCACCTCGTACCCGACCGCCGTGTGCCACAGGACCACGTACACCAGCAGGGCGAACGCCACCGCCATGAACACCGCGTACGAGAGGTCGGTCCCTTGGACAAGAATCGGGAACCGCGCCGAGACGGGGATCCGCACCGTGCGCTGGGCTTGGCGCGGGTCGACGAGAACGAACGCCACGAGGTAGAACACGAGGAACCGGCTGATCCAGTTGAACATGATCGTGGAGATGACCTCGCTCACCCCCCGGGTGAGTTTGAGAAGGGCCGGCCCGAGGCTCCACACGGCTCCGGCCACGGCGGCGAACAGGATCCCCACGAAGAGGTGGAGCCCGGCCGGGAGCTGGAAGTAGGCCACGCACACCGCGGCTGCCGCCCCGATGTACATCTGGCCCTCGGCGCCGATGTTGAACATCCCCGCCCGCAGACAGATCGAGAACGTGAGCGCGGTGAAGATGAGTGGAACGCCTCGGGCAATGGAACTGGCGATCTCGTAGTCCCCGCCGAACGCCCCCCGCAAGAGGGCCCAGTACGCCCGCCACGGGTCGTACCCCCAGATGTACATGAGCACCGCCCCCACCAGCAGCCCCACTACCGCCGCCAGCACCGACTCCAACGCGGGATGGAGCCCGGTGAGCGTGCGGTGCACCCCCCGCACCCATCGCCCCCGCGGACGAACGTCTGTTGTGGTCATCCTTTCACCCCTACGCCGCCCATGAGCATCCCCACCTTCTGCCGGTCCAGCTCCTCGGGCCGGGCCACGGCCATGAACTTCCCCTCGTACATGATCGCCACCCGATCGGATAGGGCGAGCACCTCGTCGAGGTCCGCCGATACGAGGAGGATCGCGCGCCCCCGATCGCGCATCTCGACCAAAGTGTCCCGGATGTACTGGGCCGCTCCCACGTCCAGACCGCGCGTGGGCTGGGAGGCGATCACAATCGCCGGGTCCTTGGCGAGTTCCCTCCCCACGATCAACTTCTGTTGGTTGCCGCCCGACAGGCTCTTCGCTGGAGCGCTGGGGCCGGTGGCCTGGATCTCGAACCGCTCCATGAGCGCCCGCACGTGGGCGTTGATCTTCCCCCAGCGGAGGATGGACAGAGGGCCCCGGAACTCCTCCCACCGGTGGACGCCGAGGATCGCGTTCTCGGCGAGGGTGAATGGGAGGACAAGCCCCAGCACCCAGCGATCCTCAGGGATGTGCGCCACCCCGAGCTTGTAAATCTGGCGAGGATCCAAGCCGAGGATGTTCTTCTCGTGGATCGTCGCCGTTCCCTCCATCGCGGGGCGGAGCCCGGTCAGCGCTTCGACAAGCTCGGTCTGGCCGTTGCCCTCTACCCCAGCGATCCCGAAGATCTCCCCGCCGAAGACATCGAACGTGAGACCATCCACGGCCTTCGACTTCGTATCCCCGGCGACCGACAGGTTCTCGACGTGGAGAACTCCAGATCCTCGCTTGGCCTCTTCCTTGTGCCGGCTGATGGGGACGGGGATGGCGTCGGTTGAGAGCTCGACCGCCTGCGCGGCCCGAGTCCCGATCTCCTTCCCCACCATGAGCTGGGCCAGTTCCTCTTTCGTCACTTCAGCCATCTGCACATCGCCCACCACCGCGCCCTTGCGCAGGACGATCACGCGGTCGGTGATCGAACCCACCTCTTTCAGCTTATGGGTGATGAGGACGATCGCCTTCCCCTCGTCCCGCAGTCGCCGTAGGAGCTTGAACAGCTCATCGACCTCGAGCGGGGTGAGCACGGAGGTGGGCTCATCGAGGATGAGGAGGTTCACGTTCTGGGACAGAACCTTGAGGATCTCCACCCGCTGCTGCTCGCCCACGGCGAGCTTCTCCACAGGAACATCGAGCGGGACCTTGAGCCCGCTCTCCGCCATCAGCCCCTCCAGCCGCTCCCGCGTTGCCGACAGGGTGAGGGGCACGAACGGGCGCTCGTGGGACAACGCCACGTTCTCCACCGCGGTGAACGTGCCTACGAGGGCGAAGTGCTGGTGGACCATCCCGATCCCGAAGTCGAGGGCCTCGCGCGGGCTGGCGAACTTCACCTGGCCTCGCGGAGATACCACCCTGCCCCGTGTCGGGGGAAGAAGTCCGGACAGGATCTTGGTGAGGGTGGTCTTGCCTGCCCCGTTCTCACCGAGGAGACCCACGATCTCCCCGGGACGGAGCTCCACGGTCGCATCCCGAAGTGCAACCGTGCCGTCAGAGTAGATCTTGCTGATCCCCTCCGCCCGAAGGAAGTACCCGTCTCCTTTCTCTGTGTCGCTACGGTTTGAGGTCTGGCTCATGCACGCGCCTCCGGACGCTGACGCAGGAAGAACAAGGGGAGAGGGTGCGCTGGGCGCCCTCTCCCCTGTGCTTTCTCACTGAACTGAGCCTACGGCGCGCCCAGCGTGTACCGGGCGCGGATGGCCTGCATCTCGGCCCCCGTATCCGCGGTCGGAACAAGGATCGTCCCGTCGAGGATCCCGGCCTCGAGCTCATCAACCGCCCGCCAGATCCACGCAGGGATCGTCCCACGGTTGACCGCCCAGTTAGCAAGGGTCTCGTCGCGGTCCTCGAGCCTCAGCGCGCCGGCAGAGATGCCGAAGTCGATGAACTCAAGGAGATCGATGAATTTGCTGATTCCCACGCCACCCTCGGCGAGGCCGAGGCTGGTGATGCCACCGACGAACGTCCCCTCCACCACGGCCTTCACCGCGGTGTAGCAGCCGGTATCCACCCGCTTCATCCCGCTCGCAAGCGCGTGCATGGCCTTCCCAAGCCAGTCCTGGTTCGCGTCCACACCAAAGTAGTACGGCGGGCCGGACTTGGTTCCCTTGTTGCGGTGGAACTCGGTGATCGCCTCGAGGTCGCCGATCCCGAGCGGCCCCGCCACGTTGTACACCCCGACCGCGCCCTGGGCGAGCATGGCCTCGGTGGCCGCCTTCCCCAGCGCGATGTCGCTGAACGACCCAGTGTACGTGTACAGAAGGCCCGTCGGTTTTGCCGTTCCCGTCACCGCGGCGTACTTCTTGTTCCCCCAGTCGATGCCGAACCGGTACCCGGCCTCGAAGTGGTACAAAACCGGGATCTCGATCCCGAGCACCACGCCCACGTTCGGGTAGCCGTAGTGAGCGGCGGCCATCGCCCCGAGCGCGCCCACAAGAGCAGACATCTCGTTCTCGCGGAACACGATGCTCATCACGTTCGGCGCATCGACGACCGAGTCGATGATCGCGAACTTCTGGTTCGGGAACTCCGCCGCCGCCTGGTCGAGCGCGTCGCCGAGGAGGAACCCCACGCAGATGATGAGGTCGTACTCGCGGGTTCGGGCGAGGTTGCGCAGGTTCGGCAGGTAGTCCGCCGCCGTTGCGCTCTGAACCTCGACCATCTCCAGGCCGAAGTCGTCGGCCGCCTGATCCGTACCCTTGAACCCCATGTCGTTGAACGAGAGGTCGCCTCGTCCGCCGACGTCGAGGACCACCGCCACTTTGCCGGCAAACACCGGCGTTGCCGCCAACATCACGACCAACGCCAAACCCAGCCACTTACGCACCGCAGATCCCCCCTTGGTTAGGATGTTCCGAGCGTCCGCGCCCGGTGGGAGGATTCTACCCCTGTTGGGGACAGAGGACAACGCGTGAAAACAGGAATCCAGACCGACCCTAACCCCTTCAGCAGCACCTGAAACGCCCACCCGATCGTGCGTGCAAGAAAAGAGAGGGGGGAGGGACCGGAGTCCCTCCCCGAGGCGAGGAACAGGAGGCCAGGAAGCGGATCTCGACCGCGCGCCGCACTGATCTGAGCGGTATCCTGTGGGTTAGGAACCCCGCTCGGCTACCAAGCTTGCCGCGGCCGTGCCTCTTCCTTACCCTACTCCCCCGGGCTCGATTCCAAAGGACAAGGCGCACCGCGTGATGCCGCACGTGCGCCCACCGCCGCAGACCCCTGGCTCAGTCAGGAACGCGAACGATCCGCCAGTAGTCCCAAACCGTGTTCAGAAGGCGATCGAAATCGTCCTGACTCGCCGGCTTGTTGAGGAACCCCGCCGCCCCGGAATCGTACGCCCGCGCCATCTCCTCGTCGCTCGTGGACACGGTGAGGACCACCACCGGGATCTTGCGGAGTTTCTCGTCTTTCTTGATCTCCTCGAGGACTTCTAGCCCCGACTTCTTGGGAAGCCGGAGGTCAAGCAGCACGAGGTTCGGACGGGGAGCCTCCTTGCGCTTCCCTTTGCGAAACAGGAAGTCCAAGGCCTCGGCCCCGTCCTGGACCCAATGTAGGTCGTACCGCGTCCCGGCCTTCTCGAGGCCGCGCACGGACCTTTCGATCAGCTCGTAGTGAGACTCGTCGTCTTCCACCACGAGGACAATCATTCGCCTCTCAACGGGCATCGCTCTCCACCCCTTTGTTCGCCGGCACCCGGGGAATCGTGAAGCTGAACGTGGTTCCGATGCCAATTTCCGACTCCGCCCATATCCGCCCCTCGTGCTCTTCCACGATCCGGCGACATATCGCCAAGCCGGCCCCGGTGCCTTCGGTTTTCGTATCCAGCTTCTCGAAGATCTTGAAGATGATGTCCAGATAGTCGGCTTCGATGCCAGGACCGTTGTCCCGCACGTAGAAGAGGTATGAGTCCCCGCGATAGGGCTTCCATCCCACTTCCACCATCGGCAACGCCTTGTCGTTGAACTTGGCGGCGTTGTAGATCAAGTTCTGGAACACATCCCGCAACAGCGACGGCACCGCCCACACCCGGGGCAGGTCGTCGGCGATCGTCACGCTCACCGATTTGATCCGGTCGCCCAGATCCTCGCATACCTCTTGGACCAGCTTCCCCGCGTCGACCTCTTCGAACCGGAACGGATCGACCCTCATTTGGGAGAACTTGGTGAGGTCCACGATGAGCTGGTCCAGCCGCCTCAACCGGGCTTGAGCCTTCTCCAGGTCAGCGCGCACCTCAGGAGGAAGCTCGCCATTGCTGTGACGATCGAGGATCAAGGTGAGGTAGCCGAGGGCGGTGCGCGTCGGGTTGCGCAGGTCGTGCGACACCACGTCGCTGAAGTTCCTCAGGTTCTTGTTCACCTCATCGAGCTGGGCCTTCTCCTGGCGCAACTCCTCTTCCAATCGCTTGAGCTCGGTGATGTCCGCGTAGTAGTCAATGCGCCCCCCGCGGTAGCGGGCTGTCTCGATGGGGATGGAGCGGTACTGGATAACCCGTTCCACCGCGCCGGAGCCAGGGCGAATGCGCGTCACGAAGTGCTCCACCCCTGCGCCAGACCGGTACGCGTCCCTGACCAGGGCCACGTAGTCATCCGCGTTGTCGAGAAGCGCGGCGATTCTTCCCCAAACGCGATCCGCGGGCAATCCGACCAGCTCATCGCGGTCGATCCTAAACAGCTCGTTCACCGCCTGATTCGCCCACAGCATGCGCTTCCGCTCGTCCCACAGGATGACACCCAGATCGAGGGTGTCGATCCCGTCCTCGATCAAGAACCGATACCGCGCCTCCTGCTCGCGCAGCTTGTGTTCGAGGGATTGAACCTCGGATCGGTCCTGGGCTTCGAGCACGGCCACCGTGCCCGTGACCCGCCGCCCTTGGATGTCCACGGTGATCGCACGGCCTCCCTCTGATCGGAAGCGCAGCCGTTCCTGGCGCAACTCGCCCCGCTCGAAGAGGGTCTTCAACAGGTCTTTGAAGTGGTCAGTGTCCTCAGGGTGCACGTACGCCGAAATCTGGAGCGACTGCCGATCAGGCCAACCCAACAGCTCCCGCGACCGCCGGTTGCGTCGGTTCACGTTCCCTCGGTTGCTCACCACGTGGATGATGTTGAGCGAGTTCTCGAACAGGTCACGGCCGTAGCAGTCCTCCACCATCTCGCGGGTCTCTCGGTGCCAAGTCCGTTGGCCCCACAAGAACCCCACGCCTCTCCCGAGAACAGCGATGCCCGCAAACAGAACCGGGATCACCGCCCCCATCACCGGCTGGGAGAGCATGAACTCCGGGATCACCAAGAGCGGCAGCGTCAGCAGCCCCGCCCCCGCCCAGGCAACGAGCGTCCCAGACCACCCCAACAGAAACGACACGATGAACAGAACCACGCCCAGCACGGACAGCAGGACAGGAAGCTCCGCTCCCACAGCCATGTCCCATCCGAACGGGATTGCAGTTCCCCACAGGACTGAAGCGCATACCACGTACAGACCCACCGCTACCCACATCCGCCTGCGTTGGGTCAGCTTCTCGCGTGACATCGCCCGACTATCCCTAATCACCAACCCTCCGCCAAGGACACGGATCACCCCGTCCCTGCAAATCGAGGATCAGATGATCACGGCTTCGTCGTTGTGGACGGAGTATGGTTCGATGAGGCGTTTCAGGTAGTCTTCCTTGAGAACCGAGATCCGCCGGTTGTTGATGGCGACGATGCCCCGGGACTCAAGTTCCCCGAGCGTCCGAATCGCGGTCTTCGAAGAGACGCCTGCCATCTCGGCCAGCTCGGCTCGCGACAGCTCGAGATGAAGCCGATCCAAGGCGAGGATGAGACGGGACAGCCGCTCTTTGGACGAGGCGTACGACCGCTCGGCAAGCTTGTTCTGAAAAGCCTTCAGCTCTTGAGAGATGTGCTCGAAAAAGCGGAACACGGTCTTCGGGTAGTGCTCGAGGAAGTAGAAGAAGTCCCCGCGCTCGATAAACCCGATCTTGGACGGGATGAGGGTCTTCGCGTACGCGTTGTGGAGGCCTTTGTCAAAGAGGGTCGTCTCTCCGGCCAGCCCGCCCGGGCCGACGATCTTCAGGATCTGGGACTTGCCCTTGGACGAGCGTTTGACGAGCTTCACCGCGCCGGAGAACACGAGGTAGAACCCGAACGCGGGGGCCCCTTCCATGAACAGAAGCTCTTCCGCGCCGTAGTCGATGGATCGTACCAACGCACCCAACTTCTTCAGGTCGTCCGGTTTCAGGTCCGCGAACACGCGGAAGTCTTTGAGCTCGGCCATGTTGTCCCTCACCCGGGCGACAGTCTACGGATCTCGGGGAGCGGCGTCAAATCTTGTGCCCCCCTTCCCCTCGCCATAGAATGGAGCCGAGCCGGGGTGGCGGAATTGGCAGACGCGCTGGACTCAGGATCCAGTGGGGTATCCACTCCCTGTGTGGGTTCAAGTCCCACCCCCGGCACACCTCTTCCGCGGCGGATCATCTCCGCCTCTCGCCGTACCGACCTCCCCCGGTGGCACCTTCCTTGGCTGAAGGCAGTCCTTCAACGGGGTGAGGCGACCGTCCACCTTCCCTACGGAGGGCGCCGCACCGTGCCCCTACGGCCGAAAGAGGTCCACACCCTCGTCCTGTGGTCGAAGGACTACTCCCGTCTTCTGGCGGATCGAGAGCTGCGGGCCATCCTGGATCAGCACGACCAGCTGTTCGTCCACTTCACCGTGACCGGCCTGGGAGGGAGCCGGTTGGAGCCAGGCGTGCCCCCATGGGAGATCGCGATTCTTCAGCTCCCGGACCTCATCGGCCTGTGCGGGTCCCCGGAACGGGTGGTGGTGCGGTTCGACCCGATCGTTCATTGGCATGACGGGAGCCGAATCAAGAGCAACCTTCCCTATGCCGAGCCCTTGTTCGAGCGATGCTCCCGCGCAGGGATCCAGAACATCCGGGTGAGCTTCGCCACCCTGTACGGGAAGATCCTTCGCCGAAAGGTGAACGGGTACGACCCCTCCGCGGAGGAGAAGTCCCACATCGCAGCCCAATTGTTGGACATCGCCCGCATCCACGGGGTCCGCCTCACCGCGTGCAGCGATCCAAGCCTCGAGCAGGCGGGCATCCTTCGCTCGCCGTGCATCGACGGAACCCGCCTCACCAGACTCCACCCGCGACGCGAGATCGCTCCCCATCGACGAGACCGCGGCCAGAGAGCGAACTGCCTGTGCACGGAAAGCGTGGACATCGGCTCCTACACGATGTGCTGTCCAGGCGGATGCCTGTACTGCTACGCCAACCCCCAGCTTCCCCGTCCCCCGGCCTAGGTGCAGGATCGGACCACGGCCTTCTCATGCGACTGGTAGTCCGCGGGGGAAGCCTCGGGTCCTGGGACCGACGGTGCGCGGGCCACCAGCGCAGCGATCCCCGCTGGACACCACGCAACCCCGGTCGGCACAGGTGCTCGCCGCTGCGGGCGCCGCGAGGGGGGTACGTGGAGGCGAACCTCGTGCCCACCGGCCGTCTCCGGAACCGAACTGCCGTCGGGGATGAACCCCGACGCTACGTAATCCCGAAACCACCCCGATTTCGTAGCGGCGGACCCTGTGTCCGACGGCCGTTCACGGAACCAGCGAACCGCCAACCGGCAAACCGCCTTTCCGGCCGTCGGGGACGAGCCCCGACGCTACACTCTCCCCTCTGCGGTGGATCGCTGCCCAGCCGCGGGGATCCGATCTTGTCCGCGCCTGCCTGTCGGCAGACAGGTGGCCGTAGGCCCCGCGGGCCATGCTCACACGGACTGCTAGCCGAACGTGCCGGCGAGCACGCCCAGAAGGGCGAACGCTCCTCCCAGCACCCACAAGCGGACCACGACCTTCGGCTCCGGCCACCCGGGACTCCGGATCCGGTGCGGCCAGGGCACCGATCCCGCTTCGAAGTGGTGGTGGAACGGCGCCATCTTGAACAGCCGAACGCCGGTCAGCTTGTAGCTTCCAACCTGAAGGATCACGGAAAGGACCATCAACACGAACAACCCTCCCGCGAGGGGAAGGAAGAACAGGCCGCCCGATGCAAACGAAAACCCGAACAGAAAACCGCCCAGGCCCATTGAACCCACGTTTCCCATGAACACGCGGGCCGGGAATGTGTTCGCCCACAGGAAGCCCCCACCTGCCCCCAACGCAACGAGGGCAATCCCCTGCAGCTCAGCCCCTCTGCTGATGAGCAGGAGTCCCAGCACGGCGAGGATCCAGGCCCCGCTGGCGAGACCGTCGAGCCCATCGGCAAAGTTGACCCCATTGATCGCGCCCATGAACCCCACGATCACGAGTGGCACCCAGGCCCACAGAGGAAGCACTGAAAGGGGCAGGCGTGCTACAGAAAAGGGAACGGCGAACTCCAGCTCTCTCAGGCTCGGCACGAGGAGGCAGAGGAGCCCTGCGCAGAGCACCTGGGCAAGGAGCGTCTGATGGGGGAAGAACCCGACTGAGGCGCCCCGCCGCTGAGAACGGAGGTCGTCCACGAGCCCGATCAGGCTCCCGGCGGCCGTGGAGAGGAGCACGAAGACGCCCGCCGTCGACGGGCCCGGACCGAGGGCCCACACCACGCCCGTCCCGGCGAAGACGAGGGCGAGGGGGACGATGCCGCCCATCGTCGGCGTGCCGGTCTTGCCCTGATGATCAACAGGCCCTTCGGGTCGGATCCGCTGGCCAGCCCGAATCCGGCGGGCAAACCGCGGGCTTCCCCAGGCCGCTACCGGCACGACCGCCAGGGCGAGGATGAGCCCCAGCGTCAGCTCTTCCACCGCCACTCCCCCGCCGCCGATACGAGGTCCTTCCTTACCTCGTCAGCGTCGCCATGGGATAGCACGTGCCGTACAGCCCGGAACAGGTCCGCCGACGACGTGAGGAGGAGGTTGTGGTCCCGGCACCCGCGGCGCACGGACTCCGCCCACTGCGGACCCCGCCGACGGGGATCCAGCCGCGGCTCGGCCAAGCAGACGAGCATCCCCCGGACATCCTGCCCACCCTCCGCCCGGAGCCGGTCGAGGTCCAGAAGGAGGGCCCGGTGCTCCTCGGGTCCGACCGGGCCGAACAGCGACACGGCCACCCGCACGAGGAGGTCCCCGTCGGGAGAGGCGGCCACCACCGTGGCCGGGGCCTCGTGGAGCGGGGAAACGGTGAACCCCAAACGATCGAACGCCGCCTGGACGGCCTGAGCCAGGCCGAGGACTCCCCGCGGGGCGAGGAGGGCGCGCAGGACGTCGTAGCTCCGGCGCGTCTCCCCGAGGTCCGCCTGTTTCCGGTGCAGCCTCTCCTGTTCCCGGGCCAACGCCTCCTCGTTGCGGCGGAGTTCGTCCTCGCCCGGAAGATCGAACCCCGAGATCCAGTCCGGAAGCTCCACCGGCAACGGCTCGTCCAGGAGAGCCGCCACCACCGGCAGGAGACGCTCACCAACCTCGGCCGGAGATGCGCCCGGGAACGAAGGGAGAAACAGCATCCGCCCTGCTCCGAGGGGCAGCTCCCACGCGATCACGTCGCCGACGCGGTTGGTGGCCAACACCCGCCCAAACGAGGCGAGGGGAGCGCCGAGAGCTGCCACGAGCACGGCTTCGTAGCCGAGCGGAGCGAACGCATCAAGGTAGGGGCCCACCGGGTGCGCCCGGTCCGATACCGCAAGGTCGCGGCCTCGGCGGGGGACGATCTTCAACCCTCCAGGAAGACCGAGGTGGTGGGGGCCGGAAACGAGGGACGTCCGGGGAAGAAACGCGTACCGATCCAAGCGATGGGGTGGGTTTCCCGTGATCTCAACACCCTCTCCCGGCGCCCGCACGCGGACGACCACCACCCCTCCCCCGCGGAGAAGGAGGTCCTCGACCTCCGCCCGACGAGCGGAGACGAGGTTGTCCAGGGCTCGGGACAGACCGAGGTCCCGGCCGGGGTGAAGGCGCCACACCCCGTCCGGCTCAAGCACAGCCTGGAGAAGCCAAAGAGAGGGCAATGGCTCCGGGTCGATCAACACAGCATCGTAGCTCGCGAGCGAGTCGGCGGAAGCGAACTCCGCCCGCAACACGCCCGCCCCTTCGATCTCCCACCCCAGCGCGAGAACCCGCATCGTGGCCATTGTACGGACAGGGGGAGAACAGGCCAACACGCTCCGTTGCCCAACGCCGCCGGGATCGGTACGATGCGCCCATGCCCTGGGCGCAGGTCGCCACCCCGTGGGGGGAGTTCTACGCAGCAGCGGAAGGAGAGAACCTCGTCGAATTGAGGTTCCCCGGCCCCCCGCCCGGTGAGCTACGGCCTCCTCCCCCTGTCGTGAAAACGCTCACCCGCCAGCTCGGGGAGTACTTCCGCGGCACGCGTACGGCGTTCGATCTCCCCCTTGCCCTCCACGGGACCGAATTCCAGAGAGCCGTGTGGCGCGAACTCGCGCGAATCCCGTACGGGGCTGCGGTTGCCTATGGTGAACTGGCAGCTCGGGTGGGGCGACCCCGCGCGGCGCGGGCCGTGGGGCAGGCTGTGGGGGCGAACCCGGTTCCGATCCTCATCCCGTGCCACCGCGTCCTGCCCGCGAGCGGAGGGCTGGGCGGCTTCGGACCAGGATTGAACTGGAAGAAGCGCCTCCTCGCCCTGGAGGGCGCCGGTTCGTATCCGTGATCCGTCGGCCGTCATCCGTATAGCCAGTCAGGGACGCATTCTCGGCGTCCTCCGCGTGCTCGGCGGTGAGATCTCCTGGGTTCCGTAGCGTCGCACTTTGTGCGACGAAATCCCGTCGGGCGTGAACCCCGACGCTACAGCGAAAAACCTTCGCCGAGGTACGCCAACCTCGCTTGAGGATCCGCAACGATCTCGTCGGGCGTCCCTGCGCAGAGAAGCCTTCCCTGATGAATGAGGTACGCCCGGTCCGTGATACGGAGCGTGTCGCGCACGTTGTGATCACAGACCGCGATTCCGATGCCGGAGTGCGCCAGCCGCCGGAGCAGCGCGGCCAGTTCAGCCACAGTAAGCGGGTCCACGCCCAAGAACGGCTCATCGAGGAGCAGGAACGCCGGCCGGGCCACGAGGGCTCGCGCCACCTCGACCTTGCGGCGCTCTCCTGCCGACAGCTTCCCGACCGGGCGGCCGAGGAGGTCGGTCAGTCCCAGCTCGTTCACCACAACCTCGACCTGCGCGTTCCAGTTGAGACGCAGCCCTTCCAAAGCCAGGTGCAGGTTTCCTTTCACTGTGGTGCGGAGGAACACCGAGGGCTCCTGGGGCAGGTAGTGGACCCCGGCTCGCGCCCGGAGAAAGAACGGAAGCCGGGTGATCTCCCGGCCATCCAGCCGCACCGACCCGTCCGTGGGGCGAAGGAACCCCACGAGGAGGTACAGGGTCGTCGTCTTGCCCGCGCCGTTCGGACCGAGGAGCCCAGTGACCTCGCCGGCCCGGAACGCAACCGTGAGATCGTCCACCGCCCGGCGGCGGCCGAACGCCCGGACGAGGTCCAGTCCCTCAAGGAGTTCGGACAAGGTGGGCCTCCTCGATGTGGAGCTTCCCCTGCTCGGGCCAAGCCACCAGCGCTGTGCCTGTAAGTGTTACCCCATGACCAGCTGCACGCACTTCGCCCGCCACCAACCGGTCGTGCTGGAGCTCGTACCGCCCGGTTTCGAACGTCAGCTGCCACCCCCCGAACTCCACCTCTGCCCCGGCGAGGTGGACCGTGTCCCCAACGTCCCACCGCGCCTCCACCGATGACAAGGCCACCCCCCGTCCCTCAGCCGTGAGGTGGACGAGCAGCAGGCCCCCGGTCCACCGTGCCTCCTGGCACGTGAACGAGAATCCTTCGCCCTCGCCAACAATCGGTTCGTCGGTTGACGGTTCGTCGGTGAACAGGGTCCACTCGCGGCCGTAGCGATCGGCGCGGATCCGCGGCGCGCGAAGCACCAGGCGCGGAGCACCTTCGTGGTAGAGCTGGACCTCGACGGCTTTCCCTTCCCAGCCGTCGGTGGTGCGGACGAGCGTCTCCATCCGCACCTCCCATTTCGGCCGACCTGTTTCGTCGTACACGGTCAGCCACGGGGCCTCCGCCTGCACCGATTGCCCCGCCGCGGTGAGCGTGAACAAGCCCGTGAACGCCAAGGACAGAGCCAGAAACGGCCCGCGGATCCTTCGACTGCGCGGAGCAGATCGGATCCCCGCGGCTGGGCAGCGATCCACCGCAGAGGGGAGAGCGTGGCGTCGGGGTTTGTCCCCGACGGCGGTTCGGTTCCGGAAACGGCCGGCGGACACCAGGTCTGCCGCTACGCAACCCACACCTCGCGTCGTAGCGTCGGGGCTCGTCCCCGACGCCATCGCGGACGGGATCTTCACCGCAGAGAACACCGACCAGCCGGACCTTGTGGCCATAGTCCTACCCATTCCGTTCGGGACTTCTCTGCGATCTCGGCGGTGGACTGCGGTCGTGCGCAGACACGCTGCGATGCTACACCATCGCGGCGCCCGCAGCGGCGAGCACCTGTGCCGACCGGGGTTGCGTGGTGTCCAGCGGGGATCGCTGCGCTGGTGGCCCGCGCACCGTCGGTCCCCGGACCCAGGAACTCCCCCCCGGCCCTCTAGGAAAGGCATGCTTGGACGAAGCCCAGGAACAAAGGATGCGGCGTGAGCGGACGGGACCGGAACTCCGGGTGGTATTGGACGCCGACGTACCACGGGTGGTCGAGCGCCTCCACCGCCTCGACGAGCCGTCCGTCCGGGGACACAGCGCACGGCCGCAAACCGGCCGCGGTGAACGCCTCGCGGAAGAGAGGGTTGAACTCGTAGCGGTGCCGGTGGCGCTCCCCAACCTCGGTCACGCCGTACATCTGGTGGAGGCGAGATCCTGGCACGATCTCCATCGCGTACTCGCCCAACCGCATCGTCCCCCCCTTGGCCGTGACACCGCCCTGCTCGGGGAGGAGGTCGATCACCGGGTACGGCGTAGTCGGATCGAACTCCGCGGAGTTCGCCTTCTCCCACCCCAGCGCTTCCCGGGCGAACGCAATCGCGGCGACCTGCATCCCGAGGCAGATCCCGAAGTAGGGCATCCCGGCCCGCCGGGCGTAGTCGGCAGCGAACACCTTCCCCTCGACCCCCCGTTCTCCAAATCCGCCCGGAATCAGGATCCCCGCGAACCCGGCGAGTGCCCGTTCTCTCTCCCGCTCCACCACGGCCGACGGGATCCAGCCCACGTCGACGCGGGCCGCAAGCGCGGCCCCGGCGTGGTGGAGCGCCTCGAGGATCGACAAGTACGCATCGCGAAGCTCGACGTACTTGCCTACGATCCCGATGCGAACGGTCCGCGCCGGTCGTTCGAGGCGTCCCACGAACTCCTTCCACGCCGTGAGGTCCTCCTCTCCGGCAGCGAGATCGAGCCGCGCGAGGAGCTTCGTGTCCAGCCCTTCCGCCCTCATCGCGAGGGGCACGCCGTAGATTGTGGACAGATCACGGCCAGCGATCACGTGCTCGCGGGGCACGTCGCAGAACAGGGCGATCTTGTCCCGCAAGCCGTTCGGGAGCTCGACCGGACAGCGCGCGACGATGAAGTCGGGTTGGATCCCCGCCGTGCGCAGCTCCTTCACCGAATGCTGGGTGGGCTTCGTCTTGAGCTCTGAGGTCGTGGACAGGATGGGAACGTACGACAGGTGGACCACAGCCACGTCCGGTCGCGGCAGTTCGTCGCGCAGCTGGCGGATCGCTTCGAGGTAGGGCAGGCCCTCGATGTCTCCCACCGTCCCTCCCACTTCCACCCCCACCACGTCGGCGCCCGTGGCCTCCGCGGCACCGCGGATGCGGCGCTTGATCTCGTCGGTGATGTGGGGGATGACCTGTACGGTATGGCCGAGGTAGTCGCCCACGCGCTCTCTGGCGATCACGTCGCGGTACACGCGACCGGTGGTGAGGTAGTTCGCCTCCCCGAGATCCTGGCCGAGGAACCGCTCGTAGTGGCCGATGTCGAGGTCCGTCTCCAGACCGTCCCGCGTCACGAACACTTCGCCGTGCTCGTAGGGGTTCATCGTCCCCGCGTCCACGTTGATGTAGGGGTCGATCTTCTGAAGGGTCACCTTCACCCCGCGCGCCTGGAGCAGGCATCCCAGCGACGCCGCAAGCACACCCTTCCCCAGGCCGGAGACCACGCCACCGGTGACGAACACGTACTTGGGCATGGGTTCCCATTGTAGCTGGCTTAGGAGAGCGACGCCGCCCTCAGTTGCGTCTGCGGAGAGGATCGCTATACTACGCAGCTGGAGTGTGATGGGATGGCAGCATTCAGAACGGTGCTACAGATCGTGTTCCTTGCGGACGCCCTCGCCCTGATCGGCCTCGTTCTCCTCCAGATGTCCGAGCACGCCTCGATGGGCGGGGCGTTCGGGTCGGGCATGTCCGGCACCGTATTCGGGCGGGACGTGTCGAAGGACCCCAAGAAGCTCGCCACGGGAGTCCTCGGCGGCGCGTTCCTCGTCCTCGGCCTCCTTCTTGCCGTCCTCTAGCGAGGAGGCGTCATGTCCCTCGTCGAACTCCGCGATCTGCATACCCACTTCTACACTGAAGACGGCGTAGTGAAGGCCGTGGACGGCGTGTCGTTCGCGATCAAGCCCGAGCGCACGTTGGGTGTGGTCGGGGAGTCGGGGTGCGGGAAGAGCGTGACCGCCTTGTCCATCATGGGCCTCGTGCCCATGCCGCCGGGGAAGATCACCGGGGGAGAGATCGTCTTCCACCGCAACAGCCATCCGGTCACCCTCACCTCGCTCAATCCGAAAGGCCGCGAGTACCGCTCGATCCGGGGCAAGGAGATCGCGATGATCTTCCAGGAGCCGATGACCTCGTTGAACCCCGTGTTCACGATCGGCTACCAGATCATGGAGGCGATCCGGCTCCACCAGAGGACACGGAAGAAAGAGGCCCGCCAGCGGGCAATCGAGGTCCTGCGCCAGGTGGGAATCCCCCTCCCTGAGCAGCGCGTGGACGAGTACCCCCACCAGCTGTCGGGAGGGATGCGGCAGCGGGCGATGATCGCCATGGCCCTGTCCTGTAACCCCTCGCTTCTCATCGCCGACGAGCCCACCACCGCCCTCGACGTGACGATCCAAGCCCAGGTCCTCGACCTGATGCGCGACATTCAGAAGCGGTTCCGCTCCTCAATCATGTTCATCACCCACAACCTCGGCGTGGTTGCCGAGATGTGCCAGGACGTTGTGGTGATGTACCTGGGTAAGGTTGTCGAGCAGGCTCCGGTCCGCCCGTTGTTCCACGACCCGAAGCACCCCTACACCCAGGGACTTCTCCACTCCATCCCGTCGCTGGCGACGAAGAAACAGAGGCTGGAACCGATTACGGGCGTTGTACCCGATCCTCTGGACGCCCCGCCGGGGTGTCCGTTCAACCCGCGCTGCCCCCATGTGATGGAGGTGTGCACGAAAGACATGCCCCCGTTGATCGCGGTGGGCCCCGAGCACAAGACCGCGTGTTGGCTGTACAAGGAGACGGCATGACCGTCGAGACACCAGCCATGGACGGAATCCTGCTGAAGGTAAGCGGCCTCAAGAAGTACTTCCCGGTGAAGAAGGGCGTGTTCCGGCGCACGGTGGGTTGGGTCAAGGCCGTGGACGACGTAGACATGTTCATCCCCCAAGGGGAGACCCTGGGCCTGGTCGGGGAATCAGGCTGCGGCAAGACCACGTGCAGTCGGTCCATCCTCCGCCTCATCGAGCCGACCGCCGGCGAGGTGTGGTTCCGCTCTAAAACCCTGAACGGCACGGTCAACGTGGCCACGATCCACCGCCGCCAGATGAAGCTTCTGCGCCGGGAGATGCAGATCATCTTCCAGGACCCGTACTCGTCGCTGAACCCGCGGATGACGATCGGCGCCATCATCGGCGAGCCCCTCATCGTGCACCGGGTCGCCCGGGGCCAAGAGATGCGGAAGCGGGTGGCGCAGCTCCTGGAGGCGGTCGGCCTCAAGCCCGAGCACATGCGGCGCTACCCCCACGAGTTCTCCGGCGGCCAGCGTCAACGCATCGGGATCGCCCGGGCCCTCGCTCTCGACCCCCAGCTCGTGGTGTGCGACGAGCCCGTCTCAGCCCTCGACGTGTCGATCCAGGCTCAGGTGTTGAACTTGCTCGAAGACCTCCAGGCGAACTTCGGCCTCACCTACCTGTTCGTGGCCCACGACTTGTCCGTGGTCAAGCACATCTCGGACCGGGTGGCCGTGATGTACCTCGGGGTGATCGTCGAGCTGGCGCCCACGGAGACCCTGTTCACCCACCCGCTGCACCCGTACACCGAGGCACTCCTCTCCGCGGTGCCCGTGCCCAACCCGGATTACGAGTCCGATCGGATCCTCCTAGAGGGCGATGTGCCGAGCCCGGTCAACCCTCCCCCCGGCTGCCGGTTCCACCCGCGGTGCTCCTACGCCAAGGAGATCTGCTCCCAGCAGATCCCCAAGCTCGTGGACCAAGGCGCGGAACACTACACCGCCTGCCACTTCGCGACCTCGCTCTCCCTGCGCGGGGTCAAGGTGGCGTGAAGGTCCTCCTCGGGACCACCAATCCCGCAAAACTTCGCGAGATCCTGAGCATCCTAGGGAGCATCCCTTCTGAATTCCTGGGATTCAGTGTCCCGTGCAGACGAAGATCCCGACTGATACGAGGGCGATCGGTTCCACGGGCTCCCCGTCTTCTCACACCGCCAGTCCATCGACATGTCGGGCTCTGCCTGCCCCATCGTCTCCCGCTGACGCTCCGCACCGGCCAATATCAGCCAGCTCGTCGAGGCGTCTGGAAGACCTCTCGTAGCCCCCACAGAACGGGTTCCGATCGACTTGTCGCTTCTCAACGGATCAAGCCCGGAGTCGACGTCAGCAAGGAAGAACTCGCAGCGCTCGACGGTAGTACCGAGCACGTGTTCGGGAACACGCGGCGCTTCACTGGCCTGCTCCCGGTGGTAGTGCGCTCTCCAAGGTGGTCTACTACGCCTCAACTCGGGAGTGTCAACGCCTCAGGTGCAGGCGGGAAGTAGGCTGGAGCGCTGTGAGGATACTCGGTGTTGTACTCCGATGCATGGCTCAGTACTCGGGTGGAGTTGCCCCGCTTTGGTGGACAGTCTACCGCTTGACGCCCACGCCGTCGGCCTGACCGTGGTCGTCATCCGTGACCCCTGTGTTCAAATGACGCTACATCGACGGGTTCCGCCGTCTCCTCGGCAACGCTCCCTTCCCGGTGGTACCTCCGTTCGTACCCCGCCGGGGTTTCGTACCCCAACGCGGAGTGCCGTCGGTGCGGGTTGTACCAGCCCTCGATGAACGCGAACACCTCCCGTCGCCCCTCATCCCGGGTCCGAAAGGTCCGCCGGTCGAGAAGTTCGCACTCCAAGGTCGCGAAGAAGCTCTCACACAGCGCGTTGTCGTAGCAGTCCCCCACGGATCCCATCGACGGCCGGATCCCGGCCTCCCGGCACCTCTTCCCGAACTCCACTGCGGTGTACTGACTCCCGTGGTCCGAGTGATGGATCACTCCCCGCGGACGACGTTGTCCGATCGCCATGTTCAGGGCCTTGAGCACGAGTTCCGTCCGCAGATGCGCCTCCATCGCCCACCCCACCACCCGCCGGCTGAACGCGTCCACCACCGCCGCCAGGTACAGGGTCCCTTCCCCAGTCGGGATGTACGTGATGTCTGCTGCCCACAGCCGGTCCGGGGCAGGAACGGTGAACTCTCGTTCCACCAGGTCCGCCGCCGGTTCAGCTTCCGGGTCGCGCTTCGTCGTCCCCCGGCGCCGCCGTCGGCTCACCCCCTCCAGCCTCGCCTCCCGCATCAGCCGCGCCACGCGCTTGCGGCCCACCCGGATCCCTTCCGCCCTCAGTTCGGCGTGGATCCGCGGTGCTCCGTACGTTTCCCGACTCCGGGCGTGGATCGCCTCGACCTGTTCCTGTAACCGCACGTCCTCCCGCGCCCGCCGCGACGGGAACCGCCCTAGCCACGCGTAGTACCCGCTGCGGGAGACCTCCAGTACGCGGCACATCGTGGCCACCGGGTAGCGAGCCTGGTGTGCGCTCATGAACTCGTAGACTCGGGCGGTACCGAGCCGGTCTCCCGAGCGAACCAGGCCGCGGCTTTTGCCAAGATCTCCCGCTCCAGGCGGAGCTGTCGGTTCTCACGGCGCAGCCGGCGCACCTCCTCCCGCTCCCCCGTCGTCATCCCCGAAGGGTCGAGACCCTCATCTCGGTCGGCCTGCCTGACCCAACCCCGGATCGTCTCGTACGAGGACTCGAACTCGCGCGCCAGCTCCCGCGCTGTCCGTCCTGCCCGAACCAGCTCCACCATCTGCCGCCTGCCTGCTGCAGGCAGGCCGAAACTCCGGCGGGTACGGCGTCCGTGTCCTCGGCATCGTCAACACCTCCCGTGCAAGCCTAAGGGTGTCCACGAAACCGGGTCAACTCCAGTTCGGTCCGTGGGTCCGGCCCTGGTGGTGGGGAGGGTGTGGCGAGACCTCGGAGTCGACCAAGTGTTGGGGGAGGTTCTGGAGGGGCGCAAGTACACGTTCGATGAGGAGCGGGCTGTGTTCGCCAGTGTGCTGCACCGCCTGTTCGAGTCCGGGTCCGACCGTCAGGCGGTACGGTTCCTGCGGGACGTGGCCGTCCCCGGATCTGACTCCCTGGAGCTCCACCACCTGTACCGGGCGATGCGGTTCCTGGGGGAGGACAAGGACCGGATCGAGGAGAAGCTCTTCGCGAGGAACCGCGACCTGTTCACAGACCTCCGGCTCGTGTTCTTCGACACGACGAGCCTCTACTTCCACGGGGAGGGAGGAGAGCTGGGGGCGCGGGGGCACTCCCGCGATCACCGGCCGGAGCTCCACCAGGTGGTGGTGGGGGCGCTGCTCTCCGGGGACGGCCGGCCGATCAGCTGCGAGGTGTACCGGGGGAACCAGACGGACGTGCGGGCGCTTCTGCCGGTGGTGGACCGAGCGCGGGAGAGGTTCGCTCTCCAGGAGGTGTGCTTCGTCGCCGACCGGGGGATGGTGAGCGACGAGGTGATCGAGGGTCTTGAAGAACGGGGTCTGGGGTACATCTTGGGGATGCGCCTCAGGCGGGCCAAGGAGGTCCGGGACGTGGTGCTGTCCCATCCTGGGCGGTACCGGGTGGTCGAGGACAACCTCCGGGTGAAGGAGGTGAAGGTCGAGGACCGGCGGTACATCGTGTGCCTGAACCCCGACGAGGAGGCCAAGGACAAGGCCGACCGCGAGCTGATCCTGGAGGCTCTCCAGGAGAAGCTCACCCACGGGGCGAAGGCTCTCGTGGGCAACCGCGGGTTCCGGCGGTACCTCCGGGTGGAGAAGCACTCCGTTCGGATCGATCCCCGCAAGGTGGAGGCCGAGGACCGGTACAACGGGAAGTGGGTCTTGCGGACGAACACCGACCTCCCGGCAGGCGAGGTGGCAGTTCAGTACAAGCGTCTGCTCACCGTGGAGCGGTTCTTCCGGGCGGCGAAGGATCTTCTCGAGACGCGGCCGATCTTCCACAAGTACGCCGCAACGATCGCCGGGCACATCTTCGTGAGCTTCCTGGCCCTGGCGGTGCGGCACGAGCTCTGCGCGCGCCTCACGAGGAAGGGGCACGCGCTGGAGTGGGAAGACGTGGTGCGGGACCTCGGCGAGGTGCGGGAAGTCGAGGTCCGTCACCGGGGGAAGGACTACATCCTGCGGCCCCCGCTCAAGGGCGTAGTCGGCAAGGTGTTCGGGGCCGTGGGCGTGGCTGTCCCTCCACCGATGAGGCGAACCCTCCCCCCTGGTGCCAAGGCCTGAGTCTGTCTCCTGAAGTGCCCTGCAGAAGACAACTCCTCAAAACCAACTGTAGAAGATGGGCAAGAGCTCGCCGCAGAGGCGGAGAGCCAGGGAAGATCGGGTGGCGGGGCTCGACCAGGAACTGGTGGGGCTGCGGGCGCGTCTGGGGCGCCTGATCGAGGCGATCGAGACGGGGAAGGTGGACCTCGGCGACCTCGGGCCGCGGATCCGCGAGCTGCGGAAGACGGTCAGCGCGCTTGAAGAGATGCGGGACACGATGCTTGAGGAGATGTAGACAATGCAGGTGGTCCGCGTCGACCTGGAGACGGTCCTCCGCTACGCCGAGGAACTTGAGAGGACACTGGAGGGTGGGTCGCAGTCGGAGAGGAAGGCGTTCTTGGCGGGGTTGATCGAGATGATCATCGTGGACGACCGGCGGATCGAGATCGAGTACAGGTTGCCAGTTCGGCCGGAGATGGATACCCAGCCGTCGGTTCTACATTCAACCGGGTCTGGTGGAGATGAGCGGATTCGAACCGCCGACCTCCGCGTTGCGAACGCGGCGCTCTCCCAACTGAGCTACATCCCCGGAACTTCGGTTGGGCGGTTGTCAGTCCCAGGTTCGTCAGTTCCCGAAACCGTCAACCGCTGAACCTGCGAACTGCCCCTCTGGCGGCGCAGGGAGTCGAACCCTGAACCTCGCGGTTATGGGCCGCGCGCTCTTGCCGGTTGAGCTACACCGCCGAAAACCGGTCACCGGTTCACCCGTTCCCGGTTTGCAGGTTCAAACCGGAAACCGTGAACCGGCCCACCGCCCTTCTGGTTGCGGGGGCTGGACTTGAACCAGCAACCTCCGGGTTATGAGCCCGGCGAGCTGCCTAATTGCTCCACCCCGCTTGTGCCGAGGGCGGGATTTGAACCCGCACGAGCTTTCGCTCTGGGGATTTTAAGTCCCCTGCGTATGCCAGTTTCGCCACCTCGGCACTACTTGGAGCGGGAAACGGGATTCGATCCCGCGACCTCCACCTTGGCAAGGTGGCGCTCTACCAACTGAGCTATTCCCGCTTGACCCTTGGATTATACGGGCAGATTCGCTTGAGGCCAGGTGGTGCGAAGGGCGGGACTCGAACCCGCACGCCTTGCGGCACTGGCTCCTAAGGCCAGCGCGTCTGCCAGTTCCGCCACCTTCGCCCGTTCGGTTGTAGCCCCACCCGACAGACGCGTCAACCCTCCGCGACCTCGGGGTAGAGGCCGAGAAGCCCGTTCGCGCCGCGGCGTCGAGCGAGGCGGACGCCGGGCAGCCGGAGGAACAGGATCTCTGCGGTGTTGTGGACGGTCGCCGACAGGAGGTGCCCCCCGATCGCCTCGCCGCCCTTCCGCCCAGCGACGACGTGGGCGTGGAGCACCGGCTTCCCCGCCTCGTCGCCAAGGTTCCCTTGGAGAGAGAGGAGCTCCACCGGCTCCGCGACCCTCTCCTCGACGTACTTCTCCCCGTCCCAGTACCCGAGGACGAGGTCGCGCAGCATCCCGATCCCCGCCACCAGGCCCGCGGCTCCAAGTCCGACGCCGAGAAGAACCTCGGGAAGTCTCTCCCCATCCTGACACCGCACCACCACGATCGAACCGCTCTCCGCCTTGGTCATCGTCATCCTCCTCCATCAGCACGAGGCACAGGTCGGCCACGTTCGTCCCGGTGGGTCCGGTAATCATCAGGTCCTCCGCGGCCGCCAGCGCCCTGTACGCGTTGTTCTGAGCCAATGCTTCGCCAACGTCGATCCCCTTGCGCCGGATCCGATCCACGGTCTGGCCGTCCACGATCGCCCCCGCGGCATCCGTGGGCCCGTCCCGGCCGTCGGTGCCCAGGGCACAGATCGCGACCCCGGGGATCCCGCGGATCCCCCAGGCCGCGGACAGGGCGAGTTCCTGGTTTCGGCCTCCCGTGCCCGACCCGCGTACGGTGACCGTGGTCTCCCCGGCTGCCACGAGAAGCGCAGGGCTCTTCACCGGTCGGCCGAACCGCACCGCCTCCTGGGCCACAGCGGCGATCACCTTTCCCACCACCCGCGCCTCGCCGGCAAGGGTGGTGGTGAGGATGATCCCTCGGTACCCCAGGGCTTCCCCCTCTGCCAGCGCCGCCTCCGCCGCTGATCTCCCCGTGCCCACCAGCACGTTCAGCACCCGCGTGAATAAAGGATCTCCGGGCTTGGGGGTTTCGAGAAGGCTTCCCGCTATCCCGGCTGCGATGTGCCTCCGCACGGAGACGGGGGCCCTTTCCCACAGAGCGTAACCGCGGAGGACCCGTTCCGCATCCGCGTAGGTGGTGGGGTCGGGGACGGTGGGGCCGGAGGCAATCGCATCCAACGGGTCGCCCGGAACATCGGACAGGATCAGGGCCACCACCTGGGCCGGGGCTGCCCGCCGGGCGAGCTGCCCGCCTTGAATCGCAGACAGGTGCTTACGAACCGCGTTCACCTCTTCGATCGGCGCTCCGCTGGTGAGCAGCAGCGCGCCCACCCGGGCAAGGTCCTCCAAGCACAGGCCGCCCGCGGGCAGAGGCAGCAGCGACGAGCCGCCGCCGGAGATGGGGACGATCACGAGATCGTCCTCTCCCGCACCGTCCACCAGCGCCGCGATCCGGTGGGCAGCGGCGAGCCCGCGCGCGTCCGGCACCGGGTGACCGGCTTCGACCACCTCGACCCGCGTCGTAGGAACAGCACAGCCATCGGCGGTGACCGCGAGACCAGCCTCGACCCGGTCGGCGAGGATCTCTTCCACCGCGCGCGTCATCTGCGCCGCGGCCTTGCCCAGCCCCACCACCACGACGCGCCGCGTCCGGCGGAGGTCGTAAACCCTCTCCCCCACCCGCAACCGGTCGCCCTCCCGGGACAGAGCGCGGCCCACCGCCGCGGCCGGGTCTACCGCTCTCAGCGCAGCGTGGGCGATCCTCCACGCGTTGGCGCGCAGCCGGGTTGCCTGGTCCATATCCCCCTCTTGCCCTATCCTCGGAGCCATGCCACAGCCACGGGTTCTCCGCGAGGTGGCCCGCCGCCTACAGACAGCATTGGGGCCAACCCGCACCGGCCCCAACAACGGTCCGCTGGAGCTGCTCCTGCGGACCATTCTTTCCCAGCACACCTCGGACCGCAACCGGGACGTGGCCTACGCTGCGCTGCGCGAGGCGTTCCCGACGTGGGAGGAGGTGCGGGCTGCCCCGACAAAGGCGGTGGCGGACGCGATCCGGGGGGCGGGGCTCCACCACCAGCGGGCGGCGCGAATCCAGAACGTGCTGCGCCGGGTCCAAGACGAGCGGGGAACCCTGTCCCTGGACTTCCTCGCGAAGCTCTCCGACGACAGGGCCGTGGAGTGGCTTCTCTCCCTGCCTGGCGTGGGGAAAAAGACGGCGTACGTCGTGCTCCTGTTCGGGTTCAGCCGGCCGTTCTTCCCGGTGGACACGCACATCGCGCGCGTCACGCAGCGCCTGGGGCTGTGGGACGGCAGGGGTGACCCCCACGACACCCTTGCTCCGCTCGTCCCGCCAGGAGAGGAACTGGACCTCCACCTCCACCTCATCCAGCTCGGCCGCGAACTGTGTCGCCCCCGCGCCCCCCGCTGCCCGGACTGCCCGCTCCTCGACCTCTGTCCGCACGGCGCATCGTCCGGCGTACAATCCCCGCCGCGAAAGGAGACCCGATGAACCGACAGGAAGCTCTGACCCTCGTCCAGGATAGGGTGAAGACGAAGAACCTCGTGAAGCACATGCTCGCCGTGGAGGCGGGGATGCGGGCGCTCGCTCCCCGGTTCGGGGAGGAGCCCGAGCGGTGGGCC